>JAOTVR010000039.1 GCA_029863305.1 Gammaproteobacteria bacterium | reverse complement strand
GCGCACGAAAGACAACCAGTTCGGGTTGGGCCTGGCGCCGCGCGCGGTCACGACCTCGACGGTTTGGCCGTTTTGCAGTTGTGTTCGCAGCGGTACGAGGCCACGGTTGATTTTGGCGGCCACACACCGATTGCCGATACCGGTATGAACGGCATAGGCGAAATCAACGGTTGTGGACCCCTTCGGCATCGGCATGATGTCGCCTTTGGGCGTAAAGACGTAAATCTTGTCCGGAAACAGGTCCACCTTGACGCTTTCGAGAAACTCCTCCGAAGTTCCGGATCGTTGCAGTTCCGCAAGGTTGGCAAGCCAGTCTCGCGCCCGTCGTTGCGGTGTCGCGTCGGACTTGTCCTCCGCTTTGTACTGCCAGTGCGATGCAACGCCGGATTCAGCGACACGGTCCATGTGACGCGTGCGAATCTGTACCTCGAGCGGCTGACCTTTGGGCCCGAACAGGGTCGTGTGCAAAGACTGGTAGCCGTTGATGCGCGGGATGGCGACATAGTCCTTGAATCGTCCGGGCATCGGTTTGTAAAGGCCATGCACGAGACCCAGCACCTTGTAGCAATCGTTGACGTTGTCTACGACAATGCGAAAACCGTAGACGTCGACGATGTCGCTCAACAAGCGCTTCTTTTCAGACATCTTTTTATAAATACTGTAAAGGTGTTTTTCGCGGCCGATGACTTCAGCCTCGATTCCCTCATCAGCCAACGTTGCGCTGAATTCCTCGGAAATCTTCTTCACCATCTGCCGTTGGTTACCCTTGCTTCGGCGCAGGGCTTTGTCGAGCACCCGATAGCGCAGCGGATAGAGGTGCCGAAAGCCGAGATCTTCCAGCAGAACCTTGAAGCGGTTTATGCCGAGCCGGTTGGCGATTGGTGCATAAATATCGAGCGTCTCGCGCGCAATGCGTGCCTTCTTACTGGCGGGCATTGCGTCGAGCGTTTGCATATTGTGCAGGCGATCTGCGAGCTTGACGAGAATGACACGTATGTCCTCGATCATGGCCAGCATCATCTTGCGGAAGCTCTCCGCCTGCGCCTCGGCACGACTGCGAAACTGAATCTGATCGAGCTTGCTGACGCCATCGACGAGCAAGGCCACCTCGGCGCCAAATTTCTCCTCGATATCCGTGATCGATACGTCGGTATCTTCGGCAACGTCATGCAGAATGGCCGCCGCAATCGCCTGCGCATCGAGATGCATGTCAGCGAGCTCCTGGGCGACCGCGACCGGATGGGAGATGTAGTCTTCGCCGGACTGGCGCTTCTGGCCGGCATGCGCGGCGGCGCCGAACTCGTAGGCCTGTATGACCATCTCTATCTGATCGGCGGGCAGATAGGACTCGAGTTTTTGGATGAGGCGCCGCAGACCATGATCGCGTCTCGACGCCCCAGGCAGTCTGGCCAGTAGTGTTGCAGCGTAGTCCATTCCCCGATCATACCCGCGTTACGCGGAATGTCAGGTGAACAGCGGCGCAGTTTCAGTCGCCGATTGAGATGCCGCGGACAGGAAGAATTTCATCTCCAACGTCGGCCTGCATGAAGTCATCAGCGCGCGGCTGCTCGATCTCTTCAAGAATCGACGGGTTTACGTGACCCTCAGCAATTTCACGCAGCGCGACCACGGTTGGTTTGTCATTCTCGAGCTCTACCATCGGGTCTGACCCGTGCGCGAGCCGACGTGCCCGTTTGGCGGCGACGAGCACCATCTCGAATATGTTTTCGATGTTGTCCAGGCAGTCTTCGACAGTAATTCTGGCCAAGTGGATTCTCCAAAGGTAAATAATGACAAAATCAGGTTGGGTTGGGTCGCAACGGAGCAAGAATAGGACGCCCCTGGAGCAGCAATCTACCCCTTATTCCAAAAAGTTATTAGGACACGATCTCGGAGACGGCGCGCCGCAGATCCGGATTGCTGGTTGCCTGTGCGTCACCGCGCCCGGCCAGCACGGCCTCGAGGTCAGCGACGGCCTGATCCAGGTCATCGTTGATAACGACGTAGTCGAATTCGTCCCAATGCGACATGTCACTGACCGCGTCGCGCAAGCGGCGGGCGATGACTTCGTCACTGTCCGTGCGGCGCTCGCGCAGGCGGCGCACCAGTTCTTCGTGCGACGGCGGCAGAATGAATATGCTCACGCATTCAGGCATTGATGCGCGCACCTGTCGCGCGCCCTGCCAGTCGATCTCCAGCACAACGCCATGACCGGCCTTGAGGTGCGCATCTACCTGAATTCGACTCGTGCCGTAATGGTTGTCGAATACCTCGGCGGACTCGAGCAAGGCGCCACCATGTCGCAGCGCATCAAACTCGTCTTTGTCGACGAACAGATAGTCGACACCGTGTGCCTCATTGCGTCGTTTCGGGCGCGTCGTGTAGGAAATGGAAAAGCGAAGCTCGGGATTGCGCGTAACCAGCGCTTTGACAAGCGTTGTCTTGCCGGCCCCTGAAGGCGCGGCGATGACGAATAGATTGGCCTCGGCGTCGCTCATTAACGATGCTACTCGACGTTTTGAATCTGCTCGCGCATCTGTTCGATGAGGACCTTGAGGTCGACCGCAGCCTTGGTCGTCTCCGCATCGGCCGACTTGGATCCCAGCGTGTTGGCCTCGCGATTGAGCTCCTGCATCAGGAAATCGAGGCGCCGGCCAACGGGTTCATCGCTCTTGAGCACCTGGGCGATCTCGACGACGTGGCTTTCCAGCCGATCAAGTTCTTCATCGACATCGAGTTTCTGTGCGATCAGCGCCAGCTCCACCTCCAGCCGCGCGGGATCGGCCTCGATGTCGAGACGCTCGATGCGCTCACGCTGTTTCGCATGCGCCGCAGCCAGCACGTCCGGCAGGCGCTTGCGCACTGCTGCAGCGAGCGCCGAAATGTCCTTGCAGCGCGATTCGAGCATCGCCGCTATGCGCTCGCCTTCGCTTGCGCGCATCGCAGACATCGCCTGCAACGCCTGATCCAGCAATTCGCCCGCATCTTTTTGCAGCGGCTCGGAGTCGATCTGTGTTTCGGCAATAACACCGGGCCAGCGCAAGACATCGATAGCATTGGGCGCCGACGCGTCAGGCAATGCTTTGCGTATTTCTGTGACCCGTGTACCGATCAGCTGAACCAGATCTTCGTTAAGCTGCATCTCAGCTCGTTGATCAAGGTCACGCCGTAAATGCAGGGCACACTCGATCTTGCCGCGCTTGAGAGCGGCGGAAACCTGTTGCTTGAACGCCTGCTCTATGGGCCGAAATTCCTCAGGCAAGCGGAATTGCACGTCGAGGTAACGGTGATTGACGGCCCTCAATTCCCACGTCAGAGTGCCGACGCCTGATTCGGCAGACTGCCGTGCAAAGCCTGTCATACTGTGTAACATCGATTCATTGTTATTGAAGAAACTAACGCCCGCAACCGCTATGCAAGTCGAATACGCGAAAGTCTCTGCACTTGGGGATCGGTCTGACAACCAGGATCGGGCCGCGGTCGTTGTTGCGGACGATGCTGCGCTGATGCTCGTGTTTGACGGTATGGGCGGCCATTCCGATGGCGCGCGCGCTGCCGAGACCGGATTGAAAGTCGTACAAAACCTTTTCATGGCGTCGGATCTGCCAATATTTGATCCGCAAGGATTCCTGTACATGGCGTTGGCGCGAGCCCATGATGAGGTTGTCAGCCTCGGCGAAGCCGTCGCGGTTGATTTTCGACCGCGGGCCACCTGCGCCGTGTGCCTCGTTCAGGAAGGCGGCTCGTTCTGGGCCCACATCGGTGACAGCCGCATCTATCAGGTCCGCGACAACCGTGTGTTGCAGCGTTCACGAGATCACAGCCATGTGGAGGTGTTGATCCAGGAAGGCGCCATTACTGAAGAAGAAGCACTGGATCACCCAATGCGTAACTTCGTCGAGTGCTGCCTCGGTGGTGACGCGCCGGTGCCGGATATGAGTATCACCGCCAAACAGGCGCTGCTACCGGGCGACGTGTTGCTAGCCTGTTCGGATGGGCTATGGTCGGGATTGGCAGACGCCGACATGGCCCAGATTGGTGCGCCGGGGGAGAACAACCTCGCGCAGAATCTGAAAAGCCTGAGTATCCAGGCGCTCACCGCGAATGCGCCATACAGCGACAACACCACCGGCACCGCGCTGAGGTGGATGGGCGCCTGAAACCCTGATCGGAGTCAGCGCCCTTTTCGCAATAAAGGGCGCTGACCCCTCAACAAATGGAGAATGATGATGCGCCCAAGTGGCCGCAATGCCGACGAGATGAGAATTGTCCGGTTCACGCCGGACTACACGGACCATGCCGAGGGCAGCGTGCTGGCCCAATTTGGTGATACCAGGGTGCTGTGTACGGCCAGTGTCGAGAATCGTGTTCCGCCCTGGATGCGCGGCAACGGCCGGGGCTGGGTAACCGGCGAGTACGGCATGTTGCCCCGAGCAACGCACACACGATCCGCGCGCGAGGCAGCACGCGGCAAGCAGGGAGGCCGGACGCTGGAGATTCAGCGTCTCATTGGGCGCTCATTACGTGCGATCACCGACCTCGAGGCCCTGGGCGAGCGCACGATCACCCTGGATTGTGACGTGATTCAGGCCGATGGCGGGACGCGCACGGTGTCAATCAGTGGCGCTTATGTGGCGCTCGCGTTGGCCATGCAGCGCGTTTCCGGTAATAAAGCCATGCGCAAGAATCCGCTCTATGGACAGGTCGCAGCGGTGTCCGTTGGCATCTACAACGGGACCCCTGTTCTCGACCTCGATTATGCCGAGGACTCCGAAGCCGAAACTGACATGAATATCGTGATGAATGAGGCAGGCAATTTCATTGAGGTGCAGGGTACCGCCGAAGGTCACGCGTTCACCGACGGCGAATTTACTGAGATGCTCGCGCTCGCCAGGAAAGGTATCGGTGAGATCATCACGGCGCAGAACGACGTCTTATCAGGTTGAAACCGGTGCTGCGTCGGCCGGGCAAAATCGTCATGGCCAGCAGCAATGCTGGCAAGCTACGAGAAATCGCGAGCATCCTCGGTGACCTCGGTATCGCGGTCGTGCCGCAATCGGACTTCAACGTTGACGATGCGGACGAAACCGGTGCCACGTTTGTTGAGAATGCGCTGATCAAGGCCCGGCACGCCGCGAAAGCTACGGGCCTGGCGGCCATTGCTGATGATTCGGGGCTTGCGGTTGATGCTCTGAACGGTCGGCCGGGCGTCTACTCGGCGCGGTATGCGGGCGCGGATGCGGATGACGAGAAAAATATCGACAAGTTGTTGGCGGAGCTGGACGGCCTCGCAGACGAGCAGCGTGGCGCCGCTTTTCATTGTGCCGCGTGCCTGGTGCTGCCCGATGAGCCCGAAGTGATAGTGGCAGAAGGTGAGTGGCGAGGCCGAATACTGCGGGCGCGTCGCGGCGACGCCGGCTTTGGGTACGATCCGGTCTTCTTTGATCCGGAACTTGGTTGCAGTTCCGCGCAACTGAGCGCCGCGCAAAAGAACGCCCGGAGCCATCGCGGTCAGGCGTTTCGCGAGCTGGCGCGCAAACTTGGCGAGCTGCAATGGAAATGAAGTCGCTGCCGGTATTGCCGCCGCTGTCGCTCTACGTGCACCTGCCGTGGTGCGTCCGCAAGTGCCCTTACTGCGATTTCAATTCCTACACCGCCGCTGCCGATGCGCCCCGCGAGCGTTATCTCGATGCGCTGATCGCCGATCTTGACGCCGAAGCAGCGCGCGCCGCCGGCCGCGAACTCATCAGTATTTTCCTGGGCGGTGGCACGCCGAGCTTTTTTACGCCGACACAAATTACGCGACTCCTGCGCGGGGTTGCCGAGCGGTTTGACAGTACCGATGGCATCGAAATCACGATGGAGGCGAATCCCGGCACCGTTGAGTGTGGCGATCCGGCCGGATACCGGCGGGCCGGTGTCAATCGTCTGTCGATAGGCGCACAGAGCTTCGCAGCGGAAGCGCTGCAGGTGCTCGGGCGTATTCACACGGTGGCGGACATCAGGCGCTCGGTTGCGGAGGCGCAGGCGGCGGGTTTCGACAACATCAACATCGATCTGATGTACGCGCTGCCCGGGCAGAGCACGGCCGATGCAGTGCTTGATATCGAGCGGGCGGCGGAGCTCGAGCCGCAGCATCTGTCGTGGTACCAGCTGACCCTGGAGCCGAACACGGTATTCCACGCGCGGCCGCCATCCGGGCTTCCCGATGAAGACCGGGTCGTCGAGATCCAGGGTCAGGGAGAGAGCCGCCTGGCGGAGCTGGGCTATGAGCAATATGAAGTATCGGCCTATGCGCGCGATGCCCGGCGCTCGGTACACAACATGAATTACTGGTCTTTCGGTGACTATCTGGCCGTCGGCGCCGGGGCACACGGCAAGATCTCGACAGCCGAGGGAGTCTGGCGCTACGCGAAACCCGCAAATCCCAGGCAGTACATGGAATGCATTGAAGGAGGCGACTACAGCGCGGACCTCGAGCCAGTTTCCGCCGCCGACCGCTTGTTCGAATTCATGCTCAATGCTCTGCGGCTGACGGACGGTTTCGACGAATCGTTGTTTACGGCGCGAACCGGCCTGTCAATCGAGGCATTGCATGCGCGGCTCCGGACACCACAAGACAAGCATCTGATCACTCGAACAGCCGGTCAATTCTGGTGCGTGACGGCCCTCGGAAGACGATTTCTGAATGATTTGCAGGCAGAATTCCTGCCGCCATAGCTTGTTCTCTTATTCACAACGTGCGGTGGATGCCTGTTTTTTCAGTACAAGACGCGACGCAATTCACTTTGAGTGTCGCGAAAGCACTATAACTCGTTGTTTTTAATAACTTTATAAAAGTGGCCAGAAAGTAGGCATTTTAATAACGGTGCTTGAAAATCCGCACCTTAGGTCACTCACTCAATTTTCTTCCACAGACTTATCCACAGGATCTGTGGATAAACTGCCGGGCCTCGGCGGGGGCTTGCGGCGATGGCCGCTTCGCTATATATTACGCGACCTTTTCGCACTCTCGAGTGCCCTGGAGAGCAAGCCATGAAAGCCGACATTCACCCGAACTACGCCGACATCAAGGTGACCTGTAGTTGCGGTAACGAGTTTACGACGCGTTCCACGCTCGGCGAAGACCTCTTAATCGAGGTGTGCTCATCCTGTCATCCTTTTTACACCGGCAAGCAGAAGATTGTCGATACCGGCGGTCGTGTCGACAAGTTCCGCCGCAAATACGGAATCAGCTAGGGGTTCACCCTGATTGCCCGTATCTTCGGGTAACTGCTAGCCTGTATTAAAATGACGCGCCGCCACGACGGGTGGGGCGTCGTTGTGGCTGTAACCCTGTATTGGGCCACTGGCCCGCCCACCAACATGAGCCCGAGGAAGACAATGACTAAGGACGCTTTCCGCCTGACAAGCCCCAACGGCACGGAGATGGAGTTACCAATACACACCGGCACGGTTGGACCCGATGTAATCGATATTGGCAAGCTCTACAAGGAGCAGGGTGTATTTACCTTCGATCCAGGTTACGTATCGACGGGCAGCTGCCAATCCGACATCACCTACATCGACGGCGAACAAGGCATCCTCATGTACCGGGGATACCCGGTGGAGCAGCTCGCTGCGCATTCGAGCTTCCTCGAGGTCTCTTACCTGCTGCTGCACGGCAATTTGCCGACGGAATCCGAGCTGCAGGCATTCGATACGACGATTCGGACGCACACCATGCTGAACGAGGGCATGCTGAATTTCTTCAAGGGGTTTCGCTACAACGCGCATCCGATGGCGATGTTGTCAGCGGTTGTCGGCTCGATGTCGGCTTATTACCACGAAGAAATGGATGCGAGTAATCCGGATCACCGCGATATTTTTGCTCACCGAATTCTTGCGAAGCTGCCGACCATCGCTGCGGCCGCGTACAAACTCAATAGCGGGCAGCCGTTCATGTACCCCCGCAACGACCTCAACTATTGTGAGAACTTCCTGCAAATGCTGTTTGCCGTACCGGCGGAGCCGTACGAGATCGATCCGATTTCCGCAGAGGCGCTGGACCTGCTTTTCATTCTGCATGCCGACCACGAGCAAAACTGTTCGACGTCGACGGTGCGCATGGCCGGCAGCTCGGGTGCCAACCCATACTCGGCCATCGCGGCAGGTATTTCGGCCTTATGGGGCCCCGCACACGGCGGCGCAAACGAAGCCGTGCTGAAAATGCTCGAAGAAATCGGCGACACAAGCCAGATCAAGAAATATGTGGCCAAAGCCAAGGACAAGAACGATCCCTTCCGACTGATGGGATTCGGTCACCGTGTTTACAAGAACTTCGATCCTCGCGCGACCATTATTCGTGACATGGCGCACAAGGTGCTCGAGAAGCTGGGCCGGGAGGATACGCCGCTGTTCGACCTTGCGCGCGAGCTCGAGCAGATTGCGCTGCAGGACGACTACTTTATCGAGAAGAAGCTGTACCCCAACGTTGATTTCTACTCCGGCATAATCTATCGCGCCCTGGGCATACCGACCTCGATGTTCACTGTCATGTTTGCGATCGGCCGCTCCGTGGGCTGGACAGCTCATTGGCGCGAGATGATCTCCGATCCGCACGGCCGCATCAGCCGACCACGACAGCTGTATACCGGACCGACACAACGGGACTACGTCGCAATAGAGAAGCGCTGATCGCAGGGGACCAGGTCGCGGCCTATCTTTCGAGCAGGCTTCGAACCGCTTTCGAGTCGGCACGCCGCATCGGCCTGCCGTCAATCGGGCTGATCGGCGCCTGACGGATGCCGTCCACCGGGAAAACAGTCGCCTCAATGCGTGCCATTTGATGATCGAACTCGAAGCCGGCGAATGTACAGGATGTCGCGCTGCGACCCGGGCGTGTCTTGAGTCGCCGCTCATACGGTCGGTAACTGTAGCCTGAGTTCGCAAGCTGCATGGCAACATGCTCCGCACTGTCCGCAAAGACATGCAGGTTGACCGATGAGTTTTCGTCGGCAGTGCCGCTCAGCACCGGACCGACGAGTCGCGGCGTGAATACGACCAGCAGTTCCATTGCCGACAGGGCAATCTTGCGCATGCTGTGCAGGAAATCACTGTGAGATTCGCGGCCGAACAACTGCAGGTGATCACTGACTGCCCGCTCGATTTCAGAATTGCGGGGTAAAGACCCGCGCGAGTTCAGGCCAAGCCTCTCAGCGGCCTTGATCTTCGCTGCGCGATAGTCGCGCAGCCCCTGATTGACGATGATGCGGGCCGCCTCCTGTGCGAGCATCTGCCGGGTCCGGTCGTCACCGTTAGTCTTCTTTCTCGGCATGGCGCTAGAAAAGAGACTCTGGCTCTTGCTGGCTTTCGTCCTCGGGGCGAGGGTCGGTCCCGGCAGCGTCATTAAATATGTTCGGCACGTCCCGCACGTTGTCGCACTCGGGTATGTGACCTTCGCGGAAGTACTCGAAGAGGGTGTTAGGCTGACCAACACCGGCCGGGCAGCCGGTCTCGCGATCGATACGCGCCGAGACGATGCCGTCCGGCATTGCCATTTGATGATGCGGAACCCCCTGCAGAGCGAGTCGCATGAACTCGATCCAGATTGGCAAAGCGGTTCGCGAACCTTCTTCACCGGGACCGAGCGGCAGGTCGTCGTCATAGCCAACCCACACGACGCTCGCGATGTCGCCGTTGAAGCCAACAAACCACGCATCGCGTTGATCATTGGACGTACCGGTTTTTCCGGACAGGTCACGACGGCCGAGCACAAGTGCGCGCCGCCCGGTACCACGGCGGATAACGTCACGCATCAGGTCCTGAATGAGGAACGCATTCTGCGCACTTATGGCCCGCGGAGCGGCGTTGACGTTAGCAAAAAGCTCGGGCGCTGCTGCAGCATCAGGTCGGTAGTCAAGCGCGACATCGGCCATTTGCTCGAGCGGAAACTCCTCGGAGGGGCCGGCATCGGCATCGTCGGGGTCGACCTCACAGGGTGCGCAGACGACCAACGGATCGGCGCGATACAAGGACTCACCACCGGGCCCGAAAATCGAGTCGACGACATACGGCTTAACCGCATAGCCGCCATTGGCGAATACTGCGTACCCCTGCGCCATGTCGAGCGGCGATGCGGAACCGCCACCCAGGGCGAGCGACCCGTTGTGTGGAAGTGCGGCGTCACCAAACCCAAATTTCTGAATGTGCCTGACCGCATTGCCAACGCCGGTTTCAAAAAGCAGCAGCCGCACCGACACCAGATTCATCGAGCGGACGAGCGCCTCTCGCAGGCGGGTTGGTCCGTAGAATCGGCCGCTGTAATTAATCGGTCGCCAAACGGCTTCGAGTTCGGACGAGCTGATGACTATCGGCGCGTCGAGTATAACCGTCGCGACCGTGTTGCCATGCTCGAGCGCGGCCGAGTAGATGAATGGCTTGAAAGACGAACCCGGCTGACGGTAAGCCTGCGTCGCGCGGTTGAACTTGCTGGTCGCGAAGTCGAAGCCACCGGACAGCCCACTGATAGACCCATCACGCGGGTCGATGCTGACGACAGCGCTTTGAGCCTCGGGTACTTGTGCCAACGCCCAGCTTTGATTTGCCGTCGGCATGACCAGCACGACATCGCCGACAGCCAGCACGTCGTTGACAGTCTCGGGTTCGGGGCCCGTCGTTTCCCGGTCAATGAACGGCCTGGCCCAGGATAGCCCGGACCACGGAACCGTCAGGTTCGTGCCATTGGCAGTGATGGTCGTCGCACTATTGCCGGCTTCGTCAATCGAAGTGACCAAAGCCACCGCCAAGCCGCCCGGAGCATATTGCTCCAGTGTCTGCCGAATCTCCGCGGGCCACTCCTCAAAAGCCGTCTCGAGTAACTCCGTGGTCAGCTCGAAATGGGTCAGCGGACCGCGATAACCGCGGCGTCGCGAGAACTCCAGGAGACCGTTCCTGAGTGCGTAGTCCGCGGCAGCCTGCAATCGTGAATCGAGCGTTGTGACAACCTGGTAGCCGGCTGTGTATGTGGCTTCGCCAAAACGCGACAACATATCACGCCGCACCATCTCAGCGACGTAAGGTGCCGACAGTTCGACAGCGGCGCCGTGCATGTGCGACTCGACCGGATGGGCTATCGCGTCTTTGTATTGTTGCTCATCGATGTAGCCGATGTCGCGCATGCGGCCGAGCACATAGCCGCGGCGCATCTCCGCGTTCTCCGCGCTGCGTACCGGGTTGTACCGGGACGGCGCCGGGAGTACCCCGGCGAGCGTCGCAGCTTCGGCGACGTTGATGTCATTGAGCGGTTTGTTGAAGTAAACCTGCGCGGCGGCGGCAACACCGTAGGCGCGCTGACCAAAGAACATCTTGTTAAGGAACAGCGCCATGATTTGTTGCTTGGAGAATTCATTCTCGATGCGCACGGCGAGCGAGGCTTCCTTGAATTTGCGCTCCAGGGTCTGATCCAGTGACAGAAAGTAGCTCCGTGCAAGCTGCTGAGTCAGAGTGCTGCCACCGCTTTCGATGTTGCCCGTCGACAGTAGTTGAAACAATGCTCTGAGTATGCCGCGATAATCGATTCCAGGATGTACCCAGAATCGCTGGTCCTCGGCCGCGACAAAAGCGTCGACGACATGCGAAGGTACGTCATCGTAGGTGATAAGCACGCGGCGCCGTTCGCCAATTTCGGAAATCAAGCGGCCGTCGCGGCTGAAAATGCGCAACGGAATTTGCAATGGGATATCGCGAATCTTTTCGGCCGCCGGCAACGCCGGTTCAACGTAGTAATAGGCACCTACAACGGCGGCGACGCCGCCGATTGTTGCGCAAACGCCGAGGCCGACGACGATTATCGTCGAGCGGATGAGGCGCGACCTGATTTTGAGACGGCCGTTTTTGAGGGATTTGCTGGGGCTTTGCATAGTTGTAGGTGCTGGTTGGACCGCTTATGGGGCGAACGCTGCGCGCAGCATCGCCGATATTGTCCATTAGTACGTGTGCTGATGTCCGTTTTGTGCAGAAAACATGGCATTTCGCAGGCAAATGCCCCGTGAACCCGATCATACGGCGGCTGATCATAGCGAGGTTGCGCCGGAGCCCGCAATAATGGCCAAAAGACACTGTGTTCTGGTCGTCCCTTCGGGGTACCGACCAGTTCACGGAATAAGCACAGCCTGACGCTTACCATATGGATCGTTGGATCGTGAACAAAGTCACGTTTTATTTAACATTTTGTTGATATATAGTTAAATCGAATTGCTGAGGCCGAGACTACATTTGGCTCGCAACTTACCGACCTAGAAGGAAAAATACGTGCTGTTCGGCAAAAAAACTCAACCGCTGTTGGGCCTCGATATCACGACATCCTCGGTCAAGCTGATCGAGCTTTCCCAGAGCGGAAAGCGGTTTCGTGTGGAGTCCTATTCGGCGGAGCCCACGCCACCAAGTTCGGTCAGTGAAAAGGCAATTGTTGATGCCAAGGCCGTTGGTGAAGCCATACGTCGTGCCGTGAAACGCGCCGGTGCCAAAGCGACGGATGTCGCTGTGGCTATCAGCGGCGATGCGGCGATCACCAAGGTCATTCAGATGCCGTCGAGTCTCTCCGAGAGGGATCTCGAAGGTCAGGTCGAAATTCAGGCTGACCAGTACATTCCGTTCCCGATGGAAGAAGTCAGCTTCGACTATGAAATTGTCGGTCCGAACGAGAAAGACCCCGAACTGATGGATGTTTTGCTTGTCGCCACTCGTACTGACAACGTCGAGCAGCGCGAAGCAGCCGTTAACGCAGCGGGCCTTACAACGCATGTCGTCGATGTCGAAGCGTTTGCGCTCGAGAATGCCTGCGCGTTGCTAAGCCATCAAATTCCCGAAGGTGGTATAGGGCAGTCCGTCGCGGTCGTCGACATCGGCGCCAGCAGCACGACATTCAGCGTACTGCAGGATCTCAAGGTCATCTATACACGCGACTTCAACTTTGGCGGGCAGCAGCTCACTGAAGAGATCATGCGTACCTATGGTCTGTCGATGGAAGATGCAGGCCGGGCCAAGAAGCAGGGTGGCCTGCCCAGCAACTACCAGCCCGAGGTGCTCGAGCCGTTTATTGACGATATGACACAACAGGTAAGCCGCTCCTTGCAGTTCTACCTGGCCTCAGGCGGTGGTCGCGAGCAGCCGGACATGATCCTGGTTTGTGGCGGTTGCGCCAACATACCGGGTATCGCCGACGTGATATCGAGTCGCGTGGGCATCCCCACCGAAATCGGTGACCCACTTGGCCAGATGAAAATTTCATCGAAGGCAAAATCGCAGGGGGTGCACAAAGATGCAACAGCACTTCTTACCGCGTGCGGCCTTGCACTGAGGAGCTTCGACTAATATGCCACGTATTAATCTACTCCCATGGCGCGAGGCGGAACGCAAGAAACGCCAGCGCGACTTCGGCGTTGCAATGGCCGGTGGCGTCGTCGCTGCGATCGCCGTTGTTTTGCTCACGATGTTTGCCTACTCACAAATGATCTCCGCTCAGGAGGCGCGTAACGCACGACTGACGAGCGAGATCAAGGAACTTGAAAAGAGCATTACCGAGATTGACGGGCTCGAGCGCCAGAAAGAACGCCTGCTGGCGCGCATGGAAATCATCGAGCAGCTGCAGAAGAGCCGACCCGAAATCGTGCACTTGTTTGATGAGATAGCACGACAACTTCCGGAAGGTGTCTACCTGACCGGTCTGAAACAGACGGGTACGCGTGTCGAGGTTCGCGGTGTCGCGCAGTCGAGTACTCGTGTCTCGGCATTGATGCGGCAGATTGATGCGTCTGAGTGGATGGCCGATCCGGAAGTCGATCGCGTTGAAACTACACAGTCGGGGGCATCGCGCCAGGCTGAATTCGTCGTGTACCTGAAACAGGAAAGCAAAGGCGAAGACGATATGGAGATCGGGCGATGAATCTTGTTGAAGAGCTGAGAAGCCTGGATGTCAATGACGTTGGTCGCTGGCCGCTTGTCTTCCGTGCTGCCGTTATCGTCCTCGTTTTCCTTGTCGTGGTTGGCCTGGGCGTTTACTGGACGATCGTCAAGGACAAGGCGCCACAGCTAACGCGTGCGCAGGAAGACGAGCAAACGCTGCGCGTTACGTTTGAAAACAAACAGCGCAAGGCCGCAAACTACGACGCCTATAAGGCACAACTTGCGCAGATAGAGCAATCGTTCGGCACAATGCTGCGGCAGCTTCCCGGTGAAACCGAAATTCCCAGTCTGATCGTCGATGTGTCTCAGACCGGGCTTGCTTCGGGCTTGCGCGAGAGGCTGTTTCAGCCGCAACCGGAAATTCCGCGAGATTTCTACGCGGAAAAACCGATCAAGATTCGTTTGTCCGGTGGCTACCATGAGATCGCAAATTTCGTTAGTGGCGTTGCCGCACTGCCGCGCATCGTGACGCTACACAACATCAACATCTCACCCGAATCCGGCGATAATTATGACGAGCTAAGCATGGAAGTGACGGCGAAGACCTATCGTTATCTGGAAGAGGAGGCAGACTAATGCGAAATGCTTCTCTGACAATCCGCAATGGCCTGCTGATGGCGCTGCTCGTCCTGGGTTTGACGGCGTGTGGTGCAGACATGGACGACCTCGATCAGTACATCAATGAGATCAAGGCAAAACCGGGTGGCCGCATCGAACCACTGCCCGAGATTACGCCCTATGAGATCTTCACGTATGTGGCCGACGCAGAAGGTGTGCGTTCACCGTTTATTCCCGATACACCGCAAATCGCTCAGGGTCCGAACGGCGGGATCCGGCCCGATTCGGCTCGTAGCCGCGAATTCCTCGAAGGTTTTCCGCTCGACACATTATCCATGGTCGGCACTCTGTATATCGGCGAAACTATGTATGGGCTCGTGCAGACTTCTGACGGCCTGATTCACCGCGTCGTACCCGGCAACTTCCTGGGACAAAATGACGGACGGATCAACGAAATCAATGAATCTGAAATCGAACTTATAGAAATTATTTCTGACGGGATCGGCGGCTATATCGAAAGGGATGCCGCCATAAGTCTCTCGGACTGATGCCTGAATGGAACTGGGAGTAATTGGAATGATGCTCAAAATGAAACAGGTGGTCGGATGTAGCGCCATGCTAAAACTGACTGCGTTGGCACAGGTCGCGTTCCTGTTGTTTGTGGGATCTGCCGCAAGCGCGCAGGAGGGTAACCGGCTGCAGGACATTCAGGTTCAGAGTCTGCCCGGACAGCGAGTAGAGCTGAAATTGATCATGACGGGAACGGCCCCCCAGCCGCTCGCATTCACGATCGAAGACCCGGCAAGAATCGCGCTCGATCTGCCCGATACAACACTTGGACTTACGTCACGCCGCCGTGATGTCAATCTTGGTCCCCTGAATACGATTTTGACGGCTGAAGCCAATGGGAGAACTCGTGTCGTCCTGAATCTCGGTTCGATGGTTGCCTATGAGACTCGTGCAAGCGGTAATACGGTGACAATCACTTTGGGTGATGGTGAAGAGTACAGTGCTGGAACAACCCAGTTCGCCAGCAATGTCGCGTCACCACAGTCGTATGCAGGTTCCGGCAGTGCGCGTGCAATCACGAGTGTCGATTTCCGACGTACCCGCGATGGTGGTGGTCGTGTGGTCGTCAACCTGACAGATTCCTCGACACCCGTTGATATTCGGCAGGAAGGTGGCCGTGTTGTTGCCGTCTTCAAAGACACTGATCTGCCGGCAGAATTGATGCGACGCCTTGACGTCATGGATTTCGCGACGCCGGTTACAACCGTCGATACGCTGCGGACCAACCTCGATACACGAATCGTCATCTCGGCCGAAGGCAAGTATGAGCAGCTTGCTTATCAGTCCGATAACGAATTCACGATCGAAGTCAATCCGGTCACTGCGGAAACCGAGGAAGGCTCCAACCTGTTCTCGGAGACCAAAGAATACGAAGGTCAGCGTCTGACGCTGAACTTCCAGGATATTGAAACGCGCGCCGTCTTGCAGCTGCTTGCCGAAACATCAGGCCGCAACATCGTTGTCTCCGACACCGTTCAGGGCAACGTGACGCTGCGCCTGAGAAATGTCCCGTGGGATCAGGCCCTCGATATCGTTATGACGACAAAGGGCCTGGACATGCGCCAGAACGGCAACGTCATTATCGTTGCGCCAGCCGAAGAAATCGCTGCACGCGAAACGGCTGATCTGGAAGCGAAACAAGCAATTGCCGAACTGGAGCCGTTGTACTCAGAGTTTCTGCAGGTCAATTACGCGAAGGCGAGCAGCCTGGCTGATTTGATAGCCGGCGGCGGCGGCAACGCATTGTTGTCCGATCGCGGCAGTATCGCCGTCGACGATCGCACCAACACCCTGCTTGTACAGGATACGGCGGATCGTCTGATCAATATTCGCCGCATGGTAGCGACGCTGGACATTCCCATTCGCCAGGTTTTGATCGAATCGCGAATTGTCGTCGTAAACGACGACTTTAGTCGCGACCTCGGCGTTCGCCTGGGCGTCACAGCGTTCAATGAGAACAGCAGCGATGGCGTCACGGTTATCTCCGGATCGGGCAGTGGTACGGACACGATGGTTGGATCCGTACTCGACAACCTCGCTGATCCGGGCAACGGAACGATTTACCCGATCGAGTTGCCGACACTGAGCAACCGCTACAACGTGAATGTTCCCATCGCGGACGCGGCCGGGCGTTTCGCACTTGCGGTACTGGAGAGCGATTATCTGGTGGATCTTGAGTTGACGGCGCTTGAAGCAGAGGGTCGAGGCGAAATCGTCTCCACGCCGCGCGTCATCACGGCGAACCAGAAGGAGGCTCGCATCGAACAGGGTGTGGAAATTCCCTATCAGCAGTCCGCGTCATCAGGCGCCACGACGATTCAGTTCAAGAAGGCGGTACTGAGCCTGACCGTTACGCCGCAGATCACTCCGGACAACAACATCATTATGGACCTGACCGTTCACAAGGATAGCGTTGGCGATATTATCTCGACCGGTGGCCTTGGCGGCACGGTACCCAGTATTGATACTCGTGCCGTAGAGACACAGGTGCTTGTCTCTGACGGACAAACTGTTGTTCTGGGCGGCATCTACGAGACGGAGCGTCGTGAGACAATCAACAAAGTTCCATTCCTCGGCGACATACCGTTCCTCGGCAGACTGTTCAAGAGCAAGACGCGCATCGACAACAAGGCGGAGCTGTTGATCTTCGTAACACCGAGGATCCTCGAGGAAGGCTCGAACATTTACTAGGAAAAGAGGGACAGGCGCCCTGTGTCCTATGACGAAAGCCAACCTTCGGGTTGGCTTTCTCATTTAGCCAGACTGCACGCGTTATGAGAAAACCGCAAAACCTGTTTTTGATTGGCCCGATGGGCGCAGGCAAATCGGCTGTTGGCCGCCAGCTGGCGCGCATGCTGCACATGAGTTTCATGGACAGCGATGACGAAATTGAGGCTCGCACCGGCGTCGATATCCCCTTTATCTTCGAAAAGGAAGGAGAAGAGGGGTTTCGCAAGCGCGAAGCGAAGGTCATTGACGATCTTTCGAGAATCGAGGGCCTGGTCCTCGCCACCGGCGGTGGCGCTGTTATAGACCCGCAAAATCGCAGCAACCTGGGCGCGCGCGGCTTCGTCGTGTATTTGTATACCACGGTAGACCAGCAGCTTGTTCGCACACAGAAAGGTCGGGAGCGGCCGCTGTTGGAGAACGGCGATCGCAAAAAAATTCTCGACGAGCTCATGCTGGAGCGTGACGCACTGTACCGGGAAATCGCGGATCTGATCGTCGAGACCGATGGCCGTAAAGTCAAAGCTGTCGCCAACGATATTCTCGAGAGACTATAACGCTTCGGGCCCGCAGCCGGCATGCTTTGTCATCTTCATGGCTCGCTGCGCTGCGCTTTACTTCCGATAACAAACATCCCGTCCGCGGGCCCTTTCGGGTACTCTATCGGCGATGTCGTCTGCACGCACAATAACCGTCGAATTGGGCGATCGGAGCTATCCGATCGTCATCGGCAATGGTTTGCTCGGTGGAGGGTTCGACCTTGGTCCGCATCTTGCGGGATCGGACTGCCTCGTCGTCAGCAACACGACTGTTGCGCCGCTTTATCTCGACAGCTTGATGGCCGATCTCGACGGCATTGCAGTCGAGTCGATCAGTCTGCCCGACGGGGAATCATTCAAGACTATTGCAACAGCGACGACCGTGCTCGACAGCCTCGTTCATAGCAGGGCAAACCGCGATACGACTGTGATCGCGCTGGGTGGCGGAGTTGTCGGTGACATCGCGGGGTTTGCGGCCGCCTGTTATATGCGTGGCGTCGCGTTTATCCAGGTTCCGACGACATTACTTGCGCAGGTGGACTCATCGGTCGGGGGCAAGACCGGCGTCAATCACGCAGAGGGCAAGAACCTGATCGGCGCATTTCACCAGCCTAGAATCGTTCTCATCGACATCGGTACGCTGGGCACGCTGCCGGATCGCGAGCTCAGGGCCGGGCTCGCCGAAGTCATCAAGTATGGCGCCATTGCCGATATGACGTTTTTCACCTGGCTCGAAGAGAACATGCCGGCGCTGCTTGGCAAGGACACCGACGCGCTGGCATATGCCATACAACGATCCTGCGAAATCAAAGCGGAAGTGGTTGCTGCCGACGAGCGTGAAGCGGGCCGGCGCGCGATTCTCAACTTCGGACACACATTCGGGCACGCGATCGAGCATTGCCAGGGATACGGGGAGTGGTTGCACGGCGAAGCCGTTGCCGCCGGCATGCTGATGGCGGCCGAACTCAGCGACATCGGCAATACCGACCTCCAACGGTTTCGAGCCCTGATCGCAGCCGCAGGGCTACCCGCCACCCCGCCCGCGATTGGCTCCAAAGCGATGCTCCACGCGATGGGTATGGACAAGAAAGTTATCCAAAAGCAGTTGCGATTCGTACTGCTCGAGGAGCTCGGCCGGGCCATGGTTACGGCCGAACACGACAGGTCGCGCCTGTTGCAACTTCTCGAGGCTGCCGACTGATGTTGCCGCTTGCTCCGTTCGCCGCCAATGAGGCGGACAGTCGGGGCAGGCGTTACGCGGAGCCTGCGGCCGAATACCGTGGGGAGTATCAGCGCGACCGCGACCGGATCATCCATTCAACGGCTTTTCGTCGCCTCGTTTACAAAACGCAAGTGTTCGTCAATCACGAGGGCGATCTGTATCGCACCCGTATGACGCACTCGCTCGAGGTCGCGCAGATCGGGCGCACCGCTGCCGTTGCGCTGCGGCTCAATGAGCCCCTTACGGAGGCAATTTGTCTGGCACATGACCTGGGCCACACACCGTTCGGCCATGCAGGCCAGGATGAACTGAACGCGTGCATGCGCGACTTCGGCGGATTCGAACACAATTTGCAGTCATTGCGCGTGGTCGATGAGCTGGAGGCCAAGTACGCGGAGTTTCCCGGGCTGAACCTGATGTTCGAAACGCGGGAAGGAATTCTGAAACATTGCTCGATGCGCAATGCTCGCGAAATCGGTGATGTCGGCGAACGATTCCTCAAGCGCGAGCAACCGGGCCTCGAGGGGCAGCTGGCCAATATCGCCGATGCGATTGCGTACAACAACCATGATGTCGATGACGGATTTCGTGCCGGTCTGCTGAGCCTCGAGCAGCTTCGGGAGCAGCCTTTATTTGCTCTGCAGTACGACGAGGTGCACCGACGCTATCCCGAACTCGAGGACCGCCGCCTCATCTACGAAATCATTCGCCGCATGATCAATACGGTAGTGACCGACCTTATCGATAATACGCGCCGCAACCTCGAGCGGCGAAAACCGCAATCTATCGATGATGTTCGCAAGGCCGATGGGCCGTTTGTCGCGATGTCTGACGACATCTATGCACAGCATGTATCGCTCAAGCGGTTTCTGATGCGGCACCTGTATTCACACGAGAAAAAGCTGGAGATGACTCACCGCGCGCAGGCCATCGTTCGCGAGCTTTTCGAGCTGTACACCTCAGATATACAAAAGATGCCCGCTGAGTTCGCGGATCGTGCGGCCGGCAACGACCAGGCGGGGCGTGCCAGGGTTGTCGCCGACTATGTTGCCGGAATGACCGATCGCTACGCGATTGCCGAACATGAACGGCTGATCGGGAAAACATGAGGCAATGGCTCTGTTAGAATGCGCCGCGCCGGTAGCAGCAACCCAGAGGCAGCAAGTGACAGACAAGACCATACCCACCAGGGATCGATTGATTTTCGCAATGGACGTACCCGACTGCGATCGGGCGCGAATGCTGGCTGACGAACTCGGTGACGCGGTGACGTTTTACAAGATTGGTCTCGAGCTCATGATGAGCGGCGGCTATTTCGAATTACTCGACTGGATGTTGGCCAGGGACAAGAAGGTGTTCTGCGATCTGAAGTTCTTTGACATCCCGGCAACCGTTGGTTCGGCGGTGCGCCAGTTGCAGGATCGCGGTGCCAGCTTTGTTACCGTGCACGGCAACCAGTCGATCATGGAGGCTGCTGCAGAAAACAAGGGCGATACGCTCAAGGTTCTCGGCGTAACGGTTCTTACGAGCCTCGACCGCGGCGATCTGGACGACCTCGGTTTTGACTGCGATGTCGGAGAGCTCGTGCTGTCACGTGCCCGGCGTGCGCTGGAAGCCGGTTGTGACGGGGTGATTTCGTCGGGGCTGGAAGTCGCCAGGCTGCGTCAGTTCATCGATGAGAAGTTGCTCGTGATAACGCCAGGAATTCGACCGGTGGACAACAAGCCGGAAGGAGACCAGAAACGGGTTGTGACGGTCGAGAAAGCCTTTGCGAGCGGCGCAGACTACATCGTCGTTGGACGGCCGATTCGCGACGCGGCGAGCCCGCGCGCAGCGGCCGAGGCGATACAGGCGACTATCGCTGCGCAGGTGGGTGACTCATGACGACGCTGAAAAACGACTTGCTGTTGCGTGCGCTAATGCGCGAGCCGGTGGAGCGTACACCGCTGTGGATCATGCGTCAGGCGGGCCGCTACCTGCCCGAGTACCGTGAAATCCGTGCCCAGGCGGGAGATTTCATGAGATTGTGCCGCAATCCCGAATTGGCTTGCGAAGTAACGATGCAGCCGCTGCGGCGCTACAAGCTCGATGCGGCCATATTATTCTCCGATATCCTGACTGTTCCGGATGCGATGGGGCTCGGACTTCGCTTCGAACCCGGCGAAGGCCCGATGTTCGACCGACCGGTGCGCAGCAAGCGAGACATCGAGAAGCTGCCGGCTCCGGATATTGCAGACGATCTCGGCTATGTGACGGACGCGGTACGCACGATTCGTAAGGAGCTCGATGGGCGCGTTCCGCTAATCGGTTTCGCAGGCAGTCCGTGGACCGTCGGGACCTACATGGTCGAGGGTCGCTCCAGCCGCGACTTCAAGACGATCCGGGGGCTTGCCGCAGAAGACCCGGCAGCGCTCGAGCTGCTGCTGGACAAAGTCGCCACTACCACAACGGCGTATCTGAATGCCCAGGTCGAATCCGGCGCCCAGGCCATCATGGTTTTCGATACCTGGGGCGCAGCACTCGCGCCGGACGACTACCGGCGCTTCTCACTGGCGAGCATGCAAAAGATCGTTGACGGCTTGTCACGAGAGAGCGATGGTCGGCGTGTGCCTGTCATCCTGTTTACGAAGGGCGCCGGCCCACTGCTCGCCGATATGGCAGGCACCGGATGCGATGCACTCGGCGTGGACTGGACGACGGATCTGGCAACGGCGCGAGAGTATGTCGAGGACAAGGTCGCCTTGCAGGGGAATCTCGATCCGGCAACGTTGCGCGAGCCGGCCGACGTTATTCGACAGGGAGTTGCTGACACGCTCGCCAGTTATGGCAATGGCCCCGGTCACGTATTCAACCTCGGGCACGGCATCACGCCCGACATTGATCCGGACAGTCTCGCCGTTCTGGTAGACGCCGTGCACGAATTGAGTCCGACCTACCACAAGCGACTACTTTAGTTCGACCTCAATAACCGAGCACTGCTGAATAACGGAAGCCGTTTCGCCGCCATGGGTTGTCGCCGTTGACCATGCGGGTTCGCCGAATTTGTAAGATTCCATGCGCTCGCTGCCATCACCGTTGTCGATGAGCCATGCACAGGGATTGAGATACACGGTCACACGATCGGGGTGTGAGTGGATGGGCGGGGTTTCGCCATTGCGGATCGTCTTCTTGAGAACGCGCACGCGGTCATTTTCGAACGCGAGCTCGTAAATATGCGGCGCGACACGCACCGGATCGAGCGCTGACGTTGCCGCCACACCGGCTGTAAAGCTGAGCAAGACTAGCACTACCAGCAGGGGCAAACGCAATCGCATATCGGGTCTCTCCGTGTTATTCGTCGCGCAATGCGCGGCGGAGTATCTTGCCGACATTGGTCTTCGGCAGTTCATCGCGAAACTCGATGACCCTCGGCCGCTTGTAGTTGGTCAGGTTTTCGCTGCAATGGTCAATGATGTCCTGCTCGGTGATGCTCGGGTCTGTGCGAACCACGAACAGTTTTACGATCTCGCCAGAGCGTTCATCGGGAATGCCGATCGCGGCGGCCTCCAGAATTCCATCCATCTCCACGACGACGTTTTCGATTTCGTTGGGATAGACGTTGAAGCCGGAAACGAGAATCATGTCTTTCTTGCGATCCTCGATAAAGATGTAGCCGGCCTCATCCATGCGGCCAATGTCGCCCGTCTTCAGCCAGCCGCCGGGCAACATGACATTGGCTGTTTCCTGCGGTCGTTGCCAATAGCCTTCCATAACCTGTGGGCCCTTGATGCAGATTTCTCCGATCTCGCCAACCGGCAGTTCATTGCCGTCGTCATCGCAGATCATGACATCGGTCGAGGAAATCGGCAGTCCGATGGAACCATTGAATTCGCTGCCAATCGGGTTGACGATCGCCGCAGGTGACGTTTCGGTCAGGCCATAGGCCTGCAGGATGGGGCTTCCGGTGGCGGCACGCCAGTCCTTGGCCACGGCGGGTTGCACAGCCATGCCGCCGCCGATGCATACGCGCAGCGAGCTGAAGTCGATCTTGTCGAAACCCGGGGTGATCATCAGGCTGGCGAACAGGGTGTTCACGCCCGTGAACAGATTAAACGGGTACCTGGCGATCGTTTTTACGAACGCCTTCATATCGCGCGGATTCGTGATCAGGACATTGAGGCCGCCCTGCGCCATGACGGTCAGGCAGTTACCTTCCAATGAAAATATGTGATACAGCGGCAGTGCGGTAATGGCGATGATGTGCTCGAACCCTTCGTAAGCTGCGCCTTGCCACACCATGCCTTGTTGCACATTACGCACCATGTTGCGATGACTGAGCATCGCCCCTTTTGAAACGCCTGTCGTGCCGCCCGTGTACTGCAGAAATGCAATGTCCGCGAAGCCGAGTTCAACGTGCTCTAGCTCCTTGTGCTGGCCGGCTTGGAGCGCGGCCTTGAAGGTGATACTGCGCTCCAGCGAATGAGCCGGCACAGCCCGCTTGATGTGGCGCAATGCAAAGTTGGTCAGAACGTTCTTCGGAAAATTCAGGAAATCGCCGACGCCTGTCGTTACCACTTGCTCGACCGAGGTCCTCGCAAGCACCTCCTCGAGGGTGTGCGCGAAATTTTCGAGTATGACGATGCATTTGGCGCCGGAGTCTTTTAGCTGGTGCTCGAGTTCGCGCGCCGTATACAGCGGATTGACGTTGACGACCACGAGTCCCGCACGAAATATGCCGCACAGTGCGACCGGGTACTGCAGAATGTTCGGCAACATGATGGCGACGCGTTCGCCGCGCACCAAACCCAGTGTCTGTTGCAAATAGCAGGCGAACTGCATCGACATCTCGTCGAGTTGGCGATACGTCAGCGTCGTGCCCATGTTGGTGTAGGACGCGCGTTCGGGATACGCGTCGAACGCATGCTCGAAAAGCTCGCGGACGGAACGGAACGGAGCCGGAGGTAATTCGGCAGGAACTCCTTCCGGGTAGGACTTAAGCCATATCTTTTCCACGTATTGCGCCTTTAGTTTGCCAGGGCCTTGCTGATTATCGGCCAGGCATTATCCAGCAGAATGGGCTGCGCTGCAGCATTCGGGTGAATACGGTCAGTTTGCAGGAGCTCGTCATTGAGTGCGATGCCTTCCATGAAGAATTCCACCCAGGGAATTTCGTTATCGGCAGCCACTTCCCGAAAGACGTTTTCGAAGGCGTCGGTATATCGCTGCCCGTAATTTGATGGAATGCGAATGCCGAGCAGCACGACGGCGGCTCCCGAGGCCTTGCTGCTGCTTATGATCTTTTCAAGATTGCCTTTCATCCGGGCGGGCGGGAAACCGCGCAGACCGTCATTGCCGCCAAGTTCCAGAATGATCAGCGCAGGACTGAACGATTCGAGCGCGCTTTCGATGCGGGCCGCGCCACCCTCGGTCGTCTCACCGCTGATGCTGGCGTTAATCACCCGATGTTCGTACCCTTGGCTTTCGAGACGTGCTTGCAACAACGAGGTCCAGGACTGGTCAACATCTATACCGTATCCTGCACTCAGGCTGTCACCGAATATGAGCACTGTCGGCGTATCTGTGCCGTGGGCGCTTGCGGTCAGCAACAAAACAATAAGGGCAACAATTCTTCGCATGACAAATAACGTATCCGGTAATGCTGCGGTTCTCGCAGCGCATGACATCAGTAAAGAGGTTAGCAGTCCAGAGGGTAGTCTGACCATTCTGGCGGACGTCAGTTTCAGTATCGCTGCAGGTGCCACCGTTGCTGTCGTCGGGCCGTCGGGCGCCGGTAAGTCGACATTGCTCGCATTATTGGCGGGCCTCGACCTGCCGACACGCGGGCACGTCGTGCTGAACGGCGCCAATCTGGGCGAGCTCGACGAGGACGGGCGCGCCAGGGTCCGCGCCGAGAGCGTGGGCTTCGTGTTCCAGTCATTTCATCTCGTGCCGTCACTGAATGCGCTGGAAAACGTGATGCTGCCGCTCGAGCTGGCGGGAGCCGGCGACGCGCGCAAAGTGTCGCTGGACATCATCGAAAAGGTCGGCCTGAGGGATCGCTGGCGGCACTATCCGGCACAACTGTCCGGGGGAGAGAAACAACGCGTCGCGATCGCCAGAGCATTTGCCACCGAGCCGGCCGTGCTGTTTGCCGATGAGCCGACGGGCAATCTGGACAGCCGCACGGGCGGCACCATCATGGAGCTCATGTTCGAGCTGAATCGCAGCTCGTCGACGACTCTGATTCTTGTTACGCACGACCACTCGCTCGCCGAGCGCTGCGACCGGTTGCTGAGCCTGGATACCGGGCGGCTGGTGAACGACAGCAAGGCATCTCCGTGAAGGCGGTTACGTTCGCATTGCGCAGTTTCGGTCGTGAGCTTCGTTCGGGCGAGGTCCTGGTGCTGCTTGCGGCGGTCGCACTGGCGGTCGCCGCGCTGACGGCGGTCGGTTTCCTGACCGATCGCATCGGCAAAGCGGTCGCCCGGCAGGCAAATGAGGTACTGGCCGCCGATCTGCGCCTGCGGTCACAGGAACCGATACCGGATGCCCTGTCGGACAAAGCCGCAGAATTCGATCTGCAGACCGCCGAAACCAATACGTTTCCGAGCGTGGTATTCGCCGGAGACCTGAGCGCGCTCGCGACCATCAAAGCGGTCAGCAGCAGCTATCCCCTGCGCGGCAATGTCCGTGTTGCCGACACCTTGTTCGGGGAGCAGCGCGTAGCGACAGGCGTCCCCCCTCGCGGCGAGACCTGGGCGGATGGCGCCCTGCTGGCCAGGGTGGAGGCTGACGTGGGCGATCGCATAATGGTCGGTGAGTTGGAGCTGCTCGTGACCGCGGTCCTGACGTATCGACCCGACCAGTCAATCGGCTTTGCGTCCCTCGCGCCGTCATTGTTGATGAATATTGAGGACATTCCCGAGACCGGGCTGATCGGCGAAGGCAGCCGGGTCGGGTACGCACTGCTGGTTGCCGGTGACGAGGCGGCGGTAAGTGCTTTCAACGATGCGGTAGAGACTGACGAGACCTCTTTGTTGCGCGTCTCGAATCGTGAGGAAAGCAGTGACCGCGCGAACAATGCCGCTGACCGGGCGCAGCGGTTTCTGTCGTTGACGGCGGTCATCAGCCTGTTACTGAGCGCCGTCGCCGTCGCAATGTCGGCGCGCCGCTTCGCGCATCGGCGCATGGACACCGTGGCCCTGATGAAGAGCCTGGGCGCAACGCAGCGCTTCGTGATTTCCGTCTCGCTTGTGCAGCTCATGCTGCTCGGCGCGCTCGGTATCATCGCTGGCAGCGTCGTCGGTTTTGCGGCCGAGGAAACCCTGTCCTGGATCCTGTCGGACCTGATAGCGAGTGACCTGCCCGGCGTCGGTCCGATGCCGGTGATTCTCGGCAGTGGCAGCGCGCTGGTTTTGCTTGCCGGTTTTGCACTGCCGTCGCTGATTCAGCTGCGCAATACGCCGCCGCTTCGAGTGTTGCGGCACGACGTCATGCCACCAGCGCCATCTCGCATACTGGTCGCCGGTTTATCTCTTGTCGCCGTCGCAGCTCTGCTGTACCGCTCTGTCGGCGACGCACGCATGCTCGTGATTCTGCTCGGTGGGATCGTCATTATCGCCGCGGCGTTGTATTGGGTCGGGCGTGCGCTGGTTGCCTCGATGGGCCGCTTCCGCTCCGGTGTTGGTGTCGCGTGGCGCTATGGCCTTGCGAACGTTGCGCGTCGTGGCCGCGACAGCGCCGTACAAGTCGTCGCTTTCGGTCTCGGATTGACCGTGCTGCTGTTATTGACGATCGTGCGGACCGATTTGTTGCAGGGGTGGCGACAGACGCTCGACGAAAGCGCGCCGAATCACTTCATGATCAATATTCAACCGCACGAGCTCGAGTCGGTCGCGAGTATCTATGCAGCAGATGGGATCGAAGTGCCCGAGTTCGTGCCACTGGTCCGCGCCCGCATGGCGACGATTAACGGCGTGTCGGTGAAAGAACGTGAGTACCCGGACCCGGGTGGCCAGTGGATGGCGACGCGCGAAGCCAATTTGTCGTTCGCCGCGCGGCTTTCGTCAAGCAATGAAATCGTGGACGGTGAGTGGTGGCCGGAAGACTACGCGGGGCCGCCGCTGGTTTCGGTCGAAGAAGAAGCGGCGGTCGAAACAGGCCTGGTCGTCGGTGACAAGATGACATTCGTGATCGCGGGGAGGGAGCTAGAGGTAACCATCGCGAGCATCCGCAAGATCAACTGGGATTCATTTCAGCCGAATTTCTTCATGGTCTTTTCCCCGGGGGCGCTCGACGGCATGCCGACCACCTATATTTCGAGTTTGCGTATCGAGAAGGAGCAACAGCCTGTGCTCATCAAGCTCGTGCGCGCCCACCCGAGCATTTCGGTCATCGACCTCGACTCGATACTGCAACAGATACGCGGCATTATCGAAAAAGCGAGCCTGGCGGTGCAGGCCGTGTTCGTGTTCACGCTCGCGGCGGGAATCGCGGTTTTGTTTGCGGCCGTGCAGTCGACAATCGATGAGCGCCGATTCGAGAGCGCAATGCTGCGGGCACTCGGTGCGCGCAAGCGCACGGTCTTTTCGGGCGTCATGGCGGAGTTCGCGGCTCTCGGTGCTGCGGCGGGCATACTCGCTTCGGTCGGCGCTTCGATACTCGCGGCAATTATCGCGGCACAGCTATTCGATCTGCCGTATGAGTTCAATCCGTTGATATGGATTGTCGGCGTGGCGGCAGGTGTGCTGGTCGTTTGTGCCAGCGGCTTTGTTGCAGCACGTGGGGCCGTCAATGCGCCACCCGTTGACGTCCTGCGAGCAGCGTGATGAACGATACGTCTCTTTCCTGTGGCGTCGTGCTGGCTCGCAACACCGAAGAGGGCTGGGTGACGCTGTTGCTCCGCGCCTACCATCACTGGGACTTTCCCAAGGGGCTGCGCGAGGACGGCGAAGAATCGCTGGATGCCGCGCGGCGCGAAGTTTGCGAAGAGACCAGCATCGATGAGCTGACTTTCGAGTGGGGTGAGCGGTTCATGGAAACAGGGCCGTACAGTCGTGGCAAAACCGCCCGCTATTACCTGGCAAAGACGACGCAAGAGTCCGTTGTCATGGGGCCGTCGCCCGAGACCGGCGAGCCCGAGCACCATGAGTGGCGCTGGGTCGGCTTCGATGAAGCTTACGATCTGACGTCGCCGCGGGTACGCAGCGTCGTGCAGTGGGCCAGGCAAATCATCGGCGCCTGAAAGTTACACTACCCGATTGCGCCGCTCGCCGTTCAGGAAAGCCGCGACATTTGCCGCAAGCTCATGGATCGAGTCCTGCCTCGATCGGTCCGTTGCCCAGGCAATGTGCGGCGTGACGATCAGGTTTTCGCCGGTGTAGTCGAGTAACGGATTGCCGTCGACCGGCGGCTCTTTGGGCAGCACGTCGATGGCGGCCGCGGCGATCTCGCCCGATTGCAGGGCGTCGACGAGTGCCGCGGAGTCGACCAGCGCACCGCGCGCCGTGTTGATCAGGATCGCCGAGGACTTCATTTTGCGGAATTCAGCGGCACCGAACAGGCCACGAGTCTGGTCGGTCAACGGGCAATGCAGGGAAATCACGTCGGAGCGCAGCAGCAGTTCATCAAATGAAACACGGTCCGCGTCGACCGTCTCCGAGCCCGGCCGTGCAGAGACGAGCACCGGCATATCGAAGTCACGCGCTCTGCGGGCGACGGCGCTTCCGAGTTCGCCGTGGCCGACGACGCCCATCGTCATCGTCGACAACTCTCTGAGCGGAAAGCGCAACATGCAGAAATTCTGCGCTTCCTGCCACGCACCGTCCCGCACCGCAGCCGAGTAGCGATGCAGGCTATGTGCGAGCGTCAAGAGCACACCAAAGACATGTTCGGTCACTGCGCGGGTGCAATAGCCACGAATATTGCAGACGGCGACACCGTGACTTGCGGCGCTGTCGAGATCGATGTTGTCGACGCCGGTCGCGGTCAGGCCGATAAAGCGTAACTTGTTCGCGGCATCGAACAGCTCGTCATAAATACGAATCTTGTTGGCGAAGACAAACTCCACATCGCGTATGCGATCCGGAACCTGACTGTCGTCGGTTGCGTCGAAGATCGTCAGGTCCGGCAACAGCGCAGACAGGGGGCCTGTATCCAGACCCGGACCTACGGTTGCGTAATCGAGAAATACGGCTTTCATGTAGAGGCTGACGATGAGTGATGATTACTGAAAACGCAAATCGGCTGGCAGTGCCGCCAGGCTGCGACGCGGTCATGCTGATTGATTCCTGACGATCAGCGGCCTCGTGGCGTAGTTGCTCGTACCGCTGATGGCTCCGACCTAACCACGATCCTCGAGCACGTAAAGCTGCCACAGATCCTTGCGCGTCATGTGCAGGAACGGCCGCATCGCCAGTACGCCTGTCTTGCCGATGCTGCCTTCGAGGTATTCCATTTCGGCAAACTTCTCGCGCGTGCGTTCGCCAATCGGTGCATCGAGACCGTTCTCACGCATCATCAACACGCCTTTGGCGCGCAGCGCGAGTTCGGTGTACAGGCGCAGGTAGCACAGCATGTCCACGACGACCGGACCTTCGAACTTTTCGCGAAGGTCGTGCAGGAAGCGGCCAATCTTCGATGCTGCGAAATCACCGGAGTTAATCTGTTCCAGCAATTGCGCGTCGGCGTCAAAATCCAGCTCAAGCCACTCGTGCAGATGCGCCGCGCTCCGGCGGAAGACGACGTAGAGGATTGGCGGCAACAGCAACAGGATGAAAAGCGTCATTTGCATCGGCTGTAACCAGAAGTGGTTGAACGCGGAATGCAAAGTGACCGCAACGAACATGCCAGGGACATAGAGTAGCGGATTGATCTTCATGTGCCGTTCGGTCAGCGCTTGCGACATGATCGCAAAGATCGCCGTGACGCCGCCGTGCATGATGGCGGTACCAAAACCACGGACCACCCAGACGGCGACATGCGCGTCACCGGCCGATTGCAGATAGTAAAGATTCTCCACGAACGCGAAGCCGCTGCCGACCGCGAAACCCATGATCGCGCTGTCCACGAGGAAGCCGATGCGGTGCAAGCGAAACAACAAAACGATGATCGAGCCTTTGAGCAGTTCCTCGGTCAGAGGAGCGACGTATCGCGACAGGGTCTTGAAATCGATCTGCAGCCATTCGAGCAGGGCGCCGTTGATAAAGTAGGCGAGCACAGTCATCAATGCGCCGGCACCGATCACCCACAGGACCGTCCTCAGGCGGACAAGCTTGTAGCTGTCCATGTACAGCAGGACAACGAGGAATATCAGTACCGGGACCAGCCCGACCGGCGCCCTGATGAGAATATCTGTGGACATATCACAGTATTTTAAGCGATATCATCCACTCGTCGCTCAACCGATTGCCGCTCTCATAGCCAGCGGCATAACCGACCGACAAGGTCATCGGCAGCCGATGCGCAAGCGTGAACTCGAGATCGAGTTGCGCGCCGAGCGTCGTCACCGTGCGTTCGGTCAACTCGCCGAGATCGGTTCGAAGTCCGCCGTAGAATATGGCAGGCCGGATATGTTTGAGGAAGAAACTCGGCGTGCCCACCTCCCGAAAGCGGATTGGCGGCAAATTCCACTCCAGCGTGGACTTGACGAAGTCCGTGCCACTGATTTCGTCAATCTCGAAGCCCGGCATGCTGTAGTAATCGCGGTAACGTTTGACTTCGCGATTGTCGACGTAGTTATTACCGAAGCCGCCGAAATAGAAATTGCCGAGCGGGTCCAGCGCGTCGCCGTCGCTCGTTCCCGCGGCGTTGTATAACCAGATCGAAGAATGTTTCCACGGCAAGGCGAAGCCGAAGTCCAGGCCGGCATGGGGTTTCACGACCGTGCTGAAGTCGGACCTGTCGCCCATCACGTCGACGTTCCAGCGGTAGCCCTTTTCGTGGTCGACGGAGCCAACGGACTTGCGCGTGTTTGTATAGTGCAAGCCGACGTCGGCTGAGAGTATGTCCTCGATTAGCAGCGTCGGGACGTTCTGGTTACCGGGCAAGGTATCGAGGCCACTGTAGTAGGCGACTTGCGCCGAGAAATCGAGTTCCCGCGGATCGTCGTACACCAGGGATCGCTCATAGCCGACGATGTAGGCATCGCCTTTGCGGCTGCGCTTGGTCGGGCCGGCGAGATCGTAGAAATCGGCTCCGTTGTGCCGATAGCGCGCATACCAGTTGAGCGCCTTGTAATCGAGGCTGACGTGAATCTTCTCGGACGACGGCAATTCATCATCGATGGACGCGCTGGCGGTTAGCGAGAATTTATGCAGCACCGCCGGGTCGCTCCACTGAAAGTGCCAGCCGGCAGCCTCGGTGTCGCGATAGCCCTCGATCACCGGATAGGCTGAGTCAAAGCCCAATTCGCGGTACGGCCGATACTTGCCGCGCTTCGTGATGAGCGCTTCGTGGTCGACCTCATCTAGGGTCTTGATGACGTTCCATTCGGTGATGACGTCATGCTTCTTTACGACTTCGTTGCCGAGGTACGTGATGTTGCCCACATCCTCAAGAGGCACCGGGTCAATGATCGTGGGCGAGAAGCCCTGGCCGGTATATTCCGAGACCAGCAGCCTGCCGTCGGCTAGCGGTATCGGGCGGAATAGACCCGAATCGGTATTGCTGACGGCCTCGAGATTGCCGGTCTCTATCTCGAAGGAAAAGATGTTCGAGACGCCTGTCCAGAATGAGCTGCCATACAGCATCTTCGAGTCCGGCGAAAACACGAAGCCTTCCGGGGCGGCGGGCGTGAACTCGAATTCGGCAATCGGCTCGACGTTATCATCCAGCAAGTCAGCAATCTGGAAGACCCGCAGGAATTGCCGGCCGTCAATCTCGCCAACAGACGCAGATAACATCGTGCCGTCCGGCGAGACGTCCATTTCGTAGGCGACGTGGCCATACGGCCAGGCATGCACGAGATTCCACTCCGTGTACGGATGCGGCATGCGTACCAGCGATACGTAGCCGTTCAGGTGTCGCAACCCCCAGAGCGAACGGTCGACGGGATTGAACGCGAGATCGCCGATGCGTGCGTCTTCGAGCAGCATTGTTTTCTCGCCGGTGTCCACGTCCACGGCCATCAGGTCGCGGTACGCAAGGTTGTCGGCCGTATAAAACAGGGTGCGCGAGTCAGGGTCGAATGCGGTT
>JAOTVR010000038.1 GCA_029863305.1 Gammaproteobacteria bacterium | reverse complement strand
TCTTTGTTTTTTTCGCCAACGTGCCCGATTTTCCATTTCCCGGATGGGGACACGCCGACTACCACATCAGTCACAGTATCTTTGTCACTGCCTTGCTCGCATCATGTCTCGCGCTGCTGTTGTTAGTGCCCGCCTGCAACGCGCAAATCGGGGCAAAGATCCTGCTTGCCTGGTCGCTGGCGTGGTTCAGTCATATGCCACTTGATGCCATGTATTCGCATGGCATCGGCATCGCGATCTTCTGGCCGTTTTCGGATGCGCACCTGTCAATGCCGGTGCCGTGGTTCGATACGATCCGCTGGCCGCCCAGGTCCGAACACAATCTCCGCGTGTTCGGCATCGAAACACTCGGCTTCGGAATGTTGCTGATCCTTTGCATTTGGCTGCGCCGGATATCGGCGCGGCACTAGGAACAATCGCCGTCGAAGAAATCGCAAATCACCGGGCGAAAAGCGTCCATGTCCACGAGAAACGAATCATGGCCACGAATGCAGTCGAGTTCGATGAGTTGCGTATCCAGGCACACGGCTGCCAGGCCCTCGGCAAGTTCCTGTTGCTGGTGGATCGGAAACAGGATGTCGGTTTCGACTCCGATTACAAGTGCGCGCTCGAGTTGCAGTCGTTTGAACCCCGACTTTAATGACCCGCCGTGCTCGGCCAGGTCAAACAGGTCGGACGCGCGCGACAAATAAAGATAGCAGTTCGGATCGAATCCGCCACTGAACTTGTTGGCATGGTTTTCCAGGTAGGCCTCGACCGAAAACGCGACTTTGAAAGGGTCATTGACATTTTCTTCTGTCGCGGTCGTACGCTGCCGGCCGAATCGCTGGATCCATTCTTCAGGTGAGCGGTACGTAATCATGCCGAGCTTTCGCGCCAGCCGCTGACCGGTTATCGGCGGGTCCTGCATATCGTAATTTCCGTTCATCCACTTCGGGTCCGAGCGGATCATCTCGCGCTGCAGGGAACGCACGGCAATTGAAAACGGCATTGCCCGTGTCGCAGAAGAAATCGAGATGAAGTTACTCGCTGCCCCGGGATGTCGAACGCAGAACGCCAAACCGCTCATACCGCCCATCGAACAACCGATGACCGTGTGCAATCGTTCGATTCCCAGTTGACGCACGACTCCGTAAGCCGCTTCTGCGACGTCTTCAAGTGTCAGTACCGGAAAGGTCAGCCGATAGATGTCACCCGTGGTCGGGTTCACAGAGGCTGGCCCGGTCGAGCCGAAACAGCTGCCGAGCGAATTGACGCAAATCACCTGGAAATTGTCGGAGTCGAGCGGCAAGCCGGGTCCGATCATGTCTTCCCACCAGCCGGCCGAAGGATCTTCCGCCGATGAGGCCGCATGAGCAGACGGCGAGAGGCCACTGAAGATCAGTATCGCATTGTCGCGCGCAGCATTGAGCTCACCCCAGGTCTCGTACGCCAGCGTCGGCGATTCGATATACCCGGCGCGGTGCATCTGGAAACGCCCTTCCAGGGTTATGGTCTTGGCTGCAGGGCCCATGGAGGAACTCCGAATCTGATGGTGCTCTTATATCATGCTTATCGCACGCTCGATCGTACTGCGTTGCCGCAAGACAAGAAAAGCGGCGAGTCAGGCCCGCCGCTTCCTGCACAAGAGCCCGCGGTTCTTATTCGTCGTCGCTGGCCGCCATGCGCCTGTTCGTGCTCAGGTAAACTCGCGATGCATCACAGTCGAGTTTGCCGGCAAACAGCTCATCGCCTTTTTTCCAACCGGCCGCGCTGTATTGATCCCAGTCGGCGCCCTGATCCTCGAGATTCTGCCAGGCCGTGACGAATTTGAAATCAAATTCCTCACCACCGGTGCCATAGGCCGGGAAAAGAACCCACATTCCGGATGTCGATCCGTGACCCTCGCGGTAATCGGCCCATTGGGCAAGCGCCGGAGCCACATCATTAAACGTTACCCCTTCCGCCATCTCGCAGTCCGAAAATGAAATAACGATATTCGACGGGTTGTCGCGCTGCGGTGGCGCCTTGAATTGCAGAGCCGCGAAATTCGAGTGCCCGCTGCAGGGAGCGACGTCGTTGAACATCTCCTGAACTTTGCCGCCCTCGGCAAGCCAGACGTCCTGCGTTCGACCTAATGATCTGGCACTCGGAGACCCTCCCAGCCATAACCAGTCGAAATCCTGTTCGGCTCCGGCATAGTACGGCACCAGTGTCCACGCTGAATAATCGTCGACGCCGTGCTCATCGGCCCAGTCATTGAATTTGTCGACCACAGCATCAAGATCAGCGGGTCCCTTACCGTCGTTGTAATTGCAGGCGAAGATCTCGACGGGTGTCGCCGGATCCATCTCGTCTTCCTCCTGCGCGATGCTCGTTGATAATCCGAGCACAAGAAACAGGCTGCCCCCAGCCAACGCTGTAACAAATCGATTCATTTTCATACCCCTGCTTGTTTTTCTTGCGCACCGACGACGATGCGCTCAGCCGAAGTATAGACGAAGTGGCGCGCAGCTACCGCTTGACGCGTTTCATCAGGCGCTTGCGCTTTTGCTCCTGGCGAGGCGTGAGTTTGTTGCGTTTTCCCTGGTAGGGGTTCTTGCCGGTCTTGAACGTCAGCCGCACCGGCGTGCCTTTGAGTTTGAACGCTTTGCGGAATCGATTGATCAGGTAGCGACGGTAAGCCTCGGGTACTTTTTCGGTCTGATTGCCATGGATGACGATAACCGGCGGGTTGCGGCCTCCCTGATGAGCGTAGCGCAAACGAATCCGGCGCCCGCGAACGAGCGGCGGCGGATGCGCCGTGACGGCGCTTTCGAGTTCGCGCGTAAGCGCTGTCGTCGCGAGATCGCGTGTGGCGGCGCGATAGGCACGCTCCACCGCAGGCAGCAGATCGCCAACCGCTGTGCCGTGCAGCGCGGATATCGTGATGCGTTCGGCAAAGTCGAGAAATGGCAGTCGCCGGTCAAGTTCGTCTCGCACATGTTTGCGATCGGATGCCGACAGGCCGTCCCACTTATTGGTGACGACGACGAGCGCCCGGCCGCGCTCGAGTATCAGACCGAGCAGGCTGACGTCTTGTTCGGTGACGCCTTCGTGGGCATCGAGCACCGCGATAACCACCTGCGCGCGCTCGATCGCCTGCAGCGCCTTGATGATACTGAACTTCTCGATCACCTCATGGACCTTGGACTTGCGCCGGATGCCGGCCGTGTCAATCAGTTCATATTTGCGATCATTGCGCTCGAACGGGACCGACACGCTGTCACGTGTCGTGCCAGGCTGGTCGAACACGACCAGCCTGTCTTCGCCGATCAAGCGGTTGATTAATGTGGACTTGCCGACGTTCGGCCGCCCGACCACGGCGATACGCAGCTCGCGCTCATCCTCGTCGAGCGGCGGTTCATCGGCATCCGTCTGCCCGGCATCGAAATCCGCGAGTACGTGCTCCATCAACGCGCTGATTCGATCGCCATGCGCGGCCGATACGGCAAGCGGTTCGCCGAGGCCGAGACCGTGAAACTCGCCGCCCGCGATGGCACTGTCCAGACCCTCTGACTTATTGACGACGAGCCAGGTTTTTTTCGCGTTCTTGCGTGCGAGTTCGGCGACATGCTCATCTGCCGCCGTCAGGCCTTCGCGACCGTCGACCATTATCAGTGCGGCGTCGGCTTCCTCGAGCGCGCGTGCCGTCTGCTCGACCATACGTATGTTGATACCGACCTCACCGCCGGCAACACCACCTGTGTCGATAACGAGATAGGGAATCGGACCGAGCCGGCCAAAGCCGTACTGGCGATCACGCGTCAGGCCGGGGTAATCGGCGACGAGCGCGTCACGCGATCGTGTCAGGCGGTTGAATAGCGTCGATTTGCCGACATTCGGGCGGCCGATCAACGCGATGACGGGAAGCATGGGACTGGACCTTCGTGACGTGCGTCAGGCACCTTCGTCTGCAATATCTGGCGCGTCGCGCTTGCGCTTCGGTTGCTGCACTACATACGCCGCAACGCTTCCGGAATCACTTTGCACGTACAGGCGATCCGCGACCACAATGGGTTCATTCGAAATCGCCTCGCCACCTACACGAACGCGGGCCACCGGGTCACCGTCGAAGTTGCTGAAAAAATGCAGGTAACCTTCCAGATCACCAACTACAACGGTTGTTTGAAATGGAATCGGCAAGGTCGGCTCGCGGCGCAGCAATGAACTCTGCCGCCAGGTTTCTTCACCGTTACTCCTCGACAGGGCAATGAGAGTGCCGTCCTCACCGACCGTATACAGGTTATTCCAGTCCGCCGAAACACCTTCGAAAGACGATACTTCGCGCGCCCACAATACCTGACCAGACTCCGACGCAATCGCAGCGATACCGCCCTGATAGCCCGATGCGTAAACGTCCTGACCCACCACGCTGATCAGGCCATCGACATCCGAGAGTCGCTCCAGATCGGATCGTCCTGTCGGCGGTGACAACATGACTTCCCAGTCAGTGTCGCCACTATCCAGGTCGACCGACGCCAGCTTGCCATTATCGAAACCCGCGATAACGGATGTACCGACAACAACAGGCGTTGCCGAGCCACGCATGGTCAGCCGCGGAACTGACTGCTCAACGATCCACCGCTGTGTACCGTCAAAAGCAGACACCGCACGAAGCACGTTGTCAATCGTCAACGCGACAACGATACCGCCTTTGATCACGGGCCTCGCAAGCGTCTCACCGGATATGTTGACGCGCCACCGCTCGACGCCGGATTCCGAATCGAGCGCGAGCAAAAAACCATCGGCTGCGCCGACCACAACAATACCCTCGCCAACACCCGGGCCGCCGGATAATTCCGTCTCGAGTTGCGTGCGCCAGATCGTTTTGCCGGTCTCCGGATGCAATGCGACAACATTGCCGTCGCGGCTCGCAGCATAGATGCGATTGCCATCACCGACTGGCCGGAGTGCAACGCGCAGGAACTCGGCGTCGCCGCCAATTTTCGCACTCCAGAGGCGCTTGATATTCACCTTGGTGTCGATCTTGACGAGATCAGCAGGTTCGAGTTCTTTGTCGTCGTCCGATCCGAATACGCCGCAGGACGACACACAAAACGCCGTCACAAGAATCGCAGTAGCGCGAACCGAGATTGTCACTCGGATTCTCCGGCCTCTTTGTCAGCCTCGTCTTCGGCAATCGGTTCAGCTATCGGTTCGGCATCGGGTTCGACCACCGCATCGGCTGCCGGTGTCCCGGTATCCGGGGCAACGGCGGTTGCTTCCGGCAGATCGATGAGCTTCATTTGCACGAGACCGCGATTCACCGTTTGCGATGTATCGGCCAGTGCGACGCGATACGCGTCGCCAGCTTCGCTGAATTTCCCGAGCGCGGCGTAGGCATCTCCGCGTGTTTCGGCATACAAACCGGCAAATGCCGGATTGTCCTGGTCAGCGAGCAGGTCAATGACTTCCTGCGCCTTGTCCTGATATAGCAAAATGCGCGCAAGCCGCAGCCGGCCAACCTGCTTAAGCGCGCCGTTACCACGCATCGCGAGCAATTCGTTCAGGACATCGGCAGCATCCTGGTCGCGGTTCTTGTCCATGTACAGCCGCGCCAGCGCGAGTTTGGACTGTGCCGCATACGCCGTGTTGGCGTAATTATTAGAGAGCTCATCAGCGACGCCTTCGGCGTCCTCGAGATCGCCGTCAAATACGTGCGTAGCCAGCGTCTCAAATAACACCGACGCTTCGACCTGCGCTGCCAGCTTACTGCTCTTGTATTGATTGAAGCCGAACAGCAAACCAACGGCGATGACCACACCGGCAATTACGTAACGGCCATACTCCGACCACCACGCACGCATTTCCTCAATTTGTTCTTTTTCTGACTGTAAATCGTCCACGAACTACGCCTTTCTCAATAATTTTGCCAGCGTCGTCGCCAGCTCTTCAAATGCAATACTGCTTTGATCCTCAGTACTGCGTAATGGTTTCAATCCGATTCGTTTATCGGCTATTTCCTGTTCGCCCAAAATCAGCGCGTACTCGGCGTTACTCTTGTCCGCACGCTTCAGCTGCGACTTGAAGCTGCCGCCTCCGAGGTTGGATTCTACCCTGATGCCGGCAATCTTGTCGCGCAGATCCTCGGCGATCGCAAACGCCTGCTCGAGTGCGTCGTTACCGACCGCCACGAAATACACGTCCGCGTCCGCCGCCGGCGCCTCGCCACCACAGGCCGCAAACAGCGCGACCAGACGTTCGATGCCCATCGCCCAGCCAACCGCAGGCGTCGCTCGACCGCCAAGTTTCTCGACGAGTCCGTCATAACGCCCCCCCGAACAGACCGCTCCCTGCGATCCCAGCGCATCCGTAACCCACTCGAAAACCGTGCGACTGTAGTAGTCCAGGCCACGCACGAGACGCGGGTTTACCGTGTAACTCACCCCGGCAGCGTCCAGAAACTCCCTAAGCGCTTGAAAATGCTCCGAAGATTCTTCATCCAGGAAGTCAAGCATGACCGGTGCCGCCGTAACGATCGCCTGCATATCGGGGTTCTTGCTGTCGAGGATCCGCAACGGATTCTGCTCGAGGCGCCGAATACTATCCTCATCAAGCGCATTTTTCACGCCGGAAAAGTACTCCGTCAGTGTCTCGCGATACCGTGCGCGCGACTCGCTGGTGCCCAGCGAATTGATTTCGAGGGTCAGACGGGAGAGGCCGAGGGCGCGCCACATCCGCGCGCACATGATAATGAGTTCGGCATCCACGTCGGGGCCACCATAGCCGAGCGCTTCCACGTCAAACTGATAAAACTGCCTGTAGCGGCCTTTTTGCGGCTTTTCGTAGCGAAACATAGGCCCGCTGGTCCAGAGCTTTTGTTTCTGATTGTGCAGCAGTCCGTTGGTGATACCGGCACGCACGACACTGGCCGTCGCTTCGGGACGCAAAGTCAGACTCTCGCCGTTGCGATCAAGAAATGTGTACATCTCTTTCTCGACGATGTCTGTGACCTCGCCGATGGAACGTCGAAACAACTCGGTTTGTTCGAGTAGTGGCAACCGTATTTCGGCGTAGCCATAGGATTGCACAATATCGCGTACAACCGACTCCAGATAACGCCACGTGCCGGACACGTCCGGCAGGATGTCGTTCATTCCCCGTATTGCGCGTGGTTTCACGTGATTTATGGCTTCGTTATCGTCAGGCGAGCAGTACGACCACCCGGATTTGTCGTCGTGATCGGGAATTCCCTGCCATTGACGCGCACATCGACATTGTCAACGTTGCCGAAGAGAACCGCGAATGGCGCTTCGCCGGTCACTTCCACGCTACGACCGCTGCGACCCATATCAAAGAACAGACGGCGCCCGGTCGCGTCGCTGATTTCTGTCCAGCAATCACCCGAAAACTCCATCGACAAGACAATATTGCCAGCGGCCGGAGCAGCCTGCGGCTGAGCGGCCGGCTGGCTCTCGTCCGCCGCCGGGGCAGCCGCTTCTGGCTCGGTACTTTGCGTTGCGAAAGCCCTTACGACGGTCTCCTCACTCGGCTGCGGCGATACTGACTCCTCCGGCACTGTCTCGGGCACCGGCTGCGGATCTGTCTCCTGCAGAATTCCCGTTGGGGCTTGAACGGCAAACCACCAATACGCGGCCACGGCGGCCAAAACCACGATGATGACGGCAATCCAGGGACCGGGCGACAATTCCCGGCGTGCCTTCTTCGACCTGGCCGCAGAAACGAGCGGCGGAATGCCTTGCGAGCGTGTCATTTGATAGTAATCGGCGAACACATCCGCTTCATCGACGCCAACCAGCTGTGCGTACTTGCGCAAATGCCCTTTGGCGAAGACCGGCGCGCCGAGGACGTCAAATTCGTTGCGCTCTAACGCACGTACCTTGGGTTCGTCGAGGTGCAGCTCTTTGGCCACCTCGAGCACACTGATTTGCTGCTTGCGGCGCGCCTCTGCCAGACGCTCGCCGCCGCGTGGCCCCTGCGGCTCCACCTCAGGCTGCTCCTCAGCCGGCTTGTCATGCTCGTCATTCACGCCTAGCCCGTTTCCAGAATGCGGCGCGCTTCAGGTGACTTGGGAAATTCGCGCAGAATCTGATTCGAATAATCCGTTCTGGCGCGCTTGTCACCGAGTACTTCCTCGATCTGTACGCCGAGATACAGCACTGCGGCGGATGGTGCGTTGGCACTCAGGTAGCGCTGCAAGAAAGCACGAGCGCCGAGATAGTCCTCCGAGGAATACTTCAGAACGCTCATCTGAATCAACGCTTCACCGTAATTCGGTTTGCGCTGCAGCGCCTGACGAAAATATTCCTCGGCTTCCGCCCGGTCCGGTTTTTGCACCATGCAAACACCGGCATTCGTCATCATGACCTCGGCCGAATCGTTTTCCTGCACCTTGATGCCACGGTCAAAATACTTTTGCGCACTATCGAACTCGCCCCGATTGCACAGGAATATGGCGTAGGCATTGAGTACATTGTAATCATTCGGCGCCACCCGGACTGCTTGCTCATAGGATTCGGTCGCCAACCGGAGATTCTCGAGTTTTTCATACGTCAGTGCCAGCGTGTAGTGGGCAACCGCGTTCTTCGGATCGAGTTCGATGGCGTACTCGAGGCGATCGCGTGCCAGATCGTAATTGCCGTTACGATAGTAGCGGGCGCCGAGTTGGTAATTGAGATCCGCCGCATCGCCGACGTCGGCATCCGGTCTGGCGCCGCCTGTCGTCGTAGTCGTTGTAACGCAGCCCATCATGAACAGGCATAAAGCCAGTCCCGCCAACACTTTTTCGCTCATATTCACAGCGTCGCCACCCTCGTTTTCCTGTTGCCGATTTTCTTCTCGCTCAGGCGCACCCGCACCCGATCGCTCACTTTACCAGCCAATTGGCCGCATGCTGCGTCGATATCCTCACCACGTGTCTTGCGCGTCGTTGCAACCAGGCCGTGCTTTCTCAGCCTGCTTTGAAACTGCGCAATGGTATCGGCGCCAGAGCGCACGAAATCGTTGCCCTCAAACGGGTTGAAAGGAATCAGATTGACCTTGGCGGGCTTGCCACTCAGAAGCGCACTCAACTGATCGGCGTGTTCGATTGCGTCATTGATGCCGCGCAGCATGACGTATTCAAACGTTATGAAACGATTTGCCCGTTTTTCCGCGTAGCGCCAACAGGCATCGAGCAGACTTTGGATCGGGTGCATCTTGTTGATTGGCACCAGTTCGTCACGCAAAGCGTCGTTAGGTGCGTGCAGTGACACCGCCAGCGACACATTGCACTCGTCACCGAGGCGATCAATCTGCGGAACCAGGCCCGAGGTCGACACGGTTACACGTCTGCGCGAAATACCGTAGCCAAGATCCGAGACCAGCAAATCAATCGCCGGCAGCACACTGCGGTAGTTGGCCAGCGGTTCGCCCATGCCCATGAACACGACGTTGGTTACAGCAAAATCGGCGGCGTCGTTGCTGCGGCGTGGCAAGGTCTGGTTCGCGTGCCAGACCTGACCGACGATTTCGGCCGCTGTCAGGTTTCGATTGAATCCCTGCGCACCGGTCGCACAGAAAGCACAATCAAGCGCGCACCCGACCTGTGACGAAATGCACAAGGTGCCACGCTCCGGCTCCGGTATGAACACCGCCTCGACCGCCTGGCCGAAGCCGCTCTCGAACAGCCACTTCACAGTGCCATCGCTCGATTCGTATCTTGACAAAACGACAGGCAATTCGATCATCGTCAGGTCGTGCAATTTCTGCCGCAATGATCTTGACAGATCGGTCATCTGGTCGAAATCGGTGATACCGCGCTGATAAATCCAGCGCATGATCTGACGCGCGTGAAACGGCTTTTCACCGAAATCGGCGAACAGCGCCTCGAGATTGCTTTGCGGCATCCCGAGTAAATTGACCTTGTCAGCAGCGACTGCCACAGCGGTTCCTTACCGCGTTCTCGGGCAAACGCCGTCGTCACCGAAGAAAAACGCTATTTCGACAGCGGCCGTGTCCGGCCCATCCGAGCCATGCACGACGTTTTCCTCGATGCTCTGCGCAAAGTCCGCACGAATCGTGCCCGGGTCGGCGTCCGCCGGATTCGTCGCACCCATGATTTCGCGGTTTTTCGCGATCGCATTTTCACCCTGCAGGACCTGCACCATGACCGGGCCTGACATCATGTAGCTGACCAGATCCTTGAAAAACGGTCGTTCCCTGTGCACTGCATAGAATCCCTGCGCCTGTTCAGTTGTCAGGCGCATCATCCTCGCCGCGACGATTTCCAGCCCTGCTTGCTCAAAGCGGCTGTAGATCTCGCCAATCAGGTTCTTTTGCACGCCATCCGGCTTAATGATGGAGAGCGTTTGCTCAACGGCCATACGTCATTCCTTGTGGTTGGTGGAGAGGGGTCATGAGCGCGCTTTTGACCAAAAGGGTTCCGACCCCCGCGGACTCAAAAGAGCTAAACGCTTAATTTTACGTCAGATGTTGAAGCTTTCGCCACAGCCGCATTCGCCGGTGACGTTCGGATTCCTGAAACTGAAAGCCTCATTCAGACCGTTCTTGACGAAATCGACTTCAGTGCCATCGATTAACACCAGGGCATCAGGATCGACAACGATTTTTACGCCCTTGTCTTCGAAGACGATGTCTTCGCCCGCGACGGCATCCGCGTAGTTTATTACGTAGGAATAGCCCGAGCAGCCGGTCTTGGTAACACCGAGCCGGAGGCCCACGCCCTCGCCGCGCGCCTTGAGGTACGAGCTCACGCGCTCGGCTGCCGATTCCGTCAACGAAATTGCCATAGTCAGTCTGCTCTAGTTATCCAGATTCGAGGCATCACGGACGATGCCCCCAAGCGTTCGCACCGCGTCCTCGATGACGAGTATACGTCCGGTCTTCTCCACGGGTACAGAGAGACTTTGCATAAGGTCAAGAGCCGAGAAATCAAGCAACTCCGCGCTGGATCGGCCTTCGTAGTAGGCGCACACGGCCTCGGCCGCCGCGATAACGTGCGGACAACCCCAGGCGAGGAACCGCATACGACGTATCTCGCCGCCTTCAGGCTCGGCACAGAGACAGATGCGCACGCCCTGATCCTCGACTTTGGCGCACAATTCGCCGCCCAGACAGCCCGCGTGTGCCGGGGCATCGAACAACTCGCGAACACGGGCACTGTACGGATCATTGCTCAAGCGGCACGCTCCGGCGACATTCCGCGCAGCCTGGCTACGGCATTCCGGTACAGATCAATAGCCAAATCGATGTCCTGTGGCCGCGTTGGCCGGCCGAAACTGAACCGAATCGCGCTTTGGGCAAGCTCGTCGCTCCTGCCCAAAGCACGCAACACGTACGATGGCTCCTGGGTTTTCGAGTTACATGCCGAACCCGTGGCCACGCAAAGCGGCTCCAGCGCGAGCAACAGACTCTCGCCCTCGATGTCCTCGATGCTGACATTGAGGATGCCCGGAAACGCAGATTCGATCGCACCGTTTGTCGATATTCCAGGGATATCGCGAATCCCGGACCATAGGCGCTCGCGCATGGCGCTGAGATGCCTGAAGTCATCGCTCATGCGGGACTGCGCAATCGCTGCTGCCGCGCCGAAACCCACGATCTGCTGTGCCGGCAAGGTACCCGGTCTTAATTTTCTTTGCTGACCACCGCCGAAAAGCAACGGCTCAACATGCACACCCGGGCGAGGCGCAATATACAGTGCGCCAATGCCCTTCGGCCCGTACACCTTGTGTGCGGTCATCGACATCAGGTCAAGCGGCAACGTCGCGAGATCTATGGGCAGCTTGCCGACGGATTGCGCGGCATCCACATGCAACAGGCAGCCGTGCTCTCGGCACAGCTCGCCTATCCGCCGGATATCCTGAATGATTCCCGTCTCATTATTGACGTGCATGATCGACACCAGCTGCGTGTCGCTGCGCAGCGCCGCTTTGAGCTTCGCGAGATCCAGCAGTCCATCCGCCTCGGGATCAAGCCAGGTTACATCGAAGCTTTGTTTCTGCAGCGCTTTGAAAGGATCGGTGACCGCCTTGTGCTCGGTGCGCATCGTAACCAGGTGCCGGCCCCGGTCCTGCCGGTAATGTGCCGCGCCGAGAATCGCAAGGTTGTCGGATTCGGTCGCTCCCGAGGTCCAGATCAGGCATTCCGGTGCCGTGTTCAACAGCCCCGCAAGCTGTCCCGTCGCGTGTTCGATGTGTTCGACGCTGCGCCTGCCCGCGATGTGTGTCGACGACGGATTTGCGTAGTTGCCGTCAGCCGTCATCAGCGCAGCCATTGCCTCGGCCACCCACGGATCAACTGGCGTTGATGCTGCATAGTCGAGGTATACCAGGTTCGCTCGTTCAGTCATCAGCACCGTCCTTTCTGTCCACAGCCGTGAGAATACCGCGCAGGATGTTGAGCTCATTCTGATCCGGCCTGGCACGAATAAACAGACGCCGCAGGCGTCGCATCAGGTGTCGCGGATTCTCGGGATCGAGAAAGTGAGCGTCGGTCAGCACCTGCCCGAGGTGCGCGTAGAAATGTTCGAGTTCACCGCTGGTCGCGAGCGGCGCGTCCGGCTCATACCCGGACGGCCTGATGTTGGCGCGGATCGTATACAGCTCGTAGGTAAGTACCTGCACGGCCATCGCGAGATTCAATGAACTGAACCGGGGATCCGTCGGGATCGTCAACAAGGTATCGCAATGATCGAGATGCGCGTTACTCAGACCCGAACGCTCCGGCCCGAAAACCGCCGCGACCGATCCCTGCTGACTTTCGAGCATGAGCCTGGCCGCGCAGTCGCGCACATCCATGGACGGCCAGGTGATCGACCGCGCGCGTGCGCTGGCGCCGGCTACGAAGACGCAGTCTGCGATGGCCTTTTCGAGCGAATCAACGACGGTCGCATTCTGCAGAACATCGACCGCTCCGGAGGCACGCGCCGTCGCTTCATCGTGTGGAAAGCTAAGTGGGTCAACCAGCGCGAGGTCTGAAAGACCCATGTTCTTCATTGCCCGCGCGCAGGCACCGATGTTGCCCGGATGCGTGGTACCGACAAGTACGATGCGTATCGACATTACTGGCAAACCTTCCCCAAAGTTCGCTATTCTAGCGCCGTGGCCTGCCGGGGCCGAGTTCTTTGACACTGATGGAATCGTTTGATGCACGCACTACTCAATGTAGCGGTGATGGCCGCGCGGCGCGCTGGTAGCGCATTGATCAAGAAGATGGTCAACCTGGACCAACTCAAGGTTGAACAGAAAGGGCATAACGATTACGTCAGTGATGCCGATCGCGCGGCCGAAAAGGCCGTGATCAACTGCATCCTGAAACACTACCCCGACCACGCGATCCTCGCAGAGGAAAGCGGCGTCCAGGGTGAATCGGACACCGTCTGGATCATCGACCCGCTCGATGGCACAACCAACTATCTGCACGGATTTCCGGTCTTCTGCGTCTCGATCGGCGTGCAGGTGAAGGGCCGAATGGAACATGGCGTCGTTTATGACCCGCTGCGGCAGGAATTATTCACCGCATCACGAGGCCAGGGTGCACATCTTGACGGCCGGCGAATTCGTGTCAGCGGCCTGTTGCAAATGGACCGCGCCCTGATTGGCACAGGTTTCCCCTTCCGCCAGGCGGATAAGGAGATCGGCCCATACCTGAATATGCTGGGCAAAGTCGTGCGCAATACGTCGGGCGTCCGGCGCCCGGGCGCTGCAGCGCTCGATCTGTGCTACGTGGCGGCCGGCCGACTCGATGCTTTCTGGGAAACGGGACTTTCCGCGTGGGACCTCGCGGCAGGCAGTCTGATCATCCGCGAAGCAGGCGGCATCATCAGTGGTCTGGACGGCAGCGAAAACTACCTCGACACGGGCCATGTTCTCACGGGTACACCGAAAATCTACGCCGCGTTAGCCAGATTGTGCTCGCCGGAAATCTCCGAACTCGTTTAGCCTACGGCAGATCGTCGATCAGATCGGGGTCTTTGACGGGTTCGAGCAGGTCTTGAGCATTCACACCGAGCAGCAAGGCCGTCGCGCTTGCCGTGTAGATCGATGAGTAAGTACCGACGACGATACCGACGATCAACGCGATCGAAAACGGCGCAATCGATTCGCCACCGAGCACCAACAAGGCAACGAGCACCAGCAACGTGGTGACACCGGTGATGAGGGTACGTGCCAACATCTCATTGATCGACGTGTTCATCGAATCTTCGGCAGAGATACCGCGTAACTTGAAGAAGTTTTCGCGAATTCGGTCGAACGCAACGACCGTGTCGTTTAGCGAGTAGCCGATGACAGCCAGTACGGCAGCGACAACGGTCAGGTCGAATGGCAAGCCGAAGATCGAGAAGAACCCGACTGTGACAATGACGTCGTGCACCAGCGCGGCAACGGCGCCTGCGGCGAACTTCCACTGAAAGCGAAACATGACGTACGCGAAAATCATCAATAAGGTGAAGATCATTGCCAGACCGCCCTGCTCGGTCAGTTCTTCTCCGACCTGCGGACTGACGAATTCAACGCGGCGCAAATCGACCGTCTCGCCATTGCCGGCCAGGGTCGTCCGTAACTCGTCGCGAATTTCCTCCGCATTACCATCCGTCGGTGGCAGTCGCACCAGGACATCCGTCTCAGTACCGAACAGCTGCACTTGCGCGTCACTGAAGCCGGCATTCGCCAGGTTGCCGCGGATGCTTTCGAGATCCGCGGCCTGAGGATAACCGACCTCGAGCAGAATGCCGCCCGTGAAATCGATGCCGAATTCGAGGCCTCGGATAGACAAGGACGCGATCGAGACGGTAATGGCGAGCAGCGATACGCCCAGGGCAATCCTGCGGCGTGTCAGCCCGAGGAAATTGATATTTGTTTTGTGCTTGAGTAGTCGCATCACAATACCTAGACCGGTATGGACTTCAGCTTGCGACCGCCAAACACGAGATTGACGATCGACCGTGTCCCGACTATCGCCGTGAACATCGATGTCACGATTCCGAGCGACAAGGTCACTGCGAAACCTTTGATCGGACCGGTACCGAACGCAAACAAGACGACCGCCGCGATCAGGGTTGTGATGTTCGCATCGGCAATCGATGACAGTGCTTTCTCATAACCCGAACTGATCGCCACCTGCGGCGACGATCCTGCTGCAAGTTCCTCGCGTATTCGCTCAAATATGAGCACGTTCGCATCGACGGCCATGCCGACGGTCAATACGATGCCGGCAATACCGGGCAGCGTAAGTGATGCTTGCAGCAGTGACAGTAACGCGACGATAAAGACCAGATTCGACAGCAGTGCAATATTCGCAATCATGCCGAACCAACGGTAATACACGGCCATGAAGACAATGACTGCCAGGAAGCCTATCTGCACCGCGCGGAAACCGCGGTCGATGTTGTCCTGACCCAGGTTGGGGCCAATCGTACGCTCATCGACCTTGTAGACGGGCGCGGCCAGTGCGCCGGCGCGCAGCAGCAGGGCCAGGTCACGCGCTTCGGTAGGATTCAGGCCCGTGGTCTGAAAGCGGTCTTTGAACACGCCACGAATAGTCGCGGTATTGATGATTTCTTCGGTCTTGATCCGACGGTATTCGGTGACGCCGTTCCGTGTCACCGCTTCGCGTTTGGTTTCGATAAACACCGTCGACATCGGTTTGCCAACATTGTCCCGCGTCGTCGCGAGCATGCGTTCACCACCGGCCGAATCGAGGTTGATGAACACGGCCGGCTGACCTTCACTGAATCCAGCCTCGGCATTGACGATTTGATCACCCGAAGCGATGACGTCACGCCGCAGCTTCTGTGACTGGATTCCCGGTCGGCCACGATATTCGCGCGTTCCTGGTTGGTCGCCCGTCAGGTCAACGAGTCGAAACTCGATGGTTGCCGTCGCCGTGATAATCTCGTTGAGTCGGGTCGGATCCTGCACTCCGGGCAACTGCACGACAATGCGATCGGTGCCCTGGCGCTGCACCAGCGGTTCTGCGACGCCCAGTTCGTTGACACGATTTCTCAGGGTCGTGATGTTCTGCTCGATCGCAAAATCCTGCCGCGCTTTGATTTGCGCTTCGGTCATGCGCACCTGCAGCGACTTGCCGTCCGTGCCGTCGGCAATCAATACGTCCGCGTCCGCGTCGCGAATAATTGCGCGCGCAGCTTCGAGGTCATCGGCGCTGGTCAGTCGCACCGTAATGGTCAGTTCGTTCAGATCGACACGGTGGCGGATGCGCGCGTCGCGCAGGCGCTCGTCAAAGCCCTGCTGATACGATGTCATGCGGCTGTCGATCGCTGTGTCCATATCGACTTCAAGCAACACGTAGACGCCACCGCGGAGATCGAGCCCAAGACTCATTGGATCGAGACCGAGATTGCGGACCCAGTCCGGCAGTTTCGGCGCCTGCGTTATGGCGATGCTTGCTTCGCGGCCGTAGCGCTCGCGCAACCGCGACTCGGCCTGTCGTTGCTCTTCAATCGATTCAAATCGAAAGACCGCGCGACCGTCCTTGAGGTAAGCGGCCTCGGGCGAGATATCGCTGTTCTCTATCGTTCGCAGGAAACTCTCGAGGCGCTCCTCGGTATAGCTCGCACCGTCCGCATCAGCGACCTGCACGGCTGGCACGGTGCCGTAGATGTTCGGCAACGCCAGCAACAGGCCCGTCAACAAGACCAGGAGGACGAGCGTGTTTAGCCAGGCCGGATACTTGTTCACCGCGGACGTCCCTGATAATCCAGGCGAACCTGAGAATAGTTGAGCATGAAAGAATCAGAGCCCGGTCAGGCGTTTTCGAACGTGTCTTTCGGGACGACCTGAGCAACACTCGATTTCTGAATCTTGATTTCAGTGTTGTCCGCAATCTTAACGATCGCGTAGTGCTCGCTAATGCCGGTGATCACACCGAGAATGCCGCCCGCCGTCAACACTTCGTCGCCGGCCGAGAGGTTCGACACGAGCTCGTTATGCGCTTTTTGTTTCTTTTGCTGCGGTCGAATCAGCAAGAAATAAAAGGCGGCAAAAATGATGATCATTGGCAGCAGGAAACCGAAGGCGTCGCCTTGCTGTGCGCCCTGCGCGTGCGCGTTTTGTATGAAAAAGTCCATGAGTCTCTATCGTCTTGTTGCGGGCTGTTTGGGTGCCCCAGAAAATCAGCGCGGTATTATGGCACAGAGCAATCGAAATAAGGGCAGTAAACGCAATCCCAAGCCTGAAGCCGGGAAAAATAGCGGTCAGGCATAGCGCGCGCGAATGTCGGCAACGCAGTCCAACAGCGTTCCCGCGTCAATCGCGCTCCTGAGTTTTTTCATAAGTTTTTGATAATAATGAAGATTGTGTAAGGTCGCCAGACGTGGTCCGAGTATCTCTCCACATTTTTCGAGATGTCGAAGATAAGCGAGGCTGTAGTGCTGGCAGGTATAGCAATCGCAATCGGGGTCCGCTGCGGACGTGTCGTCGGCGTATCGGGCGTGGCGAAACTTGACGGTGCCCCGAGAGGTGAACAGCTGACCATTGCGGGCGTGGCGCGTCGGAATCACGCAATCGAACATATCGACCCCGCGCAGCACCGATTCCGCGATGTCCACGGGTGTGCCGACCCCCATCAGATAGCGCGGACGATCCTCGGGCATCTTCGGCAACAGAGCCTCGAGTACCGCGATCCGTTCCTGCTCGGGTTCGCCGACGGCCAATCCGCCGATCGCATAGCCATCGAAACCGATTTCACGAAGTCCCCGCAGTGATTCGTCGCGCAGCTCATTGTAGATGCCACCTTGCACAATGCCGAAAATGGCTTCGCCTCGATCCTGGTCCGCCTGCCGCAACTCATCAAAGCGGCGTCGGCTGCGCTCTGCCCAGCGCAACGACAGCTGCATTGACTCACTAGCATCGGCTTCGCTCGCCGGATACGGCGTGCACTCATCGAATATCATGGTGACGTCGGCATTCAAATCATGCTGCACTTCGATCGATCTTTCCGGTGTCAGAAACACTTCGTCGCCGTTGACGGGCGACTGAAACTGCACGCCTTCCTCGCTGAGCTTGCGCATTCTTGCCAGCGAAAAAACCTGGAATCCGCCCGAGTCCGTCAGGATCGGACCGCGCCAGTTCATAAACTCATGTAAACCACCGTGCTTCCTGATGACCTCCGTGCCCGGACGCAGCATCAGGTGAAATGTGTTACCGAGAATGATGTCGGCGCCACCCGCGGCGACTTCTTCGGGCGTGACGCTCTTCACGGTGCCATAGGTGCCGACCGGCATGAATGCGGGTGTCTGCACCTGTCCGCGCCGAAAGGTCAGCGTGCCACGTCGCGCCAGACCACTCTGACTGTGACGCTCGAACTTCATCGACGAGATTCCGGAAATACCAGCATCGCATCGCCGTAGCTGAAAAAGCGGTATTGCTGCCGCACCGCATGCGCATAGGCATCCAGCACCCGCTTCGTGCCGGCGAATGCGGCAACCAGCATCAATAATGAAGACTGTGGCAGGTGAAAATTCGTCAACAGCGCGTCAATCGTGCGAAACGTATAGCCCGGCAGGATAAAGAGATCCGTCTCGCCATTAAAGGGCTCCAGTTCACCTCCACGGGCGGCACTTTCAAGTGCGCGCACTGATGTCGTGCCAACGGCGATGACGCGTCCGCCCTCCGCGCGTGTTTCGCGAACGGCATTGCAACATGCTGCATCGACCTGTACGTACTCGCTGTGCAGGCGATTGTCGGCAATGTCCTGATGGCGCAGCGCCTGAAATGTCCCCGCCCCAACGTGCAGTGTCACGAAAGCATGCCGTACTCCGGCGGAGAGGGTTTCTGCAAGCATGGCATCGTCGAAATGCAGACCGGCCGTTGGCGCGGCGACTGCGCCAGGATCTCTCGCATACACAGTCTGGTAGCGTTCGTCGTCGGCCGACTCAGCGGGACGGTTCAAATACGGCGGCAACGGCACCTCGCCACAGGTTTCGAGAAACGGCATCAACGGCACCGAAAACTCCAGAGCAAAGAACTCACCCTCGCGCGACTCGACGCGGGCTTCAACACCGCCCTCGAACAGCAGCTTCGACCCGGGTTTGGGGGATTTGCTGGCGCGTACCTGCGCCAGCGCACCGTGATCATCCCGCATGCGCTCGATCAGGACCTCGACACGCCCGCCCGTCTGCTTTCGCGCGTGGAGTCGTGCCCGCATGACGCGGGTGTCGTTGAATACGAGCAGGTCGCCGGCACGCAACAGGCCCGGCAAATCGGCGAACTGACGGTCGCTGAGGGAATCGGCAAGCTCGAGCAAGCGGCTGGCCCGCCGCTCGGGTGTCGGGAACTGCGCGATCAGGTCGCCGGGCAGTGTGTAATCAAAATCGGAAATGCGCATGGGCGCGCATGGTAACAAAGCCGCAATGCACAGGGGTCAGAGCCGCTGCGGGGGCTCTGACCGAAAATGCGACCCAATGCCCCCTCTAGGTCTTCTCGCCGCGCGGGACAGGCGCTGGACCGGGCACAGACACCGGGCGAACCTGTGCAGGCATGTCAATCAGCTTGCTGTGGCGATCGTCGGGCATCTCGATTTTGAGCGTGCGCTGTTTCTTTTCGCGCAATATCTCGAGCTCGAGTTTTTCGCCCGGCTGATACGAACTCAGGATTCGCATTGCATGCCGCACCGATGTCGGTTCGCGGCCGTCAATCTTGCGAATGACATCACCATCCTGGAGCTGCAGCGAATTCGACCGGGGCGCGCTGACCACCAGCACGCCGGATTCAGCGCCGAAGTACTTGCCGAGGCCTTCATTCAGCTCCACAAGCTCCATGTCCGCCCAGACATTGCCGGGCCAGACGTTGAACTCACGATGCAGCTTGCCGACCATTTCCGGTGCAATCTCCATTTCACGCATCGGCGGCATACTGAAATCTTTGGGAAACCCACGAAACCCGAACGCGTGCACCTGCACCTGCCGTGGCTCGACCTCTACCGTACCGACCTTGCCATCACGCAGGTACTCGACTTCGAGAATGTCGCCTTCCTCCACGCCGGCCATGAAATCCAGAATCAGCTGATTGGCCCGCTCTGCGCCATCGGCGCTCATCGACTCACCATTAATCGAAGTGATAATGTCTCCTGCGCGCAGGCCTGCATCATCTGCCGCGCTACCGGGTGTCACGCCAATGACGCGCACGCCCTCGACCGGACCGTCGCTCTCATCCTCACCGATGTTGACGCCAAGCCGGGGGCGGCCGTCGTTAACGATCTCAATGCGACGCTGGATCTCCTGCAACTGTGGCAAGCGCTCGGACGTCAGCTCGGCAATCTGGCGCGCCGCCTCGGCCATTTTCCGCTCGGCTTCCTGCAGCTTTCTGGCGACCTCGGCCTCACGTTGCTCGGCCTGCTGCAAGGCGTGGGTGCGATCCGCTTCGGCCCGTTGCTCCTGTTCGGTTTGCGCAGCCGCCTGCCCGGCGAACAGCAGCAGTGCCGCAACAGGAATAATCAGTTTCATCGTTTTCATACTGTCCATCTCCTTGGCGGGCCCGCAAGCCCGGCCACATCAATATGCTGTCCGTTGCGCCTGCGCATAGCGCAATCCGACGAGCAATTTCATCAACCTGACGCGTTCGCGCCAGAAAATCTCTTCTTCCTCGGCCGTCATCGGCACAGCCGGGTCATATAACTGGTAATCGATCGCTGCAATGCGGTCCTCGATTTCGGAGAGTGTCGCAACCGTACCGGCTTGCCTCACGCGCGGTTCCTGCGGCAACGAACGCAGGTCGCTTTCAAGTTGCCGCGACTCGACCATCAGGGCCTGCAGCGCATTGACCTGTGTCGTATTCGAGGGAGCTGTCAGCGGCGGCTCCGTGACGCCAGCCGGTTCCGGTGTATCCATCATGACCGGCACCAACACGACTGCGAGCACCACGGCCGCGGCCAGCCCGAAACCACCGTGCCAGGTCATCGGACGCCGCATCGGCGTCTTACGGATCAAACCTTCGGCCTCGGCCTGCTCACGAATACGCTGCCAGACGGCACGCGGCGGCATTGCGTCCGGAAGCCGTTTTAGTTCCGTCTGCAACAGCTCCTGCTCGTCAGCGGTTAGTCCACAAATCATCTCTTCGTCCTTCCTGTCACTCGACATTGTCAGCAACCTCTTACTATTGCGCCCGCGCCGTCGACCGCGTTCCCCGGTTCGGAAAGCATCGGTCGCAGGCGCTGGTAGGCCCTTGATAACTGCGATTTCGAAAAACTCTCTGTTCGTCCCATCAATGCAGCTATCTCTTTGTGCGTAAATCCTTCGACATCGTGCAGCCAGACGACCGCGCGTCCTACAGATGGCAGCCTTGCCAGTGCCGCGTCGAGATCCAGCGCTTCGTCCGGATCACTCGACACCCCGTGGCTTGCAACGTCGCCTGGCGTCACCTCATTCCAGTCATCGGCCAGCGACTGGCCACGAGCGGTCCAGGCGGAGCGCAAAAACATCAGTGCCTTGGACACTGCAATGCGACGAATCCAGCTGCCCAGAGCGGCCTCGCCGCGAAACTTCGAGATCGATCGCATGATCTCGATGAACGTGTCCTGCACAAGATCTTCTGCCTGTGCCGGCACGCGCGTAAATCGCAAGCTCAGCGAATACACGGGTGCCGCGAACGCGCGATAGATGATCTCGTGAGCGCGCACATCGCCGCGTGCGGCCCGCTTGACGATCGCGGGGTCGATCTCGATGTCAGCAAACTTGCTCATATCTCGAAATAGTAGATGCCTGGTGCCTTCAAAGGGTCGCATTTGGCGAATTTTTTTTCGCCTCTGGCGAGAACAGGTGTCCGCGCATATACTGTGCGCCTTCCGGCCCGGGACAGTCTTGTCTGAGCCCCGCCGGGAGACGCTGGCCGGGGTGGCGGAACTGGTAGACGCGCCGGATTCAAAATCCGGTTTCCGAAAGGAAGTGGGGGTTCGATTCCCCCCTCCGGCACCACACCTGCACCGGCAGAAATCACGATGAAATTTTGCTCAAGCTGCGGCCAGACAGTTTCCTGGCAAACGCCCGCCGGCGACACTCATGATCGCTGGGTTTGCGACTCCTGCGGCATGATTCATTATCAGAACCCGCTGCCGGTCGTCGGTTGTGTACCCGAACGGGACGGCAAGATACTGCTTTGCAAGCGGGCCATCGAACCGCGCTATGGATACTGGACCGTGCCGGCCGGCTTCATGGAGCTCGGCGAGTCCACCACCATGGGGGCAGCCCGGGAGACACTCGAAGAGGCTTGCGCCGAGGTTGAGATAGGACACCTGTTCGCCGTGGTCGATGTCATTGATGCCGGGCAGATACACCTTTTTTATACGGCGAAGCTGCTCGGCGATTTCAGCCCGGGTCAGGAGAGCCTCGAAGTTGCGATGTTCAGCGAGGACGAAATTCCGTGGGACGAGATCGCCTTCCACAGCGGTCACTACGCCCTGAAGAAGTACTTCGAGGACCGCGGGCAGAATAACGGCGTACACGTGCACGAACTGCGCCGCGCAAGGAGTTAGCGCAAAAAGGCCTCTGACACCGTCGGTCGCATTTACTTCGTGGCGTTCTGCTCCAGGCGCGCGGCGAGCTGGTCGGGCGGCAAGTATCCGGCGATCAAGGTGCCATCACTGAAAACGATGGCGGGTGTACCGCTGAGGCCGACATCCCGACCAATGACGTAGTGATTCTGCACCGTCGACGAGTCGCAGCTGGACGTCGCAAATTCGCGATCGAGTTTCGCCATCGTCAATGCATTGCGCCGATCCGGCGAACACCACACATCCTCGGCCGTATTCCACGCTGCCGACGCCGGACCATTTCGCGGGTACAGGAGATAACGGATCTCGATGCCGCGTGCCATGTACTCCTCGATCTGGCTGTGCAGGCGGCGGCAATAACTGCAGTCAACGTCGGTGAATACGGATACCGAGAATTTCACTTCTTCAGGGGAAAACGTGATGACCTGGTCATCGCCAACGGACGCCATCAGGTCGCGACGGGCCTCGGTGCGGATCGCTTCGCTCAGATTGACCTCATTGTCGAGGTCGATCATATCGCCTTGCAACAGGTAGCGGCCATCGGCGGATACGTACGCGATGACGGACCCCTTGTGAACCGTGTACCAGCCATCGACCGGGCTTGCATTGACGTTCTCTGGCCCGATGAATTCGAACATCTCACTGACCTTGGCACGAACCTGCTGCAGCTCCGCGCTGTCGTCGCCGGCTTGTGCGCCTGCAAACGCGAGGGTCGCCGCGGCGAGCGCAAGCAGACGAATAGGGGTTGCTACGAGGTTACGGCTCATTTGGTCTTCCTGAATTGCTTGCGGTGAGTTGCTTACATGGACCCGTCCGGTCCGTCCCGGTTCCCCCGGGGCCGCAAGTTTAGCAAAGCTAGCCGCGGGGATGGTGCTCGCCGTGCAGATCCTTGAGCCGCTCGCGTGCGACGTGGGTGTAGATTTGCGTTGTCGACAGATCGCTGTGGCCCAGCAGCAGCTGGACAACACGCAGATCCGCGCCGCGATTCAGGAGATGTGTGGCAAACGCGTGCCGTAAGCTATGCGGTGAGAGTTTGCGGCGCACACCCGCTTTTTCTGCATAGCGCTTGATGATGTGCCAGAACGCCTGGCGCGTCATGCGGTCGCCACGGCGCGTCGGGAACAGGTAGTCCGTCTGGCGCTCGAGCAATATTTCCATGCGTGGCCCGTCGATGAAATCCTGCAGCCAGCGCTGCGACTCGTCACCCAGCGGAATCAGCCGCTCACGATCGCCTTTGCCGATAATACGCAAGACGCCCTGATTGAAATTGATCTGTGACTGCTTCAGGTTGATCAGCTCGGAAACTCGCAGCCCGGTTGCATACAGGAGCTCGAGCATTGCACGATCACGGTGGCCTAGCGGTTCGTCCGTATTGGGGGCATTCAGCAGTGAGTCGACCTCGTCTTCGCTCAGAGTCTTCGGCAATGACCGGCCAATGCGTGGCATCTCGATATCGGCTGTCGGATCGTTGTCACGCATTCCTTCACGCATGATGTAGCGGAAGAAGCGGCGAAAACTCGATAGCTGGCGTGCGGTCGAACGCGGCTTGGCACCGCCTTCCACCCGGCCCGCAATGAACTCGAGAAGATCCGCCTTATCGGCCATTTCGATCGACTTTTCGTCTTTTGCAAGACCACGACCCAGAGTCATCAGATCGGCCCGATACGCACCCAGCGTATTCTGCGATAATCCGCGCTCCATCCAGATTGCATCGAGGAATCGGTCCACGAGCTCCTCCGAGCGTGCGACGGTTTTCGATCCCGGTTTGTTCTGCTCTTTATCAGCCATAACGTCCATCTGTTCAGTCGCGCAATCCTTTGCGGTAGCATACGCCGGTTCTGAGACTACAGCCTGGGTTACAGCCCCGCTGCCTTTTCGGCTCCCGACATTGCCAAGCGACGGATTTTTCAAGGTTTTGAGTATGCTGACGACGTCATGCGACCGGCGTGATCGCTGTCACAGATTCCATAAGGCATTAACATAAAGTGATCTACGTCACATGACAGCCCGGCGTGCGGGATTCGGCACAATTCTGGCTCGTAGCCTGTTCGGGCTGTATGGCTGGATCGTTTTTGCCCTTTGCGCCTCGTTTGCGTTGCTCGCGGTGCTGCTCGTGCCCGGCCGGGCACGCCGCCACTGGCTCGCCGCCGCGGCGTCGCGAGCGATATTCATTCTCGCGGGAGTGCCGGCCGAGATACGCGGGCTGCAAAACGTGCCGGATGGCCGCGCCGTAGTCGTGGCCAATCATGCCAGTTACGTCGATGGCATGCTGCTCAAGGGATACCTGCCGCACCGTTTTTCGTTCGTGATCAAGGGCGAAATGCGCAAGATCCCCATAGCGCATTTCCTGCTGCGGCGCTCGGGTTCGAAATTCGTGGAGCGCTTCGAATCCGCCGGGAGTGCCCGCGATGCGCGCAAACTGGTCAAGGCTGCCAGAGAAGGGGACTCCCTGGCGTTTTTCCCCGAGGGTACATTCCGCAAGGAGCCGGGAGTCGGACGCTTTCGAGCCGGTGCGTTTGTGTCCGCCGTGAAGGGCAATATGCCGGTTGTGCCGATCGCCATAACCGGAACACGCGAAATGCTGCCGGCCGACCGGCTGTGGCCGTGGCCGGTCAGGCCGCGCTTCGAGGTATTGCCGGCGATTATGCCCGACGATCCGTCGTTCTCGAACCATCGCGAACTCGCCGAGAAGGCCCGGCAACAGATTCTGGCGGCGCTCGGTGAGCCCGATTTGCAGAAAATATAGCCATTCTTGCGTATTGCGCCGCGCGGGATTTTGCAGGAAAGTATCGACCCGAAATTTTAATATGGGTTAAATAAATGAGCTCAGATCCGGTTGTGATTGTCGCCGCAAAACGCACGCCAATAGGCGCGTTTCAAGGCGTGTTGTCCGCAGCGTCTGCCCCGCAACTCGGCGCAGCAGCGATCACCGGGGCGATACTGGCTGCCGATATCGACGCAGCCGACATCGATCAGGTCCTTATGGGCTGTGTCCTGCCGGCGGGGCTTGGCCAGGCACCGGCGCGACAGGCAGCCCTGAGCGCCGGTATTCCTGTCGGTACCGCGACCACCACGGTCAACAAGATGTGCGGCTCGGCAATGATGACGATCATGTTGGGTCACGACCTCCTCAAGGCCGGCAGTGCATCCGTCGTCGTAGCCGGCGGAATGGAATCCATGAGCAATGCGCCGTACCTGTTACCCAAAGCCCGCAGCGGCTACCGCATGGGACACCAGGAAGTCCTCGACCATATGTTTTATGACGGCCTCCAGGATCCCTGGCAAAACCAGATGATGGGGCATTACGCCGAGGAAACGGCCGCAAAGTACGGCTTCTCGCGTGAAGAGCAGGACGCCTTCGCCATCGAGTCGGTAAGCCGGGCACAAGCGGCCGTCGCTGACGGGACGTTCGCGGCCGAGATTGCACCGGTCACAGTCAAAACGCGCAAGAAAGAGCTCACCGTCGAAACTGACGAGACCCCCGGCACGGTAAGCGTCGAGAAGATCCCGACTTTGCGCGCTGCGTTCAGGAAAGACGGCACCGTCACCGCAGCGACCTCGTCGTCAATTTCTGATGGCGCGGCGGCGACCCTGCTGATGAGGGCGTCTGAGGCCGAGCGCCGAGGATTGAAGCCAATGGCACGTCTCGTCGGTCATTCCAGTTTTGCGCAGGAACCTGCCTGGTTCACGACGGCGCCTGTGTCCGCGATAAAAAACGTGCAGGAGAAACTCGGCTGGAGCCCCGACGACGTCGACCTTTACGAAATCAACGAGGCCTTCGCCGTGGTGACGATGGCCGCGATGCGCGACGTCGGCATCGAGCACGCCAGGGTCAATGTCAATGGCGGCGCCTGCGCGCTGGGCCATCCTATCGGCGCCACCGGGGCGCGCATTACGACAACCTTGTTGCACGCATTGCGAGCGCGCAAGCTGCAGCGAGGCGTCGCGTCGCTCTGCATCGGTGGCGGTGAAGCCGTGGCGATCGGCGTCGAATTAATCTAGAGGAACAGACTATGAAACTGGCAAGCGCGAAAGCCGTCATCACAGGCGGTGCATCAGGTCTTGGTTTTGCAACAGCGCAACGTGTCATAGACGCCGGCGGGCAGGTTGTACTGCTGGACATCAACGACGATCAGGGCGCGTCGGGCGCCGCTAAGCTCGGCGCGCGAGCGTCGTTCGTCAATACGGATGTCTCGAACGAAGCGTCGGTCAAGGAAGCCGTGCGGCAGGCGAATGAGACGATGGGTGGCATCACGCTCGCCGTGAATTGCGCAGGAATTGCGACAGCCGGCCGAACGCTGGGTCGTGACGGACCGTGGCCGAGCGAACTCTTTAATAAGGTCATTCAGGTCAATCTTGTAGGCAGCTACAACGTCACCAAGGAAGCGGCGGCTTTCATGCAGCACAATGAGCCGACGCCAGACGGCGAACGCGGGGTCATCATCAGTACCGCATCAATCGCGGCGTTCGAGGGTCAGATTGGTCAGGCCGCGTATTCGGCATCGAAGGGCGGCATCGTCGGCATGATGCTGCCACTCGCACGTGAATTCGCGCAGTTCGGCATTCGCGTCAATACGATCGCACCGGGCGTATTCCTGACACCGATGGTTGCCGGCATGCCTGAGGAAGTGCAGGAGTCGCTTGGCAAGCAAGTGCCGTTTCCGCCACGGCTCGGCCGGCCCGAAGAGTACGCTGATGCCGTCGAGTTCATTTACCAAACTGCAATGGTCAACGGCGAAACGATTCGCGTCGACGGCGCCATACGCATGCAGCCGAAATAGCGGCTGGTGGCCGCTGTTACATGCCAGAGTAATTCGGGCCGCCGCCGCCTTCCGGGACGGTCCAGACGATATTCTGTCGCGGATCCTTTATGTCGCAGGTCTTGCAGTGCACGCAATTCGCCGCGCTGATCTCGAAAACTTTATTACCGTCTTGTTCTACCACTTCGTAAACACCGGCAGGGCAATAGCGCTGCGCCGGTTCGTCATAGTTCGGCAAATTGAATTCGATCGGAATCGACTCATCCTTGAGCTTCAGGTGTGACGGCTGATCTTCCTCATGATTGGTGCTCGACAAGAATACTGACGACAGGCGATCGAAAGTGATCACGCCATCGGGTTTCGGATATTCAATGACCTCTGCCTCACTGGCTTTTCGCAGCGAGCCGTGATCAGTCGCCGGATTGCGCCAGGTGAACGGCAATTTGCCGAAAAAGATGTTTTGATCAATGAAGGTAAACGCCGCCCCCCAGAAGGTCCCGAACCTGACCAGCGCGGGCCCGAAATTCCGGCCGCTGTGCAGTTCCTTGTAGACCCATGATGCATTGACGCTTTGCTCGTAGTCGCCGAGCTCCGCCTGGCCCGTGTCGCCTGACGACAGCGCCTTGTGCACACTCTCGGCTGCGAGCATGCCGGTCTTGATAGCCGTATGCGCACCTTTGATTTTGACGCCATTCAAGAATCCCGCGTCGCAACCGACCAGCATGCCGCCCGGAAACGCCAGCTTCGGCAAGGACTGCAGGCCGCCTTTGTTTACTGCGCGTGCACCATAGCCGATGCGTTGGCCGCCATCGAGGTATTGCCGGATTTTCGGGTGCAACTTCCAGCGTTGAAATTCTTCGAAAGGCGACAGGTGAGGATTCTTGTAATCGAGCGCGATAATCAGGCCAAGAAACACCTGGTTGTTCGCCGCGTGATACAGAAATCCACCGCCTTCGGTGTGATTGTCCAGCGGCCACCCCGCCGTGTGCACGACGAGTCCCTCGCGATGTTTGGCCGGATCTATTTCCCAGGACTCCTTGATGCCGATGCCGTAATGTTGTGGATCCGCGTTTTCGCGCAAATTGAACCGGGTCATGAGCTCTTCACCAAGATTGCCGCGCACGCCTTCGGCAAAAATCGTGTACTTGCCGAGCAATTCGTAGCCGGGCTGATAGGTCGCTTTGCGCTCGCCGTTCTTTCCGATCCCCACATCGCTGGTCGCAACGCCAGTCACTCTGCCCTGCTCGTCGTACAACACTTCGGATGCCGCGAAACCGGGAAACACATTCACGCCCATGGCCTCGGCCTGTTCGCCCATCCACTGACAGAGCCGTCCCAGGCTGATGATGTAGTTGCCCTTGTTGTGCATTGGCCGCGGCACGAATAGTCCCGGCGTCCTGATACCCTTTTCCGCGCTGGTCAGAAAATACACATCATCGCCGGTGACCTCGGTACTTACCGGTGCGCCGCGATCTTTCCAGTCAGGAAACAGCTCATTCAGCCCACTGGGTTCAAAAACGTTGCCAGACAGAATATGCGCGCCAATTTCCGATCCTTTCTCGAGCACGACGACTGAAAGGTTGTCATCGAGTTGCAACAAGCGGCACGCCGCCGCCAGACCTGCCGGCCCGCCGCCAACGACAACGACATCGAATTCCATGGATTCGCGTTCAGTAGCTTCTGTCATATTCCCCGGACTCAGAGATAGAATTGGAGTGATGCCCGGCATCTGCCGCGCCACAGAAAAAGGATAACCGGAAACTTGAGTATTCGCGAGGCCTATGAGGACAGCCTCCGGCGCGAAGGCCATCAGCGTGACGCAGCACAGGACAAGCTGGTTACGCTGCTCGATGAGCTACAGCAACGGCTGCTGACGCCCAGGCCGCGGCGCGGCCTGGGACGCCTGTTCGCCAGCGCCGGCCCGGCGTACGCCGACGGCATACAAGGGCTGTACATCTGGGGTGGTGTCGGTCGTGGCAAGACCTTTCTGATGGACCTGTTCTTCGAGACGCTTGCACTCGGCCAAAAAAAGCGCATTCACTTTCACCGCATGATGCACGAGGTTCACTCGCGACTGCAGGCAATGGGCACGATCGAAGACCCGCTTGACGAGGTTGCCGCGGAAATCGCGAACGACACCCGCGTACTGTGTTTCGACGAGTTCTTCGTGAGCGATATCGGTGATGCGATGATCCTCGGCAGACTGTTGGACGGTCTGTTTCGCCGTGGCGTCATACTGGTCACCACGTCAAACGCCGCGCCGGACGGACTTTACAAAGACGGCCTGCAGCGACAACGGTTCGTACCTGCGATCGAGATGTTAAAGCGCCACACGCACGTGGTGCACATGGACGGTGGGGTTGACTATCGCCTGCGGCTCTTGCAACAGGCCGGCACTTATCTGTCACCCGATGACGACAACGCCCAGGCCAGACTGCAGCACTATTTTGACGAATCGGCGTCCAGTCAGATCGCCGCCAACAGCATGCTCGACATCAACGGTCGCGATATTCGGGCCCTGTATTGCGCAAAAGGGATTGCCTGGTTCAGTTTCGACGATATTTGTGACGGGCCGCGCAGCCAGAATGACTATATCGAGATCGCCCGCTGGTACCCGACGGTCATCGTCTCGGGTATACCGAGACTGGATGGCGCGCTTGAAAATCAGGCGCGGCGGTTTGTCGCACTGGTCGATGAGTTTTACGACCGCCGCGTCAAACTCATTATCGCCGCGGCTGTGGCCGTCGACGCGCTGTACGCGGGCCGGCGGCTGACGTCGGAATTCGACCGAACCGTCAGTCGTCTCATCGAAATGCAGTCAACAGACTACCTTGCTTCACCCCACCTGGCGTAAACTGTAGCTCCTTCCGCCAAGCCCCGACGCTAGCGATAAGACGATGAATGACGATCTGATCCTCGAAAAATTCCTGCCCTACCGACTGTCCATCACATCGCACACTGTCAGTACCAATATCGCCCGCGTCTATGAAAAACGATTTGGAGTGTCGATACCGGAGTGGCGCGTCATCGCAGTCCTCGGGCGCTATCCGGGTCTGTCGGCCGTTGAGGTAGCTGATCGCACATTGATGGACAAAGTCGCAGTCAGTCGGGCCGTCACCAAGTTGATCAAGAACGGACGCATCGATCGCGAATTCGCCGATGCAGACCGGCGCCGCTCGATCCTGAACCTGTCGGAGCAAGGGCGCGAGGTTCACAATGAAATTGCAAGGCTCGCCCTGCAATTCGAGCGTGAGCTGCTGCAGGACATCAGCGCACAGGACTACGACACATTCAGCACGGTCCTCGAGCAACTACTGGATAAGGCACGCCAGCTCGGCAACTGATCGAACCGGAGATCGAAAAGTGACGCGAAAAAAGCTGCGCCGCGGTAGCGACCGCAAGAACAGTATCGTCGAGGAGATCCTCGCGGCTCGAGTGAAGAGCACACATTTGTCAGACCCGCGGCAGATGAGAGAGTTTCTGAGACAGTATGTCGCGAATGTTCCGGTCGAGGACCTCGAAGGCAGATCGACGCAGATCATGGCGCAGATCGCTCTCAGTCATCTCGAGTTTGGCGCTGGTCGTCGCAAAGGCCAGGCACGACTCAGAATTTATAATCCCACCATTAAAGAACATGGCTATGAGTCGGCTTATACATTTGTCGAAATGATCAACGACGACATGCCGTTCCTGGTCAACTCCGTTTCGGCCGCCATCAACCGACACGACCTGTCAGTACACATCACCGTGCATCCGATCATTCGCGTCCAGCGCGACGCCGATGGCAATATCAAGGGCATCGGCAAGTCGCGCGACGACGCCGGTCGTCCCGAGTCTTTTATTCGACTTGCGATCGATCGCGAGACAGACCCACAGGAACTGAGGCTGCTGGAACTGGAGATCAGGAGTGTCTTGTCGGATATCCGGCTCGCGGTTCGCGATTGGAGCAAGATGCGCAAGAAAATGGTTGAGACGCGCGAAACGCTGCAACTGGGGCCGCGACGTGCCGATCCCGGGTTGCGCGCGGAAAGCCAGGAGTTCCTGCAGTGGTTGGCCGATGACCACTTTACATTTCTCGGCTTCCGCGAGTACAGGCTCATCAACCGCAACGGCAGCGTGTACCTCAAACCCGTCAAAGGCAGCGCTCTCGGGCTGCTCTCTCGCAAGAAACGCGCAGGACACACGATCGAACTCACCGCGGAAATGCACCGTCTGAAACGATCCAGAGATTGGCTGATCCTGACCAAGGCCAATTCGCGTTCGACCGTGCACCGCAATGCCTACCTCGATTACATCGGCGTCAAGATCTACGACGAAGCCGGCGAGGTCTGCGGCGAACGACGCTTTATCGGCCTGTTCGCATCGGCGGCGTACAGTGAAACGCCGCGCAATATTCCGCTACTCCGGCACAAGATCGAAAAGATATTCGAGCGCGGTCATGTCGAACCGGTCGGGCATCGCGGCAAGGCACTACTGCACATCATCAATAATTATCCGCGAGACGAACTGTTTCACGCATCGGTGCAAGACCTCGCTCGCACGACCGTGGGGATACTCAACCTGCAAGACCGGCGGCGAGTCAGGTTCTTTTTGCGGCGGGACGCATTCCGACGCTTTTTTTCCTGCCTGGTTTACGTGCCGAGGGAAAAATATACGACGCGAGTGCGGCGGAGAATCGAGAAGATCCTCAAAGACGCGTTTGCCGGCACCGATGTCAACTCCAGCGTGCAGATATCGGACGCCGTTCTGGCGAGAGTACACATCGTAGTACACACGCCGTCGGCAGATCGACCACGTATCAGCATTCATCTGATAGAAGAGCAAATTGCCAAAGTCGTCATTACCTGGTCCGACCGGCTGCGGCAGGAATTGGCTACGGCACTTGGAACCGATGAAGGCCCCAGACTCTATCGTGCATATCGCGACGTATTCCCTCTGAGTTACCAGGAAGACGTTACACCACGCGAAGCATGCAGTGATGTCAGTCGCATTGAGGACATGCTGGCCAATCGCGTGCCCCGCACCGTCGAGTTGTACGAGCCAGAGGGGTGTGAGCCCGGCGACATGCACTTCATGATCTACAGCTTTGATGCGCCTCTGGTCCTGTCGGAAGCTCTGCCCGTCCT
>JAOTVR010000003.1 GCA_029863305.1 Gammaproteobacteria bacterium | reverse complement strand
AGCGTACAAGCTGGGTGGCAACAGTATTCACATGGGTCCGGATTTTCCGTCCCACGTTTTGCTGCCCATCATTCCGCAGCAGGATTGAACATCTTTCACAATACTATGCATGGCCTGGGTAGGTGATATGAACAGAAAAACCGAAAAGAAAGAGACCACTCCAAATCGTCGTGAATTTCTCAAGGCAGCATTCGCCGCGAGTGCGGGTATCAGTTTTGTTGGTTGCTCGGTAGCCAGTACCCTGGCCGATGCGACAAAAGTGAGCAGGGATCCCGATACGCTGCAGGCCGACTTTCCGCGCCCGGTCATGGTCAACGGCAAGCGCATGCTGACCGTCGATGTTCATTGTCACTCCGAGGTTGCGGACGTCTGGCCTTTGATTGACGGGCACGAGGCGCTGGGCGGTCGCAACCCCTATGATCCCAATCCCCTCAGTCGGGCGACGGACGTGTCCGTCAGGATTGCCGACATGGACGCGACCGGCATCGATGTGCAGGCGCTGAGTATCAGTGTTGGCCAGTATTTCCATTGGGCCGATCGCGATCTCGCCGAGAAAATCGTCAGGGTTCAGAACGAAAAACTTGCCGAGGTCAGCGCCGCGCATCCTGACCGTTTTGTGCCGATCGGTGCTGTCGCGCTGCAGCATCCCGATCTGGCAGCGTCGCAGCTCGAGTACGCCGTAAAGAAACTGGGACACCGCGGCGTCATGACGACGTGCAGCATCGATGGCCTGGAACTGGCGGATCCGCGATTCAGTCCTTTCTGGGCCAAGGCCGAAGAACTCGACGTGATCGTCTTCCTGCACCCGCGGGGATTTGAACAGGGCGAAGAACGCTTCGCAGGGCGTGGCCGACTCGGCAACATCATCGGCAACCCTCTGGAGACGACCGTGGCGCTGTCGCACCTCATTTTCGAAGGCACCCTCGATCGTTACCCCGGCCTGAAAATCGTCGCGGCGCACGGAGGTGGCTTCTTGCCGTCCTATATCGGCCGCTCGGATCATTGTCATACCAGCAACGACCGCGGTTGCCGCGGTGAGGAACAGAAGAAGCCCAGCGAATATCTGCGACAGATCTACTTCGATTCACTGATCTATCGGACCAGGAACCTGGAACATCTGATCAATGAGGCAGGCGTTAGCCAGATCGTGCTCGGTACGGATTACCCCTACGGTATGGAGAACCGCAACGCGATTGCACATGTACTGAGCGTGCCGGGTCTTAGTGATGACGACCGGGAGGCGATCCTCGGCGGTACGTTGGCGAGACTGCTCAAACTGGAGACCGCCTGATCTAGAACCCGCAATCCTTGCCCATTCTGGAGATCGTGCAGACATCCTCATCGGCGGGAGCATCGAGCTCCCCGGGAGCAAGGGACATCAGATAGTCCCAGTGTTGCAGGGCGCGTAGCAATATCTCCGGCAAGTCCGCATCGAGCAGGAAGCCCTCATCGGCGAGTTCGAGCGCGGCTTTGGCAACCAGCCCCAGGTAATGCTCCCTGCTCGTGTAACGCTCGGCGATCGACGGGCGCGGGTCCGAACCGGATTCGCGCAGCTCACGCGTTGCCGCAAACGGGATATACGATCCTGACATGTGCGCAATTTCGTCTTCCGGGCCGTATTCACTGCTGTACAGGTTCCAGCCGGTGTAGGTTGCCAACGGGACTGCGATATCCGGCGTCCGCAGCCCACCGGTCTCATTGCCATCCGCGTCAACCTGTGGCACCAGTATCGGAAAGGCAGGGCCGACGTCCGGAGGTTGTTTGCCGATGACACCGCGACTGGCGAAGTCCGGACCATAGTCCACCCGATAGGCTTTATGCGGCTTGGTCGGGAAGTCGATGCCGGGTAACTTCGGAAAACTGACGTCGGTGGGAGCAACGAGAGTGCCGTCGTCGATCCTCGGATAACGGCTGGGCGGTGGCAATGAACCATCGGTGATCCACTGATTCATGGCCAGCAACAAGGCCCGCATCGTCCAGGAGTAATCATTGGGGTTGTTCAGTTGCCGTCCGTTCTTTCTCGGAGGCGGATATTTTTCGGGCAGGTGCTGGCCTCCGGCAAAATGATAGATGCGCGCATTGTCCATCATGGGCGCATCTTTCGCGCCATCCACTGTAGTGTGCAACAGCGATGCAGCCCTGCCCCAGTATTCGTAGGAAGAGTTAGTCTGGAAAAACCTGGGCAGATATTCCGGCGCGAGGTGACTGAGGAGGCCACCTTTCTCGCCGGTTACCGGATCGGTCTGCGCGACATCGGTAAACGGGAAGATATCGGTGGGATAGAAGAAATTCAGAAACGCGTGTGCGTCTCTCGACGCCTGCCCAAAGCGCAGATTGAAGCTGCCACGGCCTGCCCCTGCGATGTGCGCCATTACGCCGTCAAAGACTTTGCGCTCATGCTCATCGACGTTAAAGCCCTGATACAGAAATGTGCGCAGCAATCGGCCAGGCTGGGACAGACCGAAGCCGATAGCCCGCCTGATCGTATCGGGCTCTATGGAGAGAGCCGCGGCGGACTCATATTTCAACAAGGAGACGATGTCGCGGATGCCGGCCGGGCCAAGGCCAATCAGGGTCGGGTTGCTGGTCTTGTAGACCACCTCATAAATCTTGTGTGGCTCGAAGCCGCTGTCCAGGTAGACGCGGCCCGCATCGGGGACAGGCACCTCTCCTTCCAGACGGGCGAACCTCCAGCGCTCACGCGGGATGAGTTGACGTTCGGCTTCTACAGAATCGCGGACCGTCAGAATGTTTTCCGGCGCCTGCGGATCTGATACGAGGTAAGGGATGTGGTTCCGGTCTCCGAGCGTGAAATCGAACACTTTCTCGGTAACAACGAAGTCGCTGCGTGCCAGCCCTTCGATGGGCCGGTCGCGGTCCTCGATGGCTGGCAGGTAGGCGCGCAGGTTCTCGCCGTTCATCGGCGGATCGAACTGCCACCCCACCCAGAGCAGCGTGAAGCCGTTTTGCATCAGAAACCCGTCGCCGAGATGTGCTTCGATTGCCGGGTCCGGCTCATCCCACTTCCGGCCCTCGGCCTGTGCGTGGTTAAAAAAAGTCAGCAGCCTCTTGCTGCCGCGGTTTGATGCTCCGAAGAGCAGGGTGCCGTTGCCACGGGTGACATCCCGCGGCTTGAGCAGGAAGAAGTCGGCGGAAAACTCGACCTTACCACTGGCATTCAGAGGGGCGCGGTCGATGTCCACGATGATCTGGTTGGCCGGGTTCAGCGGATCAAGCTCGAAGTGGATCCTGCCTGCCAGTTTTTCATACGCGCCGGCCAGGCCATATGATTTGTTCCCGGGTAAAGCGCCACGTGACGTCACGTCGATTCGGGTGACTTCCGCGGACGCCTGCAGCGCCAGCAGGCTGACAAGAACAAAGAAGCTCCAAGCTTTGCCGCGTCGCCCGGGCAGGCCGAAATTTCGTTTAGCCATCGTCTGGTACTCGCTTGACTGTCACCTAATTCACGTCGACCGCATAGACGACGTGTCGCGTGTCGCAACGACTCACGCGCCATTCTACATGGCGATCGTCGAGTCCAATCGCGACCCTGTCGATCTGCAACAGCGGCGACCCCGACGCAACACCCAGCGATCGCGCGTCGCGCTTGTTGGCCAGCACCGCGCGCAACTCCTCCCTTACGCCGGCGACGCTGATGCCGTAGACACCCTGGTACAGTGAATACAGAGTATTCGGCAGCATCTCGTTGCTATCGATATCGGGAAACAGCGCGAGCGGCAGAATGATTTTCTCGACAATGGCTGGCGACTGGTCGACCAGCCGCGTGCGCCGAATTTCCACAATCTCATCGCCCTTGTCGAGTTGCAGCTTGGCCTGTTCCACGAGACTGGCAGGGCGCCGCTTGATTTTCGCGGCACCCAGTTCCGGAGTAACCCGCGCGCCATCCGGAGCCGGCCGCGAGATGCGAAAAAAGCGGTACAGCGAGTGTTCCTGAGTGTGCTCGGCGACAAAACTGCCTTTACCCTGCTGGCGCACTATCAGGCTTTGTGCCGCCAGTGCATCCATCGCCTTGCGCACGGTTCCCTGGCTGACACCGAGTTCCAGCGCCAGTGCCTGTTCGCTGGGCAGCGCCTGCCCGGGTCCCCAATCGCCGTTCGCGATGCGTTTCACGAGAACGGTGTGGACCTGTTTATAGAGCGGCTGAAAGTCGGGAATTGCTGAGATGGCTTGCTGTGACTGCATGATTATGGGTTACCGGCCATATTCGGCATTGCCGACTGAGGAACAATAATATATCTTATATAAGATACAAAAAGAAGCGCTCAGCCCGATCGGACGCGCCTCGAATTGAACCTGCTCGCAGCCGAAGAGGAGCCCACCTATGGCTATCCCGCAACTCCTGGTACATGACCGACGTGACAATGTCGGCGTGGTTGTCGTTGAAGAACTCAAGAAAGGGGACGAAATGCTTTGCGTCGTTACCGAAGATGATTCGGATTTCACGCTTGTCGCCGGGCAGGACGTACCGATCGGTCACAAAGTGGCTCTCGTCGATCTGGGTGAGGGGGACACAATCATCAAGTATGGCGAGGACATCGGGCAGATGATCTCGTCAGTGGCCGCCGGCGAGCATGTTCACGTTCACAATTTGAAGACCAAACGCTGGTAGAGGAGCAAATACGATGTCTGCGAATGAAACTTTTATGGGCTACCGGCGAGAAAATGGTCGCGTTGGGATTCGCAACTACGTTGCCATCTTGCCGGTCGACGATATCTCGAACGCGGCCTGCGAGGCTGTTGCCAACAACATCCAGGGCACCATCGGTTTGCCTCACGCCTATGGCCGTCTGCAGTTCGGTGAGGATCTGGATCTGCATTTTCGCACCATGATAGGAACCGGATCCAACCCCAACATAGCCGCATGCATAGTGATCGGTATCGAGCCAGGCTGGACTCAAAAAATAGTGGACGGCATTGCAGCCACCGGTAAACCGGTCGCCGGCTTTGCGATTGAGAAGAATGGCGACATTGCAACGATCGCAAACGCGTCGCGCAGGGCGAAAGAGTTTGTGCATTGGGCGACGGAACGGCAGCGCGAAGAGTGCGAGATTTCCGATTTGTGGATATCCACCAAATGCGGCGAGTCTGACACGACGTCGGGAATCGGCTCGAATCCGACGGTGGGCAACATGTACGACAAGCTGATACCGAAGGGTATTTGCGGTGTATTCGGAGAAACCTCGGAGCTCACCGGGGCCGAGCATCTGTGCAAGGAGCGCGCCATATCGCCTGAGATCGGTGAGAAATTCATGCGCACGTTTCAGGCCTACCAGGATGAGGTGATCGAAGCGCACAAGACATCTGATCTCTCTGACAGCCAACCGACCAAGGGCAACATCGAAGGTGGTCTCTCTACGATCGAAGAAAAAGCGTTCGGCAATCTGGAAAAAATCGGCAAGCACGTGTCGTTTATCGACGTGCTTGGTCCGGCGGAAGAACCCGCCAAGGGCCCGGGCCTCTATTTCATGGATTCATCATCAGCGGCTGCAGAATGTGTAACCCTGATGGCCGCCGCCGGATTTGTCGTACATGCGTTCCCGACCGGTCAGGGCAACATCATTGGTAACCCTATTCTGCCCGTCATCAAGATTACTGCGAATCCTCGTACGATGCGCACGATGTCCGAGCATATCGATGTGGACGTCACGGGCATACTGACACGCGATCTGACGATGGACCAGGCCGGCGACAAGTTGATCGACATGATAGTGCGAACATCCAATGGTCGTATGACCGCGGCGGAAGCGCTCGGGCACAAAGAGTTCGTCATGACAAAACTGTATCGAAGCGCGTAGCCGGGCAGCGCGCCGGATTACGTCGAAGACAGGACGCTCAACGCATCGGCAATTTCCTCGAGTACCACAGGATCATCGATGGTTGCCGGCATCTGCCAGGGTTGGCCATCCGCAATACTGCGCATCGTGCTGCGAAGTATCTTGCCCGATCGGGTCTTGGGGAGCCGGTCGATCACGATGCACTTGCGGAACGCGGCCACCGGGCCGATCTCATCGCGCACCTTCTGCACGACTTCCCTGACAATCTCATCGGCCGGGCGATCCACTCCGGAATTGAGCACCAGCAGGCCAAGCGGCAACTGACCCTTCATCGCATCCGCAATACCTACGACGGCACACTCGGCAACGTCCGCATGTGCCACCAACACTTCTTCGATTGCTCCTGTGGAAAGGCGATGGCCGGCGACGTTGATGACGTCGTCGGTGCGTGCCATGACAAAAACGTATCCGTTGTCATCGATGTAGCCGGCATCGCCGGTCTCGTAGTAACCGGGAAATGTTTTGAAATACGCATCCTCGAAGCGGTCGTCGGCATTCCACAACGTGGTAAACGTGCCGGGCGGCAGCGGCGACTCGATAACGAGTGCACCGATTTCGCCGGGCGCGACCGGCTTGCCACTGCTGTCGAGTACGTCGACCTTGTAGCCGGGAACCGGCCGGGCGGGCGAGCCCGGAACGATCGGTAGCCGTTCGATCCCGAGGCAGTTGCAGCAGATAGGCCAGCCCGTCTCGGTTTGCCACCAGTGGTCGATGACCGGGACGCCGAGTTTGTCGCTCGCCCAGTTCAGGGTGTCCGGATCGCAGCGCTCCCCGGCGAGGAATAATGACTGCAGGCAGTCAAGATTGTAGCGGGCAATGTGCTTGCCTTCCGGGTCTTCTTTCCTGATGGCGCGAAACGCTGTCGGCGCCGTAAACAGGACCTTGACCTTGTACTCGGAGATAACGCGCCAGAAAGCGCCCGCATCTGGTGTCCCGACCGGCTTGCCTTCATAGATAAGTGTCGTGTTGCCATTGAACAGCGGGCCGTAGACGATATAGGAGTGACCAACCACCCAGCCGACATCCGAGGCCGCCCAATACACATCGCCAGGCTGCACGTCGTAGATGTTGGACATACTCCATTTCAATGCAACGATGCTGCCACCGGTATCTCGCACCACGCCCTTCGGCTGGCCCGTCGTGCCCGAGGTATACAGTATGTACAGCGGATCGTTCGCGGCAACCGGCACACAGTCCACTGCTTCGGCATTTTGCAGAGCATCGATCCAGTCGAGATCGCGTCCGGAGAGCAACTCCGCGACCTGCTGCGGCCGCTGCAAAATGACGCATCGCTGCGGCTTGTGTTGGGCTATCCGGATCGCCTGATCCAGGAGCGGCTTGTAGGGTACGACACGTGTCGGCTCTATGCCGCAGGACGCTGACAACACCACCTTAGGCGTTGCGTCGTCAATGCGCACGGCCAGTTCATGGCTCGCAAAACCGCCGAAGACGACCGAATGGATCGCGCCCAGACGGGCGCATGCCAGCATGGCGATCAGTGCCTCTGGCACCATCGGCATGTAGACAAGGACCCGATCGCCTTTCCCGACACCCTCGGCAGACAATACGCCCGCAAGCCGGGCGACGCGATCGAGCAGCTCCGAGTAAGTGAGGCTGGCTTTGGAATCCGTGACGGGGCTGTCATGGATGACGGCCAGTTGCTCGCCGCGGCCTTCCTGCACGTGAATATCCAGCGCGTTGTAACAGACGTTCGTTACGCCATCGGGATACCAGCGATAAAATGGCGGCTTGCTGTCGTCTAATACGACGGTTGGTGCCCGGTACCAGAAGATGTCCCTGGCTGCTGCTGCCCACAGTTCCGTATCGATCACGCTGTTTCCTGTTTCGGAATTGCTGCCGTGTCGCCATTCTCGCAAATCCGGCTACAAAGAACACGAGTACCAGCGGACAGAAACACCCGTAGTTGTTGTGGACGCATTCAGCACGTCGCCGACAAGCGGTACGTCTGCGCCGACGAACGGTAGCGGCCTGACGAACGGTAGCTGTCGTCCGACGACGGCCATTCACAGCACCCCCGGCTCCGCCTTACGATGACTCCGTCACATGGAGTGCAGGAGAAATCCTTATGTCAACCGATAAATCAGCGCCACAGAAAGCGCCCGCACGAATCGTCAGGAAAAACTTCGAGATCGCGCAGCTGAGCGCAGACGAGCCATCTGCCATCGACGCAATCGAGGTCACGTCCTTACAGATTGAAGACGCCTGCGACAGCGACTGCGATCCTTACAACTGCACGGGCCAGTTTCTGGCCGAGACGCTGAAAAAGAAATTCGGCGACTAGCCCCTGTCGGGAATCACCTGAGCAGCGGGCCCGCGAAAGGCGGCCACGGTGTCGAACCCGGCTTGCTCACCCGGAAAAGGCTTAACTACATCTCTCCTTCGGGTAACCCGTCCCGGATTTGCGGACATTTATATCGCGATATAAGGCGCGATATTCCGGGCAGACGGGCCGCGCGTCAGCTCCGGGGCCCTGAACCGTAAAGGCTCCGGCAGACAGACCCAGCCCTGAAACCAGCCGTACGCCGCTGCCAATCCAGATTGTTGGAATTTCTTCAGTCCTGGACGGGTCTACTAAGTAATTAGTTCTTGCCTTATGTTAACAAATGATAGCTGCGTCACATTCTGTTCAGGCCAGCGCGGGTAGTCTTTATCAGGCGTAGATAGCCAACGGACGGCTGCGAATATTCGGTCCAATAATGAAATGACTCATGAGGCGGAAAGCAAGGAGACTTACTTTTAATTAATTGCTGTGAATCGGCTTTCCTAAACCTGGAGGATCAACATGAGTATCTTCGGCAAATACCAGTCCCGATTTGAAGATACACAACAAGAAGAAATCAGCTTAGAAGAATATCTTGAAATCTGCAAAAGCGACTCGTCCGCTTATGCGTCCGCCGCCGAACGCCTGCTTCTGGCCATCGGTGAGCCCGAACTCGTCGACACGGCGAAAGACCCTCGCCTGTCGCGCATCCATTCCAACAAAATCATTAAACGATACCCGCAGTTCAATGACTTCTACGGGATGGAGGAATGTATCGAGCAGATCGTCTCCTTTTTCCGCCACGCCGCCCAGGGACTCGAAGAGAAGAAACAGATTCTGTATTTGTTGGGACCGGTAGGTGGCGGCAAGTCATCGCTCGCGGAAAAACTCAAGGATTTGATGCAGAACCAGCCAATTTATGCGCTGAAAGGATCGCCCATTCAGGAATCGCCTCTTGGTCTGTTCAATCCGGACGAAGATGGAAAAATTCTCGAAGAGGAGTTCAGCATACCGCTGCGTTACGTACAAGGTGTCATGTCTCCCTGGGCAGCCAAGCGGCTCCGTGAATTCAATGGGGACATTCGCCAGTTTCGCGTGGTCAAGCAATACCCGTCGATGCTCAATCAACTGGCGATAGCCAAGACCGAACCGGGTGATGAGAATAACCAGGACATATCGGCACTCGTCGGCAAAGTCGATATTCGCAAACTCGAGGAATTCAAGCAAAACGACCCCGACGCCTACAGTTTCTCGGGCGGTCTGTGTCATGCCAATCAGGGCATCCTCGAATTCGTCGAGATGTTCAAGGCGCCGATCAAGGTCCTGCACCCGCTGCTGACCGCATCGCAGGAGATGAACTACAACGGAACCGAGGCGATCGGTTCGATTCCATTCGAAGGCATCGTGCTCGCACACTCGAACGAAGCCGAATGGCGATCATTCAAGAACAACAAGAACAACGAAGCCTTTATCGATCGCGTTTATATCGTCAAGGTACCGTACTGTCTGCAGGCCACCGAAGAAATTCAAATCTACGAGAAGTTGCTACGCAACAGCTCGCTTGCCGATGCGCCCTGCGCCCCCGATACGCTGCGCATGCTGGCGCAGTTCTCGGTTCTGACGCGACTGAAAGAGCACGAGAATTCGAGTATCTATTCGAAGCTTCGTGTCTATGATGGCGAGAACCTGAAAGATATCGATCCCAAGGCAAAGTCAATCCAGGAGTACCGTGACAGTGCCGGCGTCGACGAAGGCATGACCGGCTTGTCCACGCGATTCGCTTTCAAGATCCTGTCCAAGGTTTTTAATTTCGACGCAGAGGAAACGGCAGCGAATCCGGTGCACCTGATGTACGTACTCGAGAAACAAATCGAGCAGGAACAGTTTCCGGAAGATATTCGCGATCGCTATATCAATTTCATCAAAGAGTACCTGACTCCGAAATACGTCGATTTTCTCGGCAAGGAAATTCAGACGGCTTACCTCGAATCTTACTCGCAGTACGGTCAGAACATCTTCGATCGCTATATCACCTATGCGGACCTTTGGATACAGGACCAGGACTATCGCAATCCCGAAACCGGTGAAATTCTTGATCATAGCGCGCTGAATGAAGAACTCGAAAAGATCGAGAAAGCGGCCGGGATCGGCAATCCGAAGGACTTCCGCCACGAAGTCGTTAACTTCGTACTTCGCGCGCGAGCGTCAAATTCCGGCAATAACCCGAGTTGGACCAGCTACGAGAAGCTTCGCCTGGTCATCGAAAAGACGATGTTTTCGAGTACCGAGGATCTGCTGCCGGTCATCTCGTTCAATCCGCGCGCTTCTGACGAGGATCAGAAAAAGCACGAAGACTTTGTCGAGCGCCTGATGGAATACGGCTACACCAACAAGCAGGTGCGGCTGCTGTCGGAGTGGTATTTGAGGGTGCGAAAGTCGCAGTGACGAGTCATGGCATTCCTCATTATCGATCGGCGGCAACAGGGTAAACAGAAAAGCGCCGTTAACCGCCAGCGCTTCCTGAAGCGATTCCGCAAGCACATCAAGGAAGCGGTGACTGATGCAGTCAGCAAACGCAGCATCACGGACATGGATCGAGGCGAAGAGATCTCGATACCCAGGAAGGACATTTCCGAGCCGATCTTCCGGCAAGGCAAAGGCGGTAAACAGCGTCGCGTCCTTCCCGGCAACAAGGAGTTTGTTCGTGGCGACCGTATTGACCGACCGAGCGGCGGTGGCGGTGGCGGTGGCGGTAAAGCCAGCAACCAGGGCGAGGGCATGGACGAGTTCGTATTTGAACTCAACCAGCAGGAATTCCTCGATTTCATGTTCGAGGACCTGGAACTGCCGAATCTCGTTCGCAAGCAACTCAAAGATTCCGATTCCTACAAACTTGTCAAAGGCGGCTATCAGCGCGAGGGCATTCCGGCCCGACTGAACGTCGTGCAATCGCTCCGCGGCGCCAAGGCCAGGCGTATTGCCTTAGGCGGCGCAATGCGTCGCGAGATCAAAGGGCTGGAGCAAGAGCTCGAAGCACTCGACGATGATGAGGACGGGTCTGCGAAGCGCCGTGAGCTCACGGCGAAGCTAGAGCGTGCGCAGCGGCGCGTGAATCAGATTCCTTTCCTCGACGATTTCGATCTGCGCTATAACAATATGATTCAGCAACCGACACCCACCACGAGCGCGGTCATGTTTTGTCTGATGGACGTTTCCGGTTCCATGACGCAGGACATCAAAGACCTCGCGAAGCGATTTTTCGTATTGCTGCATCTTTTTCTCAAGCGGCACTACGAAAAAACCGAAGTGGTCTTTATCCGCCACCACACCAAGGCGGACGAGGTGGACGAAGAGGAGTTTTTCTACTCCCGCGAGACCGGTGGCACGGTCGTATCGAGCGCCCTCGAGCTGATGAATACGATTGTTCGTGAGCGTTATCCGACCGAAAGCTGGAATATCTACGCTGCTCAGGCCTCCGACGGAGAGAACTGGCAGGACGATTCGCCGAAATGCCGCGACTGGCTGGTCAAGAGCCTGTTGCCGTTGGTGCAGTACTTCGCATATGTGGAAATTTCATCGGGCAGGGAACAGGAACTCTGGCAGACGTACAGTGACATCCCGGAGCTGTTTCCGGACCGCTTTGCCATGCGCAACGTGAAGGAACCGGCGGACATCTTCCCGGTGTTTCGCGACTTGTTCGAAAGGAAGTCAACGTGAGCAAACGCGAACCGATTGCCGAGGGATCGGAGTGGACGTTCGAGGCGTTGGATACTTTCGAAAGGGAAATCGGTCGTATCGCCGCTGAAAAGTACCATCTCGATACCTATCCCAATCAGATCGAAATTATCTCGGCCGATCAGATGATGGATGCCTATTCGTCCGTCGGTATGCCTGTCGGCTATCACCACTGGTCATTCGGCAAACAATACCTGAGCACCGAACAACGTTATCGCAAGGGCCATATTGGTCTGGCCTACGAACTCGTGATCAATTCGAATCCGTGTATTGCCTATCTGATGGAAGAAAACAACATGACGCTGCAGGCACTGGTTATTGCGCATGCCTGCTTCGGTCACAATTCCTTTTTCAAGGGCAACTATCTGTTCCGCGAATGGACCGACGCGAGCGCGATCGTTAACTACGTTCTGTTCGCCAGAGACTACATCAGCGAATGTGAGGAGCGTCATGGCGTGGATGCCGTGGAGGCGTTGCTCGATTCCTGTCACGCACTCATGAACCTCGGTGTCGACCGATTTCGGCGTCCTCGTCCGATATCAGGGGAAGAGGAAAAGAAACGCCAGAAAGAACGTGAAGACTACCTTCAGCAACAGGTCAACGATCTTTGGCGGACCATTCCGAAGAAGAAAAAGAAGGATAAAGAGAAATGGCCGCGGTTCCCGTCCGAGCCGCAGGAAAACCTGTTGTACTTTATCGAGAAGAACGCTCCGCTGCTCGAACCCTGGGAACGCGAGATCGTGCGCATCGTTCGCAAGATTGCCGTTTACTACTATCCACAGCGCCAGACCAAGATCATGAATGAAGGCTGGGCGACTTTCTGGCACTACAACCTGATGAATGATCTGTATGACGAAGGTCTGATCACCGAAGGCAATATTCTCGAGTTTTTGCAGTCTCATACAAACGTTGTCTATCAGCCGGACTTCGATTCACCGTACTACTCCGGCATCAATCCCTACACATTGGGGTTCGCGATGTTCTCGGACATCCGCCGCGTTTGTGAAAGCCCGACCGACGAGGACCGGCGTTTTTCCACGCAGTATGCCGGTGCTGACTGGCTCGAGACAGTGCATCACGCTATGGCCAACTACAAGGATGAGAGCTTCATTCTTCAGTACCTGACACCGAAAGTGATACGCGATCTGAAATTGTTCAGCATTCTCGATGACGATGCCGACCGGGCGATCCAGGTCACGGCGATCCATGACGATGATGGTTACCGGCGCGTTCGGGAAGAACTGGCTGACCAGTACAACCTCAGCAAGCAGGAGCCCGATATTCAGGTTTGGGAGGTGTCACTGCGAGGCGATCGCTCGATCACTCTGAAGCACCTGCAACGGGATCGTGTTCCGCTTGATGAAGACGATGCCAGGGAGGTTCTGAAGCACGTGCATCGCCTGTGGCGCTTTGACGTGCATCTGCAGTCCTTACGGGACGACGAAATTCATCGCGCCTACCATTGCAACGACGAAAAGGTATGGATCGACGCCGGAGAGGGCAGTAAATCCAAGTCAGTGAGCTAACGGTCGTGTTTGACCAGAGCCGGAGTCAGTACCTCGGCGCGCGGAACGTGTTCGTATCGGGCTGAAGCGACTGCATCCAGACGTCGCATGCGCCAGTTATCGAGCCAGGTGATAATGCGGTCCATCTGCTCGATATCCTGCTTGACCCTGTGCGCGGGCATCTCGTGGATGCCGATACCGCAGGCGGCGGCGTACACGTAATTCTGGCTGTCACGCAGTTGCGCGATGATCGGAATGTCCAGGCTCGTCAGGAATCGCATGAGCATGCGAAAACTCCGGGTGTTTTTTCGCGTGCGATTGGCAACGATCGCAAGATTGCGGTTGCGCCGGTCGAATTGAGCAACGAGCATCAGATCAGCGATAAAGCGTGCAGCCGAATAAATATCGATTTCCGACGGCATGATGGGAATCAATATGCTGTTCGCGTCGTAGGTCTGATAGTAGAGCTGGTCGTCCGGAAGCGCGGCGGGGAGGTCGACGATCAGATGACTCGAACCTGGCCAGCCGTGCAGCTGCGAACTTTTTCCTGCATGAGTGCAGTGTTCGTATGCTTCGACGCCGTAAACCTTGGGTCGCTGTGGTGAGCGATTGCTCAGCCAGCGCATGCTGTAACCGTGCGGATCGCAGTCGATCAGTGTCGGAGGAGGTCCGCGCAGCGCAAAGAAACTGGCAAGATTGGTTGCGAGTGTTGTTTTGCCCGAACCGCCTTTCGGATTCAGAATGACAATCTTGTGGAGATTGTCTCGATCTAGGTTGCTGTCCATCGTACTGGCCGGGTGCCCCTCCCATTCAGTGTCGATTAATCGGCGCGACGGCCCAGCCTGGCAGTATTCGAGTCCCTTCACCGCCCAAGCGGAGTTACGCGAACTGCCCGAATGGTACGCCTATTTGCGGCGGCCGTCGAGGGCATAAATGGTCTAATTCGACCACGGCAATTATTCGCATTCATAGAGGAACAGATATATGTGATCAATCAGCCATATAGGCCATAACGAAGACCGAAGGAACGGTCGACCTCAGCGGAGGTCGACCGTGTGAATCAGTACGCAGGACCGTCTTCGTAATCGAGTCCTGCGGCACCAGCCTGATCCTTGACCGCATCATACAGCTTCTGATCCAGCGAGCTCTTCAGGCCGCCGGCTTCGTCGACCTTCCTGGCGAGATAGCCATCGCGGTCCTGGGCCAATTCCTTGATCTGGCGGTACAGATCTTCTCGTTTTTCGGCGAGTTCCGCGACATAGGCCTCCTGCGCCGCGGGTGCCATGGGTTTCAGTGCCGCTGGTAGTGCGTCTTCGTCGAGTTCGTTGAGATCGATGCTGCCGCTCGCGTACGCCGCGACCAGTTCGTTTTCTCCCAGAAGATTTGTCCTTCCGCCAGCCGATGCATTGAAAGCGCCACGCCGCGCGCGGGACGCAATTGATGCGCCCTCATGAAGCTTGTCGGTCGCTGCTACTTTGCCCTGCATGCGTTCCTTCTGTTCCTCTGTACCATAATAGAGTCGCGTATCGTCGAGTTTTGCCGACAGCTCGGCAATCTTCTCGTCGTAAGGCGTCGTGAATGCCACGGCCCCGCCAGCCTGTTCGACCTGGAAGAATTCACCGTTGCTCAGACTGGCGATCTGCGTCCAGGGCCCGACCGCCGACGGAATATCACCGCACTGTATCGTATTGATTACAATGCCTTTCCCCCGGGCCGATGCGACGATCTCAGGGTAACGCACTTCGTTGTAATCCATGTGCGGCGGCGCATCACCGACAAGAAAGATCGCCCGGTACGCCCGGTCTTCCTGGCTCCAGGACATCTTGTGGACCGCGTCATACAGCGCCTGGTTGACACTTTCCGGTGTGTCGCCACCGCCATTCGCTTCGAAGTCCATCAATGTTGCGTAAATCGAATCGAGATCAGCGGACAGATCAACGACCTTGGTTACATAAGAATCGCCGCGGTCACGATACGCGACCAGTCCGATGCGGATTTCCGGCGCCTGCTGTGCCGAAGCCATGGTCGTCGCGATCGACCAGATCTTCTCCTTGGCCGTTTGGATCAGACCGCCCATGCTGCCGGTCGTATCCAGCACGAACACGACGTCAACCCTGGGGTTTTCGCTGGCGGTGAGGTGATGATTGATCGTTGCATCAGCGCCGGCATTCCTGGCCATGAGTTGCGGATAATAGACCACGGTGGCCAGCGTAAGTCCGAAAAGGGCAATGCCCAATAGTTTGGTTTTCATGACTCAATTCCTCTTGCTAGGTTCAGGGAAGAAATTATTGCGTGAACAACTGGCGCAACGCCTGATCGGCCTGGCGCCTCGCGTGCTCGAATCTCTCGTTGCCGGCTGCCGCGCTCCGCTGCCTGACTTGCGGGCGCTTTATGGCCGGCGGAATCATGACGAACAGTGCCTGCACCAGGAAGAAGCACCAACTGGCCAGAAACACGCTGCCTGAGCGGGTCGCCGCCCAGACCGCGGCGGAGACGCTCAACGCGTTGAGGCCGAAATCCATCAAGGCCGGCAATACGCCCGAGTAGAAGTACAGGGAGCGAATCAACCAGATGGCGCCAACGTGGATCAGCAAGTAAAGCGGCAGCGGTGGCGCTACCCACCAGGTTGCGGCAGCCAGCGTGCCCCATAACGACAGCGTCGTTATGCGGCCGACGCGCTCTGTGCTGCGCGTCACGAGATACAGTAGATAAGCAAGCGCCAATGCCGGAATGACCAGGCGCAGGGCGGCACCCAAACCAATGAAAGGGGTCAATGTCGCGGCAACTGCGCTGGCGAAGAAGCCAAGAACCGCGGCAACGATCACGCCGTGAAAGAACGAAGGACGTTTCATGACACACTCCTTGTGCTCTTCTCACGCAGATAGGCGATTTCGACCTCGTCTTCGCCGACGGCCATGTCCCTGGCCATCCACCTGGTGTCATCGAACTCCGAGCCAGCGTCGCTACGCACGGCAGGGCGGTGCGCGAACAGCTCGGCTTTTTGCCGCAGGCTGTCGAGTGTTGCGTCGTTCTGCTCGAACGTCGTTCGCTGCTCATCGAGATATTCTTCGTTCGCTGCGTGTCTGGCGTTGAGGCGCTTATAGAGACGCTCCGCCTCCAGCTTCTTCCGGATGAGCTTCCTGGCGAGATCGTCTTGATCGGACTCGAAGCAGAGATCGAGCTGCGCGTCGAATTCGGAGATTGCTTTTTCAACTTCACTCCTGCGCATACTCAATGCCGCCTGGTCGTGGGCGCACAGGGCGATGCGCTGTTGGCAGGCGGCAAGCTCATCTTCCATGTCGCGAACGGCCTGCTTCAGCAACGCTTCGGGTTCCTCGATCTGGTCGAGAACTGCATGCAGGTCCGCTCTGAACAGTCGCGATATGCGATTAATTAATGCCATGGTGTCGTCTCCTCACTTGTCCGGTCGAAATGAACGATGGAGAAATACTAGGCAGCGGCGGGGCGTTTAATAAGACATGAATTGGTAAAATCGGCGGGCCGGAATTTACAAAAACGTTACATGGAGCCTCTCATCAAGCGGCGCCAAGGTGCTAGCCTGAGCACCTGATGAACAGACGCATACGCATACTGGTTGTCGAAGACGAAGAGGCCATACGTACAGGCCTGATCGACGTGCTCGTATTTCACGGCTATGACGTAGACTTCGCCGCAACCGGACCGGAGGGCCTCGACAAGGCACTCACCGGCAAGTTCGAACTGATTCTGCTCGACATCATGTTGCCGGGCATGGATGGCTACACAATCTGTGATCGGATTCGGGCGGTTGACCGCAGTCAAGCGATCATCATGTTGACGGCCAGGACATCGGATGAAGACATTGTTCAGGGGCTCAAGCTCGGCGCCGACGACTACGTGCCGAAGCCGTTCTCGATCCAGCAGCTGGTATTGAGGATCGAAGCAGTTCTGCGCCGCTCTCAGGCCGGCCTTGAACAGGCGAGGACGCTAAGCATCGGCGACATCGATATCGACACCGAAAATCTCTCCGGACTGCACGGTAGCAAGGAGATCGCTTTCACCAAACGCGAAGTCGAGGTCCTGAGTTACCTCGCCCGAAATTCCGAGCGGCCGGTTTCAAGAGAGGAACTGCTGTCGAAGGTCTGGGGCTATGCCCGCGGCCTCGACCTCGAGACGAGAACTGTTGATATCCACATCGCGAAGCTGCGTCGCAAGATCGAGGCCGATCCGAAGACGCCTGAGAGGCTCATTACGGTGCGTGGCGCCGGCTACCGGCTCGTGACGGAGGGTTAGACTGTGTTGCCCGACACACTTGTCAAAGGCCTGGACAAGGGCCGGTTGCGAAATCTGCTGGCGCTGTTTTTTCTGGCGCTCGCCGTGCCGACAGCGGTCCTGGTCTGGCAAACCTACGGCCAACTGAAATGGGAAGCCTTTCATCAGCATCGGGGCGATGCCGAAGAACTGACGCGCCGTATCGATGTTCGTCTCACAGAAATGATCGGTACAGCGGACGCCCGTTCTTTCACAGACTACACGTTCCTGGTCGTTTCCGGTGATCCGGGCGCCAACTTCGTACAGCATTCACCATTGTCTGCCTACCCCGTTGCGCAAGATTTGCCGGGCGTGTTGGGCTACTTTCAAGTTGACAGCGACGGTGTCTTCAGCACGCCGCTCCTGCCTGCCGAAGCGGCACAAGCAGCGAATCTCGGCATTGGCGAAAACGAATATGCCCAGCGCGCGCGTCTTGCGCAGGAAATCCACAGGATTCTTGCCGACAATCACCTCGTACAGCCGCGGCAGGATGCCGGCGCCGTTCGTCGCGTCGCATCGTCACTGGCCGAACCGAAGCCGGCCCTGCAGGAGGCCGAAGAGCCGGCCGAAGGCTACAGCCAGCAGATCTTCGACCAGTTGAATGCGCCCAGGCAAATGGCTCGACTCAATGCGAACTATGCAGGAGCGGATGACGAAGCGGATGAGACGTATCGGGCGGGAGAGCCCGCCAATCGCATTGGCAAGGTCAGCGACCTGAAGCTCGATGCCGATCTGCAACAGAAAAGCGAGGAGGCAGAGCGTCGCGGCACGCCGGAGCAGGCCGGTGCCAGTCGTCCGGCTTCTCCCGGGAGCCGAAGCAAACGCAGGGAGCAAAGCGCGATGCCGGAAGCGACCCGACTCGCGGACAGCGCGCTACGGGTAAGCGTTGCGCAGGACCTTCGCATCAATACATTCGAGAGTGAAATCGATCCGTTCGAATTCAGCCTTCTCGACAGCGGCCACTTCGTCCTGTTCCGCAATGTGTGGCGGGATGGTGAGCGATTCGTCCAGGGTCTGGTCGTGGATAAGGAGAAGTTCATCAGCGGCGTTATCGGCGCGCGCTTCATGGAAACCGCACTGGCTGACATGACGAACCTGATCGTGGCCTACCAGGAAGACGTGATCCACACATTCAGCGGCCGCGACGATTCCGCTTATGCCAACGTTGCCGAGGACCTGGATGGAGCTTTGCTGTACCGCAATCGCCTGACCGCGCCATTGGATCGCCTGGAGTTGATCTTCAGTATCCAACGCCTGCCGCCAGGGCCTGGCGCGAGCGTGCTCGCCTGGGTCACACTCGTACTCGCGGTCGTATTTGTGGGCGGTTTTTTCAGCTTGTACCGGGTGGGTGTGAGTCAGATCAACCTGGCGCGGCAACAGCAGGATTTCGTTTCGGCCGTCAGCCACGAACTCAAATCGCCATTGACCTCCATTCGTATGTACGGAGAAATGCTCAAAGAAGGCTGGGCAGACGACGACAAGCGGCAAAGCTACTACGAGTTCATCCATGACGAATCAGAGCGTCTGTCCCGGCTTATTTCAAATGTCCTGCAACTCGCCAGGATCACGCGAAACGAACCGCAGTTCGATCTTCAGCCTGTCAACGTTGGCGAGCTGATGAACAATACCCGATCCAAAATCTCCAACCAGATCGAACGGGCAGGCTTCCAGCTGCGCTTCGTGATGGACAACGATTCGGAAAAGGCGACGATCGAGATAGACGAGGATTGCTTCGCACAGATCATCATCAACCTGGTAGACAATGCCATCAAATTTTCCAGGAACGCCGAGAACAAGCTGATCGAGATCAGCAGCGATCGGTCCGGCGATAACCGGATCCTGTTTTCAGTTCGAGATCATGGTCCCGGAATTCCGAAAGACCAGATGAAAAAAATATTTCAGCTTTTCTTTCGCTCGGAATCGGAACTCACGCGCGAAACTGTTGGCACGGGAATCGGTCTCGCCATCGTGCATCAGCTTACATTGGCGATGAATGGCAAGGTGGACATGGTCAATGCGGAGCCAGGCGCGGAGTTCAGAGTCTGGTTTTCATCTACTGACTGATCTGGATGTGTTGCAACTCGGAGGACTGCCAGTCCTTTTGTGCTGCAGGGTTGCTTCAGGCTGGTCGGTCCGAATCGCCTGATTCATCGTACAGAGATCGATAATTCGCCCCGGCTACGGCCCAATCGAAGCGCGATCTGACGAGATCGCCGCCCCGCGTCGCGACCTCGTTGCAGCGTTCCGGGGCACGTATCAATTCATCCAGTCGACGCGCCAGTGCAGCCTTGTCCCCCATTGGGTAGACGAAACCGGATTGTCCTTCGACGATGACATCGGCGAGCGAACGCGTATCGGATGCGAGGACCGCGCAGTTACACCCCATCGCCTCGATAGCGACGAGCCCGAGTCCTTCCTCTGCAGGTGATGGAAAGACCAGCAGCGCCGCCTGTCGATAATGCATGGGCAGGTCGTCATGAGCGACAGCCCCCAGGAAGCTTACGCTGTCGGAAACGCCAAGAGAACTGGCCAGTGCAAGCAGACGATGCTGTTGACTGCCGCTGCCGATAATCCGCAGGCCCTGGTCACGGACGGCATCGGACGCGGCTGCCCAGCCGGTCAACAAGTCGTCAACGCCCTTTTCGGCAAGCAATCTGCCGACAAAAAGCACACCCTGTCGCCGTGTCGCGTCGCCGGGTGTGAAGCGCTTCCTGAGATCCACACCCATCGGTGCAATGCGTATTTTGCGTTCGGGCAGACCCTGACTGATAGCATCGTCGCGCATTGCAGGGGAAACCATCGCCACGGCGTCGGCACGCTTCAAGACCCAGCGCAGTAGTCGGGGAAAGCGTTTACCCAGCGTAAAATAGTCCGTTCCATGGCAGGTGACGAGCAGCTTGTGCTTGCCGCTGCTTGTGGCCATCGCCAGTCGCGTGGCAAGTCCGGCCGGGAACCACCAATGTGCATGCACAATATCGGGGCGAAAGTGCCGCAGCTCCTGGCGAACCGCGAGCACGAGACCAAGAAGGAAAAACGGTACCAGCAGCCAGCGACGCGTTTTCTCCCGCAAATTGGCGAGAACGCCACTGCCATACGCCAGCGTCTCGCCTTGACGAAGAAAGTAGCGAAATCGCCTGACCGGAATGCCTTCGATACGGTCGTCAAGCGGAAGCTCAGGGGCGGATGGCGCGAGTACGCGTTGCTCGAACTCACCCGGAAGGGACTTACATAAATCCAGCACGAAGCGTGGTTGATCGTCGCCTTCGTGCCGCGGAAAGGTTGTGGTGACTACGAGGACTTTCCTCTTATTAGTCATTGCTGACGCGCCCGATCAACGGTTCCACGAAAATAGCTGAGGGCAGAACACAGCTTGATGAACGGGCGTCCGAAAGCCAGAGGCGTATTGCGATGCTTCGTCAGGTAGCTGGCGATGCGCTCGAACATCGACTGTAGCGGCTGCAAGAGGCGCAGTGTCCATAGCATGTGTGCCGGTGCCGTATCCACGTCAACACGTGCATACACAGTCGCCAGGTATTCGTTGGGAAAGTTGCTCTTGAAGACGCCGCTGCTGTAGCGTCCGGATTGGTACATTTTTTCGAATACGTCCTGCGCTGTCGTATCGTCGTCGTGCTCCGCCTGCAGGTCCGGCAGTGACCGAAGTTCTGCGGCCGGTTCGATTGACCTCAGGCGACAAATGAAATCCCGATCCTCAAAACCATAATGCTCATAGCCGGTCGAGAATCCGCCGGCGGCAGCAAACGCGTCGCGCTTTACCAGGCAACACGCCGTAGTCCAGCCCTGCCAATCAACCACAAGTCGATCGGCTTCCAGTCGCCGCCGGTACCTGCCCCAGAAATTATCGGATGGTCCGGTCGCATAGCCAAATCCGGCGTCGATACCTTCGGCCATCGTCCGGCCGAGCAGACGCAGGCACTCCTTTCCCACCAGGCGGCAATCGGCATCGAGAATCAAAATATAATCGGCCGTGCTTGCCGCAGCGCCTGCATTGATCGTTGCGCCCCGGCCCTGAATGTCGAGCTGATCGACACGCCGCACACCCTTGTCTGCCCATCGCGCGATCAATTTCGCGGTGTTATCCGTGGAGCGGTTGTTGACGACAACAACACCAAGAAGCAGTTCTGCCGGGACGGTCTGCGCGAATACGGCCTCGAGAGTGTCCTCCAGGCAGTGTTCCGCGTTAAATGCAGGGATTAAAATATCGAGAGCAGGCATGCGGCATAAGGGCGGTGTGAGATGAACGAACTTCTCGTCAATCAGGAAGAGGCGGCACGATTGTATAACGTATGAAGATTCTAGTGACAGGCGGTGCGGGATTCATTGGTTCTGCAGTGATCCGGCACGTAATCGCCAATACGGCGGATTGTGTCGTTAATCTGGATAAACTGACCTATGCAGGCAATCTCGAGTCCCTGGTGGAGGTCAGCGCCGATGAAGGAGTGGTGTCAGCGAGTGCAGGACGGCGCCTATCGCGAGTCGCGGTAGAGCGCAGCCGCCGAAGCAAATCATGACAATGCGGACTAGCGACGCTCAGGTTTGCCGCCCAGTCTGAGCCGCAGCACTTCAACCATATGCGCAAGCTTGATCAACGAAGCTACAAACAGCACTCGCAGGCGACTCAGCAATGATAACTCGCGTTGTTTCAGTATCCAGCCGATCGCAGACCCCGGCTTTCTGTGCGGCTTAATTCGATCCGCTGGGACAGCGGTATGCGTCGAGCGCCCCAGCAGGACGCGTCCACCGGCAACGCGCCTGGCCTGTCGAATAGCGGAAAACAAGTCAGCTCGCGGAGAGGTCACGACTATTGCGGCCTCGCAGAATGCCGCTTTGATTCCGTGCTGCGCGGCCCTGAGGCACCAGTCCAGGTCGCCGCCTGACAGCAGCTCCGTATTGAACAGTCCAACGCGATCGAAATGCTTGCGGTGGCCGAACAGGTTTGCGGTGGCGGCAAACCCCCGCTCTGTGACGTTGGCGCGTTGCGGGAACCCGCTGACATACTGATACAGCTCGGTCGCGCGCCTTGATTCCGGCGCATGAAACAGCACCGCGCCACCGACGAGGCACTCACTGCCACCGGCGAGCAACGCAGCAACCCCTTCCTTGATCCAGTCAGGCTCTGGCACGCAATCCGCATCTGTGAATGCGAGAACCTCGCCGTGCGACTTGTCGATCCCCACATTACGTGCGGCATAGGAGCCCACAGTGCTGCAGGTTGCCAGTTGTATACGAGAAATTACGTCACTCTGGATGTGAATCGGCGGTTCCGAATTGTTGTCGACCACGATGATCTCGTAACGATCGAGTGGATAACTCTGCTTCGTCAATGCATCGACACACCGGTCAATTCCTGCCTGGTCGTTGAATACCGGAACAATGACCGATACGAATAACGGTACGCCGTTATTCATGTTTGTATTCGAGTAGACACAAGTTGCTATCGGTAGATTTCATCTCGGTATACTAATGTGTCTTGTACAGAATTTCAGGCGCGCATTTGTCAGGTCTATCGGGGACGATGTATTTTGTGGTCCCAGTATGGTATTCACCAATGTCCTCACCCGCGAAGTGCAGTAAAGTGTAGCTATTTGCAAATGTCCCGAACCCGTGTCGAATACATGCTCAGGAAGGGCGAGATTCATGTCCTGTAACGAGGCTGCCTCAAGAAGTCACCGTCGGCTGAGCTGACAGGTTGCAACCCCGGTAGCGATTTAACGGGGCCCAACTCGAGCACAGCAGGCAAACAAAGTATCGAAATATGGTATTTCCTCCAGGCAAGGCCAGATTCGTGTTTTTTGGGAAGAATTCAGCGTTCTCAACCGGCAGTTTGATCGCCGGTTCGATCGTGACCAGCCTTATCAATATAGCGATGTTGCCTGTCATCGCCAGAGCCTATGGACCGACCGCAATCGGCATCGGTTCGATTTTTGTCGCTCTACATTCTTTTTTACTGATCGTTGCGACCGGGCGCTACAGTTTGGCAATCCCGCTGCCGAAGAGCGAAATATCGGCAAAGTATCTTATTCTGATAGTTGCAATGCTCGCTACCAGCTTTGGTTTGTTCATTGCCATTGCAGGACTGAGTTTTGGTGATCAGATTGGAGCCGTATTATCAATGCCAGAAATATCCATTTGGATACCATGGCTGGGTCTGATGTCTGCTGTCGCGGGCTTGTTCGAAGCGGTGAATTACTGGTTGGTGCGCAACAAGAAATTTCACACCAAATCGATTCTCAACGTATCCCATACATTATTTTATCTGGGCTGTTTGACGATAGGCGCTTTTCTGGCTGATGCATCGATCTTTAATTACATGCAGGCGATAGTCATAGGTACGGTAGGTGCGGGATTTTGTCTAAGTGTATTTGTTCTGGCTAAAACTTCGATACCAAGACTGCGTTGGTCTCGAATTGTGTCTCTGGCATCCTACTATCGCCATTTACCCAAACACCTTCTCACCACCGGCGTTATCAATAATGCTTCCACTATCTCCCTGCCGATAGTACTGGCGATCTTCTCCGGGCCGGTGGCTGTTGCAAGCTATACGCTGACTGCACAGGTTCTCGGAAGGCCGTTCAGCCTGGTCAGTTCATCAATATGGCAAGTTGTCTACGGAAACCTCGGGAATGCAGACAATAATGCCAACTTCAAGACACGAGAACTTGAAGGCATATACAACTTCACCAGTTTGCTCTACTGCATCCCATTAATCGCATGCGTTGCACTAGCTGATCGTGCCGTATATTTTTTGGGCGACCAATGGTCGGGGATAGGGCCAATCATTGGACTGTATCTGATCATGGCCTATTTTCAATTCAGCTCGAATTCAATTAGTTACTTTCAGTCCTTCGGCAAGTACTCTGCCGAGTCGGTAGCCAATACAACATTAATCATTACTCGATTTGGTGCAATTATTTTTGCCAGCTTGCTGGGTCTGGACGCTTATCATACGATCCTGATCTTTTGTGTTTCCAGCGCGCTGGTTTATCTCGCGATAACCACTTATTGGTCTTATGTGTTCAACTTCGGGCCGAGACTACCCCTCCGGGGCATTGGCTTCTTTGCGATATCCTATACTTTGGCGCTCTTGGCCAAACAGTACCTTGAACATTGGACGCTGTACTTACTGCTGTTTTTCGTTCTGACTGCAATCTTTATTGCCTGCATTAAGTATTACCGCGATCGGTCGTTGGGACATGCGCGAGCATAATCCGGATATTCAGGGCGTCCTGGACAACGACCTGTGCATTGCATGTGGCGCCTGTGTCTCAGCCTGTCCATACGATTTCATAGAGCATAACTTTCACGAATATCGAGGCTCCAATGAAGTCAGGTTCATTGAGACCGCCGATTGCAGTGGCTGCCCTGCGCCCTGTACTCGAGTATGCCCCAGCATTGACATCAATTTCGCCGAAATTAATTTGCAGAATCGTGGTACACCCGAACGCGATGGATGGATAAAGCAGACCTATATTGGTTATTCGCCCGAGTTTCAGTCGGATGGAAAATCAAGCTCGGGAGGCATCTTACGTGCACTGTCACATTATGCTTTGAGTACAGGTACTCCTGTCCTCACGTTGATGAAGAGTAACGACGACACGATTGAATACAGGCCGAAACTTGTGCGAACAGAGTCCGATCTGAAGCAAATGCCCGGATCTGTTTATCACTCTACTTCTTTCATTGGTGCGATCGAAATCCTGCGCGAGTCGGAGAATGCTTGTGCGATTGTAGGCATACCGTGCCAGTTAGCTGGAATCCATAACTACATAACTTATATCGAGCCCGAATTGAGCAACAAGATCAAGCTCACCTTTGGAATAGTGTGTGGATGGATGTACAGCTATCACGCACATGAATCATTCATGTCTCACAAGAAGCTGGAGATCAGACCAACTGATATCAGCTATCGAGGTGATGACAAAGTTGGCTTACTGAAGCTAAGCACCGGATCCGGGGTACTCAAATTTGACCGCAGAAATTTTGGGTCAAAAGCGGAGAAACTCGATTACCAATCAGCTTATTCAACCGATTCAAACCGGCTGCGCTGCAGGTTGTGCGAAGATCACACCAACTTATTGGCCGATGTTATCGCCGGAGACGCCTGGTTGGCACGAACGCAAGGGCAGAAAGTCAGCATCATAGGTGTCAGAAGCGACAAAGGACAGAAGGTCGTCGATGAAATGGCCAGCAAAGGGCTTTTGCTGCTTGAGGCAGGCTCTATTGATGACTTTGTTGAAAGCCAAAGCGAAAATCTAATTTATGGAATAACGGCGCAAAAAATGAAGCGCTGGTTCGGTCAACGCGGAATCAGGACTCCGGCCTATCATTTCGCCGATAAGGGGCCAGAAATAGAGACCAGCGCTGTAGACGGATTTTCATTTTATCTTGAAACACTACGCCGGCACGTGTTGCGAACGGGCAAGTACAGGACATTCTGGTGGCTATACTTGATGAAGCGGCTGTGGATTTTCACGTCCAGAGTACCGCGCCTTGCGCTGGCGAAACTCAAAAGATCTTTGGCAAGATGAGCAATCATCGATTCATGATTACCGGTTTGTGTATGCACGGCAACAAGGGCGGACCGGCAATTGCGTTGTCCCTGGTGAATGCGATCAGGCAAGGTTACCCCGATGCTGATTTCGTGTTCTCGGTGCCCTCGGGATCGGGCTTCAAACATGAACAATATTGGGCGAAGAAATACGGATTTGATATTGTCGGTAATGTTGATATCAAACACCTGATTCCACCCTGGTGTTTGAAGCGTACGCGTTTTGACGCGTTATCGGCCTGGGTCAAGGAATTGAAGTCCGCCCGCGCGATGATACAGATGTCGGGTATTTCCTATGTTGGCCCCCCTGCTGCGTCGCCAGGTTTGAGCAATATTTTATCCAAGAGATTCACGGACTTCGTGCTCGCCGGGATTCTTAGAAAACCCATGCTCGCCTGGACGCAAAGTTATGGTCCACTGAGCACCAGACTAATCCGATTTCTAGCCTGGTTGGATTTGCGTTCACAACCCGTAATTTTTTGCCGCGGTGATGATTGCCTGCAGGAAGTAATTGGATTGCTACCGAACAAGGAAGTGAGGAGCTACCCGGATATTGCAGTTACGCTGAGCTATGACAGGGCGTGGGGAAAAGCATTCATTAACCAAAAAGGGCTGGAGGTTGGCGCTTATGTGACCGTCTCGCCCAGCGCGGTACTGTATGCAAAATCCAAACTGGGCGACGGCGGTAATTTACACATTCAATGCCTGGAGAATATTTGCCGGGAATTGGGCCGAAGAAATATTGCGGTCGTAGTAACGCCACACACCATGAGGCCAGAAGAAAGTTCTCCGGATATATGTGACTACAGAGTCAGCCTTGAGCTCATGCGTAATCTGGGAAATCCGGATTCGGTCACCCTGATTGACGAGGACCTGTCCCCCGTCGAAATCAAATCAATCATTTCACTGGCGAATTTTCATATTGGAGGGCGCTACCACAGTGTTGTCGCTGCGCTGTCCAGCGGTATTCCGGCGATTTCCTTATCCTGGCACCCGAAATACAGAGACCTGATGCGGGCTTACGATGTGGACAAATACATCATGGCCGAATCTGAAATCGATCCTCAGGAAATCATATCCAGTCTGATCAATGAATATGAAACCCTGCGGCAGACAATTTCATTAAGCCATTCAAGAGTGCTCGAAATGACACAGTCAAATGTGGATGAGTTCAACGGCTTGTTGGAGCAGACCTGATGACGGATTCATGTCGTATTTGTGATAGCCAGGAGGTCTCCCAGGGCAGGAATTACAAACCTTATAAGAACTTCGAGACTGTGTACTACGACTGCAGGGACTGTGGGTGTCGATTCGTTAGTCGCGACGAGTTTGTTTACGAGCAACTTCACTCCACGCAGTCCACCTATAGCGCGCATCTCGAGCTAATGGACCAGGCCAAATTGTTATTTGATCAGGGAGACCTTGCCGGACTGGAGCGTTACCTTGGACAAACCCCAAAAAATCGGCCTGTCATTGATCACCTCAAGCAAACGCCTGACTGTAGCAGGGTGCTGGAATTCGGATGTTCGCGTGGCTACCTCTCTTCGTACGCAATCTTGCAAGGCAAGGAATTTTTTGGCGTCGATATTTCGGAAACGGCAATTAAGGCTGCTACAGAGTCTTTTGGAGACCACTTTCTGCTGGAGCGGGACGTTGGTTCACTACGTGGTGAAAAATTCGATTTCATTTACCATGTTGGCACAATCGGATGTGTCGATGATCCAGTGGGTTTCATAAGAAGCCAGCTGGAAATGCTGAAATCCAAAGGCGTGTTGCTTTTTAATGCGCCAAATGTGGAGGCTTGCCTTGCTCTGGATCTGGATTGGGTGATCGGGACAACTCCGCCAGACCTGGTGACTCTATTTCCCGCGACGTTCTGGCAGGATCAGTTTTCGGAATTGTCCGATGTTGCAGTGACCGTAAGCAGTGACCCACCTTTGCGGAGTTTTATGCGCAGGCGTAACGCCGGGCGGGCGATGACCTCGGATTCCCAGGAATTGTTTGCTCCTGTTAAACGTCCACAACAGCGGCATTTTGCAGTGCGGACTATCCGCCGTTCAGTCGAGAAGTTGGCTGTATTGCTGCCTCCGGTTGGTCCATTCAGCAGGCTGCCGCAGGAGTTTGGTGTGTACATAAAGATGACCGTCAAATAGAAAAGGAATACCTTTATCGGGTAGTTACATGGCAAAGGACAGAACGATGAAGAAGTTCGCACTTATCGGTGCTGCGGGTTATGTTGCTCCGCGTCATATGAAGGCGATAAAGGACACAGGGAATTGCCTCATGGCGGCCCTGGATAAGCACGATTCCGTGGGCGTCCTGGACAGCTATTTTCCCGACGCGGATTTTTTCACCGAATTCGAACGTTTTGATCGGCATATTGACAAGCGTCGACGCTCGGATCCCGAAAAACACATTGACTACGTTTCCATTTGCTCACCAAATTATCTTCATGATTCGCATGTGAGATTTGCCCTGCGTTCGGATGCTGATGCAATTTGCGAGAAGCCGCTCGTCCTGAATCCATGGAATATCGATGGTCTCCTCGGAATAGAGAAGGACACCGGCCGGGACGCCTATACAATTCTTCAATTACGTTTGCACCCGTCGATACTTGCGCTGCGCAAAAAGGTTTTGAGTGAGAAGCAGAGTACCAAGCATGATGTCGACTTGACCTATGTCACCTCACGCGGGCGCTGGTATCTGCAGTCCTGGAAGGGAGATCAGAGCAAGTCCGGTGGCATTGCCACCAACATCGGCGTGCATTTCTACGACATGCTTCAGTTCGTTTTTGGATCGATCCAGGATAACAAGGTGCATTTTTCAAGCGATACCAAAGCGTCCGGATTTCTGGAATATGAACATGCACGCGTTCGCTGGTTTCTATCGATCGATATTGACGACGTACCGTCGAAGTCTCAGGAGAAAGGACAAAGAACGTTTCGATCTGTTACCTGTGATCGGGAGGAAATCGAATTCTCCGGTGGCTTTACGGATTTACATACCCGGAGTTACGAGGAAATCCTCGCTGGACGTGGGTTCGGTCTGGAGGAGAACAGGGTGGCAATTGAAACGGTGGCAGCGATTCGACAGGCGACACCGCTGGGCTTAACCGGGGACTATCACCCGTTCCTCAAGGGATTATCAAAGTGAACTATCAGGTTCATCCTTCGGCCATCATTGATGAAGGAGCACAGATCGGAGCCGGCTCACGGATTTGGCATTTCGTTCATGTCTGTAGTGGTGCTCGTGTCGGAAAGGGCGTGTCGATGGGGCAGAACGTCTTCGTTGGCAACAAGGTGGTCATCGGTGATAACTGCAAGATTCAGAATAATGTCTCGGTCTACGACAACGTCACACTTGAAGAGGAGGTGTTCTGTGGCCCGAGCATGGTGTTCACAAACGTGTACAACCCACGCTCGTCGATCGAGCGAAAGGACGAGTACCGCGATACGCTGGTGAAGAGAGGCGCCACGCTGGGTGCCAACTGCACGATTATCTGCGGCGTCACCGTGGGTGAGTTCGCCTTTGTCGGTGCGGGCGCGCTTATCAACAAGGACGTCCCGGCTTATGCGTTGGTGGTCGGCGTGCCGGCCAGGCAAATCGGGTGGATGAGTGAGTTCGGCGAGCAACTGTCGCTGCCATGCGAGGGCGAGGGCGAGGCTATTTGCGCACACACGGGAGATCGTTACGTCCTGAATGGCAATACGCTGACCAGGCAGGGCGAGAAGTCATGATTGAATTTGTTGATCTTAAGGCTCAGCAAGCTCGCATCAAGGACAAAATAGATGCCGGCATTGCACGGGTGCTGGCGCACGGCCGGTATATTCAGGGACCCGAAGTAGCGGAGTTGGAAGAGAAGCTTGCCGCCTACACCGGCAGCAAGTACTGCATCAGCGTGGCGAATGGTACCGACGCTCTGCAGATAGCGCAGATGGCACTGGGCATTGGTCCGGGCGACGAGATCATCACTCCCGGCTTTACCTATATTGCCACGGCTGAAACCGTTACGCTGCTGGGCGGGAGACCGGTCTACGTGGATATTGACCCGCGTACCTACAACCTTGACCCGGCATTGCTGGAAGAGGCGATCACGCCACGTACAAAGGCCATCGTACCGACGTCAATGTATGGCCAGTGTGCGGACTACGATGCTATTAATGCGATTGCCGCGAAACACGGCATTCCAGTGATCGAAGATGCCGCGCAGGGCTTCGGAGCAACGTACAAAGGACGCAAGTCGTGCAACTTTGGCACAATTGCCTGCGTCAGCTTTTTTCCGAGCAAGCCGCTGGGCTGCTACGGTGATGGTGGCGCCATCTTCACCAACAACGACGAATTAGCCACAGTCATCCGTCAGATTTCGCGTCATGGGCAGGATCGCCGCTACCACCATATTCGTACCGGAGTGAACAGTCGGCTGGACACGCTGCAGGCTGCAATCTTGTTGCCAAAGTTGGAGATCCTTGACGAAGAAATCAAACTGCGCCAGCAGGTTGCCGAGCGCTACGAACAACTGCTGAACGAATCAGGTATCCACACCACACCGTACGTCGAGCCACACAATATCAGTGTGTACGCACAATACACCATCCGCGTAAGCGACCGCGATACGGTGCAGGCACGGCTGAAGGAAGCCGGAATCCCCACTGCGGTGCATTATCCCATTCCACTAAACAGGCAGCCGGCCGTCGCGGACGAGACGGTAGCGCTGCCAGTGGGAGATCGGGCGGCGGAGCAGGTGATAAGTTTGCCGATGCATCCGTATCTGGAGTCGTCTCAGATCGAAACGATCGCTCGCTGCCTGCGTTAGAGAAATTGCTGCATGAGCACTGACATCGATCAGCAGGGGGTAAAATTGCGGCCCCGATTCGCCTGGCTGGAGGAGGTGCTCACAGAGCGCTTTGGCGTGCAATTTCAGCTGTCGATGCAGGAACAGCAGGTGAGGATGGCCGTGAATGGTTGTCCGAACGCCATCATCTTCACGCTCGATATAGCCACATTCAGTCAAGCGCGTTCGGATTTGCCCTGCAGCACCTGGGACGCCGCGAGCGAGGGATGGCAGGCCCCGTTAGGTGAGCCACTGCCGGCGCCCGGAGTCGACAACGTGCCTCGTCCCTTGATAGAAAAAAGAGAAGACGACTACTATATTGGCTACGACATCCCCGGCTTCATTTACTGGATGCTGTCAAGACAGGAAGAGGTGGGGAGAGAAGATCTGGATGTTCATAGTCGCTTTCCGGCGACCTCGTCCCACGCATTCATGCACGGCTATCTCGAGCGACCGATTGTGGATGAGTGGTTGCATTTACTGGGACAGGTAATCACGCGTTCGTGGCCTGATTTATTGTTACGCAACAATACTTTCAGCATTGCAGTGTCGCATGATGCCGATCGTCCCAGTCTTTACGCGTTTGCCAATTTCTACCAGGTATCGCGGGCGATAGCCGGGGATTTACTCAAAAGGCGCGACCTGAAAGCAGCGATGCAGGTCGCGCGTATCTGGACCTCGTCAAAAGAGGAACTGCATGCTTCTGATCCACTTAATACATTTGACTGGCTAATGGATGTTTCCGAGCGTCACGGGTTGATCAGCGCCTTCTATTTCATTTGTGGGCGCACCGATCCTGCCAGGGACGCGTCTTACAATCCGGAACACACAGCGATTCGTGCGTTGCTGCGCAATATTCATTCGCGGGGCCACGAGGTTGGTTTGCACCCCAGCTATAATACCTATCGTAGTTCACAGGCTATTGCTGAAGAGGCGTGCAGGTTGAAGCGGGTCTGCGGCGAGGAAGGTATTGAGCAGGAAAAGTGGGGCGGCCGGATGCATTACTTACGTTGGGAGCAACCAACAACATTGCGTGGCTGGGAAGAGGCCGGGATGGACTACGATAGCACTCTTGGTTATGCGGATATGCCCGGCTTCCGATGTGGGACTTGTTTCGAGTATCCGGCATTTGACCCGGTCGCCGGACAGCGTTTAGCCTTACGCATCCGACCGTTAATCGCGATGGAGTCTTCGGTTATCGCAGATAGCTATCTTGGTCTTGGTATCGGGGAAGCCGCACTTAAGAAGTTTCGTGACCTTAAGAATTCGTGCAAAGCAGTGAACGGTTGCTTCACTTTGCTTTGGCACAATAGCGCGCTTACCAGTCAGGCAGAGCGAGATCTGTACCAGGCGATACTCGATTGAGAGTCTTCGCCGCCGCGTGCAGTCCCTGCACCAATGAATTTGGCGAGGTAGAAACAATGGGATGTGGAAACGGATGACCGCAGCTGACAAGGCGTCTGTCCTCGTGCTCTCCTTTACCGACCACAGACGGGATCCCCGCGTAGCGCGCCAGATCTTCGCGCTGCAAGACCACTATGATCTGACGACCGCCGGAAACGGGCCGTCGGCCAACCGTACGGGCAGGCATGTGGAGCTCGTTAAGACCCAGACAACACTGCTGGAAAAAGTCCGGAAAGCGGCATGGCTTAAGAGCGGACGGTATCTGACAGAGTATTGGCAGGGGTCCTTCGTGCGTGATGCATGGGCGAAGTTGGATGGAGCCAAATTCGAGTTGGTCGTTGCGAACGACCTGGAAACATTGCCCCTGGCGTGTCGAATCGCAGGCGACCACGGCAAGGTCTACCTGGATGCCCATGAGTATGAACCCCTTCATTGGGAGAACCGGTGGACATTCAGGTTCTTTTGGCAGAAATACTGGGAGTTCATTTGCAGAGAGTTTTTGCCGCGTGTAGATCATATGACGACCGTGTGCGATGGAATCGCCAGTACCTACACGAAAAATTACGGCGTCCCGTGCGAGGTGGTGATCAACGCACCCAGCTATTCAGAACTGGAGCCCACGCCGGTGACGGAGGAAAAGATACGGATGATTCACCACGGTGCCGGTAATCGAGACCGCCAGCTGCTGGTCATGCTGGAGCTTATGCCCTTGCTGGACGAGCGGTTTTCCCTCGATTTGATGCTTGTGAACAATGATCCGCGGTACATGCGGCGAATTCGAGAGAGAGTGCAGGTTACGGAGCGTGTCAGGTTGATCGAACCAGCAGCGATGCCGCAAATTGTCTCGACAATAAACAGCTACGATATCGGCCTGTTCATGTTGTGGCCGGTTACGTTCAATTATGAGATGGCGCTGCCGAACAAGTTCTTCGAGTTTATGCAGGCGAGACTCGCAATCGCGATCTGGCCTTCTTCACAGATGAAGAAGATCGTGAACGAAGAAGGGCTCGGTGTCGTAACGTCAGAGTTTTCTGTTGAAGAGATGGCCAGGAAGCTCAATCAACTGAATGCTGATGATGTAATGTCGTTCAAGCGAAATTCCTGCGAGGCAGCAAAGAAGTACAATGCGAACGCGGGGATTGCACATATCAGGAAGGCCGCGGAGAGATTGACCTCGAGGTGAGCATGCAGGCAGGGTGCCTGCGGCTGGCGCTTCTATGCGTTCAGATCAAGCGGGTAGCGTATCACGACAGCAGGCAAGCCGATGGTGAGACCTGCGCGTGAGAACCTGGGCCCCGAAAAAAATTGTCACGTTGCTGGTCTTGATGGCGATTCGCGGTGCCGATACGGCACACTGGCAGCTCGATGCCCCGGCGTTCATGGGGGAAGTCGCGCGGCCTACACCGGGCTGTTTCACGGCGTCGCCGGGATCGGACTTGCCGGACGACCCGTTCTGAAGATCTGCGATCCTCAGGCGGCCTTTTGGATACGCTGCAGATCAAATTCGAAACGAGTGCCGCGATCGACATCGCTGGTCACCGTGATCCTGCTCTCGTGCAGATCGAGTATGCGCTTGACGATCGCCAGACCGAGTCCGGTTGATCCGCTTTGCTTTTCGTCGCCGGACTCGTGCCGGTAAAAGCGATCAAATATCTTGTCGAGGTCGGCTTCAGCTATACCGCAACCGGTGTCGCTTACCGAGACGGCAACCGTCTCGGGCCGCTTCTCGATCGCAATGCGGATACGGCCGCCGGACGGAGTGAAGTGAATCGCATTTTTCAGAAGATTTTCGAGAACGCGCTGGATGAGCCCGATGTCCGCATAAACAGTGGCGCTATCGGCCGGTGTCGCGGTTTCCATGGTTATGCCCTTGCTGGACGCATCCAGTTCGAATTCCTGCACGGTATCCTGCAATAGTTCGGCGAGCGAGAATGTTTCGAACGCTGGAATGACTGTGGCCGAGTCCAGCTTGGACAGCTCGAACAGGTCATCGACTAACTCACTCAGGCGCTGTGTATTCTTGCGCGCGATCCTGAGGCAACGCTCGCGTTCCTGTTCCGATATCGAGCCGTTCTTGATCAGCAGAGTTTCAATGTAACCCTGCATGGAGGCGAGTGGCGTTCGCAAATCGTGTGAAACATTGGATATCAATTCGCGGCGTAATCGATCTGTTTCCTTCAGCCGCTCCACCAGTTCGCTGATCCTGACCGCCATGGCCCTGAACGAGCGGTCCAGCTGATCGATCTCGTCAGCGCCGGATTGCGCCTCGTAATCGCGAATATCCATTTCGAAATCGCTATCGCTCAATTGCTGAACAACGGTAGTCAGCTTACGAAGCCTTTTTGTCAACAGCCCGAATGCGAGCAGCCCCACGGCAGAGCCGAGCGCCAACAGCGCGACGATGGCCCAAAAGCCGAGGTCGCGTGCATAACTGCCTCGCAGTGTGCCAACGAGCTCGTCGTACTTCTGGCCGCCGAGAACCACGTACAGGTAACCTCGTAAATCGTCGTCGACGCGAACTTCGGATGCAGAAAATATCTTTTTTACGCGTGGGTTTCTGGGGTCATCGCCCTTGAACGGCATGTCGACGTCCCCGCCGATCAGATCCTTGATGGGTTGTATAGCGACGCTCTCCAGATGCACCGAATCCGGTGGCAAATCGTGCGCAAGGATGCGGCCACCGGCGTCGAGAAGGTATACCTCGACAGCCGGGTTAATAATCATCGCGCGTTGCGCAAGCGTCTTCAGTGCCGCTTCGTCGACTGTGCCGTCGGGCAGCAATAAGGTCTGCTGGCCCGTTACATACATTGCGATCGGCGCATTCAGTCGCTGTGTCAGTTCTTCGTAATACAGCGTCGTTGTAATTTGGCTGATAACGACGAATCCGCCGCCGACGACAGCGATTATCGTGATCATTGCCACCGACAATCTGGCGTAAAGCGATCTCAGCATGCCAGCGCTCTGACACCTTCGGCATCGAATTTGTAACCAACGCCCCACACGGTGACGATGCAGGTTGGATCGGCCGGATCCGCTTCTATCTTTGCGCGCAAACGATTGATGTGTGAGTTGACCGTGTGCTCGTAACCTACGTGGCCATGGCCCCAGACATGATCGAGCAACTCCGAGCGGCGAAATACGCGGCCGGGATGCGTGGCAAAATGCAGCAACAGGTCAAACTCCCGCGCAGTCAGGTCGACCTGGTTGTCGTTGATCGTCACGGCCCGTGCTGCGGTGTTGATCTTTATCGGCCCTGCGCGGACACGGTCCGCCGGGAATCGTGTGTCGTTTTCTATTGCAGCAACCTGCCGAAATATCGCTTTGACCCTCGCGATCAGCTCGAGCACGCTGAAGGGCTTCGTCAGGTAGTCGTCGGCACCCAATTCGAGTCCAAGCACCCGGTCCAGCTCCGAAGATTTCGAGGTGAGCATCAGGATCGGCGTGTAGGTCTCCCGGCGCCGTACCTCCCGGCAAATCTCGAGTCCGTCGGGGCCGGGCAAGCGCAGATCGAGGATGATCAGGTCCCAGCGGCGCGCGCAGGCCAGGCGCATGCCTTCGTGCCCGTCAGCTGCGGACATGACCTCGTCTCCGAGGTCCCTGAGATGCAGCATCAGGAGATCGGCAATGTCCTTTTCGTCCTCGACGATGAGAATCTTCTTGTTCGTCATTCTGTCTGGCTCGGCACTTTCGCGCGGCACAATATTTGCTGTCTGAATGATAGACCGCAGAAGTCACGCAAATATCACAGTGAAGCGGACAAGAATTTATAAGCACGCGAGAGCCCGGCCCTGGTTCATCGCTGACAAGATGCCGGGGCATCCAGGACACCCCCTTCGATCGTGTCAGCGTCAACCCGAATTATCCGGCGGCATGGCTCGATGAGTATCCGGAGCAATGCGATGCCCGGCCAGGAACTAGTGGTCCGGCAACGGGTCTGAACCATCCACTGACGAACCTGTCGACCAGCGCCCGGAGGGTCCAATGACTCGTATCAAGCACCTGCTCATTCTTGCTTTGCTGTTTGCAGCAACGCTCAGCCACGCAGATTCGTTGCAGTACGCAACCGATAACGGCGCCATCGACGGCTACGATCCGGTCTCCTATTTCACCAAGGGTCGCGCGGAGCGTGGTTTCCCCATCATCACGACGACCTGGAACGGCGCCGAGTGGCGATTCACGTCCGAGGAGCACCGCGATGCGTTTGCTGCGAACCCGGAAAAGTATGCGCCACAGTACGGTGGCTTTTGCGCGCTCGGAATGGCGCACGGCGGCGACGTGCCGACCGACCCGGAAGCATGGACGATCTGGGAAGGCAAGCTTTACCTCAATATGATCAAGGAAGTATCAATCACCTGGCGATACAACCCGGACAAACTGATTGAACGCGCCGACGCCAAATGGCGTTCACTGAATGAAGCGCGATAAGAAAACGCCTAGAGCTCGGTCGACCGGGTTTCCCGGGACGACCCCGACAGCGAAATCTCCCCCCTGTCCCTGACATAAATAGCCGGCCGGAAAGCGCCGATATCGAGCTTGGCCTCGAGCTCGTATTTGAAGCTTTCTCTCGGCCCGCTCATCAGGTCGGTAATGAGTCGAATGCCGGCAAACAGACTGGCAGACGCGATTACGGTGAACTGCCCCTGGCCGTAGGCATCGATGATCGGTAGTTCATTGCCCACGCCTTTGATCAGGTCGTGGCCTTCCAGGCTGATCGTATAGGCAACACCGCGCAGATTGAGCGGTGTCGAGTTCGGGTTGATAACGTGCAATCCGATTTCGAAGCTTGGCAACGCACCTTCCGAAGGCAAGCTGCGAAAAGAATTCACGGTAACGGTTGGAGTCTCGTAGCCGGGCCGCATCGCAGTGCATGCAGACAGAACCATGACCGCGACGAAAACGACGAACGATCGAATGCCGATGATGTGTGTGCTTTTCAAAGGACGGCTCTCCAATGTCGAAAACCAAGCGTAACATAAGCGCGAGGAGTGCATTTTTGCTGCCCAGGATCGTACCACTCTGTTACCCTGCAGCAATGAAAATCCGTCTTCTTTTGGCCGTCCTGTTTGCGACACTGCTGGCTGCCTGCGTATCCCACGAGGGCACTTATTTGCCCGGCTGCGCTGCCTACGTCGGCAGCAAGATCACGTTGAGCGATGGCCAGTTCGTCTGGGAAAAATTCACAGATGAAGTCCTCGTCAATGAAGACGGCGGGAAGGTGAATCAGTTTCCCGGCTATCCACTGCGCGGCAGCTATCGCATTGACGGGCAGATGGTCCGCATGAAGTCGGCCGCAGGCGCGGCAATGCCGACCCTGTACCTGGCTCGCCGCGATGAACAGCGTTTCCTGATGACCGCAGACGAATTTTCGGCATGGGAGACGACTGGCAAGCGCGACGACTGCACCCTGCAACTTATTCTCGAGAACTGAGAGCTGCCGCACACTTTATCGCCCGGTGTCGGCGATTAGCGACGGATAGTCGCTTGTTGTTGCGAGCCCTATTTGATTAGCTAACAGGCTCTTCGGAAGTACAATGCGGAGCTCGGATGAAAGTCTTGCAATGGATACCGGTTGCCGCGATTCTCGGCATATTTTCGGCGCCGTCTGCCGCCGAGTCGAATCATGTCGTCATCTCTCATTACGAGCCCTTGCAACGGCTGAGTATGCGCTCGATCAGCGAAACATCCGCTGGCAGCCTGCAGAAAGCGCAAGGCGCGGCGCCGATCGAGCTTGGCTTCGACGCATTGGGAAGGTCTTTCGATTTACAGCTTGAGCCGAACAACGAACTGCTTTCTGTGGAGTCTCGTCAAGCACTGCCCGGCGGCATCGATATCTATCATGGCCGATTGAACGGCGACCCGAATTCCTGGGCGCGCATCGTCGTGTTCGACGGCATGCCGCGTGGGCTCATCTGGGATGGCAACGAAATGTTCGCGGTCGAGGCGCCTGGAGACAGCCAGCTACAAATCAGCGCTCCGGTTGTTTATCGCCTGGCCGACGCCGTTATCGCACCTGGCAGCATGAGTTGTGGTGCCGCCTCGTTCTCTGGCAGCGGTGCTGTGGCGTACAGCAAGTTGATAGTCGAGCTGGATGCAGCGGTGGCACAGGCCGCCGGTGCGATATCCGAAATAACCATGGGCGCAATTGGCGACTTCGAGTTCACGAGCGCCAGAGGCGGCGATGTAAATGCCGCTGCGGCGATTACTACCCGGCTTAATAATGTCGACGGCATTTTCAGTGAGCAGCTTGGCGTACAGATTCGTGTTCCGACGATCGAGACGTTTAGCGATCCGCTGGCGGATCCGTTTACCGATGAGAGCGTCGCGGAGGATCTGCTGGACGAACTGTCTGCCTACCGGGAGGCAACTCCCGCGCAGAACACTCATGGCCTGACCCACTTGTACACGGGGCGCGACCTCGACACGACGACGGTCGGCATTGCCTGGAATGGCACGCTTTGCAGCGATTATTACGGTGCAGGACTCAGCGAAGGAAATAGCGGCGCAACCTTTGACAGCCTGATCGCCGCGCACGAGATTGGTCACAATTTCGGCGCGCCGCACGACGGCCAACCGGGCGCGTGCGAATCCGAGCCGGAAACATTCATCATGGCTCCGCGGCTCACCCAGAGCCAGCAATTTTCCGATTGCAGTATCTCGATCATGCAGGCCACCGCGGCCGGAGCCTCCTGTATCAGTGCCCTTCCCGCGATGGATGTATCTGTAGCCCTTAATGGCCAGGTATCCAACGTTCTGCTCGGCGCGCAAACCGTGCTGGTCTACGACGTGCGCAGTAACGGCACCGTGCAGGCGACAAATGTCATGCTGGATGTCTCTCTGCCAGCCACCCTGCTACTCGATTCTGTCACGTCATCTTCCGGAAATTGCAGCAGTAACGCTGGCAGTATCAGTTGCGCGCTGGGCGATATTCCCGGCCTCACGGTTCGCACGGTAACGATAACGACGACACCGACGACCGTGGGCGTAGGTACCCTGAGCGCAAGCGTCACGGCCGATGTCGACGAACGCCCGAACAACAATCAGGTCGCGTCGCCATTGACCGTTGATCCTGCCGTCGATCTGGCCGTCAATGCGCTCACCACTACATCGGTTCAAGTGCAGCAAAGCACAACAGTTAACGCCGTACTCGAAAATCGCTCGGACCTGGCCGCCACGGGCGTGACCGCAAGCATCTCGCTGAATGACGAACTGCAGGCTAACAGCGCAAGCTGGTCGGCCGGCTCTTGCACGGTTACCGCGCGACAGATCGACTGTCAGGCGAACACCCTGGCTGCGCAATCGAGCTCAACGTTGAGCATGAACATAAGCGGCCTGGCGACCGGATCGAAGGGCTACACGGTAAGGCTTGCATCCAGTGAAGCAGACAATGACCCGGCTAACAACAGCGCCACCGGCAGCATACGTGTCACTTCGGCCAGTGGCGATGACGAGGGAAGTGGCGCCGCAGGTCCGATATTTCTGTGCCTGCTCGCGCTGATGACCGTCTGTGCGCGCCGCCGGCCGTAATCCCTGACGAAATCTTCTGCTCGATATCCTGTCTGCGTGATGTAGAATCGCGCTCATCCATTAATTCAGGACACAAAGAGACAGGTATCGCCGTGAGTAATTTCGAACAACAACTGCAAAAGATCAAAACCGCACCCGGGTTCATCGCCGCTCTCGATCAGAGTGGTGGCAGCACACCCAAGGCCCTGGGCCTGTATGGCGTGACGCCGGATGCCTGGTCGAATGATGAGGAAATGTTCACGATAGTGCACGAGATGCGAACGCGGATCATGACCAGCCCGGCATTCGGCGGAGACCGCATTCTTGGCGCGATACTGTTCGAAAACACGATGGATCGACAGGTCGAGGGTCAGTCCACGGCAAGCTACCTGTGGGAGGTCAAGAACGTCGTGCCGTTTCTGAAGGTCGACAAGGGCCTGGCGGACGAGGTCGACGGCGCACAGCTCATGAAGCCGATTCCGGATCTTGCTGCCTTGCTGGACAAGGCAAAGGCGGCTGGCATCTTCGGTACCAAGATGCGCTCCGTTATCAAACAAGCCAATGCGGATGGCGTTCGTGCCGTCGTCGAGCAGCAGTTCGAGATCGGCCGCCAGATTGTCGCGGCAGGTCTTGTGCCGATCATCGAGCCGGAAGTCGATATTCATTGTCCGGACAAGGCCGCGGCAGAGGCAATACTGCACTCGGCCATCATGGAGCAGCTGAACAGTCTGGACCCGGACGAACTCGTCATGCTCAAGCTGACGTTGCCGGAGCAAAATGATCTGTATGCCGACTGCGTTGCACACCCGAACGTAGCCAGAGTCGTCGCATTGTCGGGCGGGTACTCGAGAGATGAAGCGAATGAGCGGCTCTCGCGTCAGCATGGCATGGTCGCGAGCTTTTCGCGGGCATTGTCAGAAGGATTGAGCGCACAACAATCGGCCGAAGAGTTCAACGCCACGCTCGATGCATCGATTGCAAGTATCGCAGCGGCGTCAGCCACCTAGCCATAGCTTGTGGTAGTGCCCGGTCAGATCTGCTGGCCAGTGCGTCTCGGAGGGACCCCACCGCGGAGTCTTCCGCGTCTTGCGCACAGGCTGGTGATTTGCCCCGATAGTATGCTCGCGGTCGAGCAGCGAACATCCCCCAACCAAATCAACACCGATTAAATACATAGCGATCATGCACATGAGCAAAAAGTACGTCTACTCATTTTCAGATGGCGATGGCCACGACAAGAAACTTCTCGGCGGAAAAGGCGCCAATCTGTGCGAAATGACACAGATAGGTATCAATGTACCTCCCGGATTCGTCATCACGACCGAAGCCTGTCTCGACTATCTGCAGAAGAACGAGTTACCGCAAGAGCTGATGGACGCCGTGAAGGCGGAGATCAGCGAGCTTGAGGTTTTGACCAAAAAGACTTTTGGCGCAGGTCCTGATCCATTGCTGGTGTCGGTTCGCTCCGGCTCGGCAATGTCGATGCCGGGAATGATGGACACGATCCTTAATCTCGGCCTGAATGACGACACGCTCGCGGGTCTGATCGAGCAGACGGGTGACGAACGATTCGCCTATGACGCGTATCGCCGCTTTATTCAGTTGTTTGGCAAAGTAGCCCTGGGTATTGAAGACGAGAAGTTTGACGAGCACTTCGACGAGGTCAAGAAACGGGTTGGCGTCAAGGCGGACGTTGCTTTGGAGGCAGGCCACCTCAAGGAAATCAGCGAAAAGTTTCTCGATGTCGTGCGCCATGAGACAGGCAAGGATTTTCCTCATGACGTGATGATGCAACTGCAACTCGCGGTCGAGGCGGTGTTCCGTTCCTGGATGGGCAAGCGAGCTGTCGACTATCGGCGCGAGTTTCACATTACACCGGATATGGCAAACGGTACCGCGGTCAATATCTGCACGATGGTATTCGGCAACATGGGCGACGACTGTGCCACCGGCGTTGGATTCACGCGTAATCCAGGCACCGGTGACAATGAAATGTTCGGCGAGTACCTGACAAACGCACAGGGCGAAGATGTGGTTGCCGGTATTCGAACACCGAAACCGTTGCAGCAAATGGAAGATGAGATGCCATCGCAATTTGCGCAACTCGTCGAGCTGCGCAATAAACTCGAATCGCACTATCAGGAGGTGCAGGATTACGAGTTCACGATTGAGAAAGGGACCTTGTATTGTCTGCAGACGCGCAACGGCAAGATGAATGCAACCGCGATGGTCAAGACATCTGTCGACATGTACGAGGAAAAGCTGATTTCGCGGGAGCAGGCACTACTCAGAATCGATCCGGAACTGCTCGAACAACTGCTGCATCCGAGCCTGGATCCGGGGAATACAATAGCGCCCATCGCGCTGGGCCTGCCGGCATCTCCGGGCGCCGCGGCCGGTAAATGCGTCTTTGATGCGGACCTGGCAGAAAAGCTCGGCAGATCGGGTGAGAAGGTCATTCTCGTGCGCGAGGAAACGCGACCCGAGGATATCCACGGCTTCTTCGCCGCCGAAGGCATTCTCACGAGCCGCGGCGGCAAGACCTCGCATGCGGCCGTGGTCGCGCGCGGCATGGGCAAGCCCTGCGTCGCGGGCGCCGAAGGCATCAATGTCGATGTCGACTTGCGGCTGGCGAATGTCGGTGATCACATCATTCATGAGGGCGACATCATCACCCTGGACGGTGGCACCGGTGAGGTCTACCTGGGTGCGATCGCGACCTTGGACGCACAATTCTCGGACGAACTGAAAACTCTGCTTGGCTGGGCCGACGAGATATCGCATCTGAAGGTGATGGCTAATGCCGATACGCCGGATGCGGCGAAGAAAGCGCATGAATACGGCGCCATGGGAATCGGGCTGTGCCGTACCGAACGCATGTTCAACGCAAGCGACCGGTTGCCGATCGTTATCGACATGATCCTTGCTAATAACGAGGAAGACAGAAAGGTGGCACTGAATCAGTTGCTGCCGATCCAGCGCGCCGACTTCATCGAGTTGTTCACGGTCATGTCCCCGGATCCGGTCACGGTACGCCTACTGGATCCGCCGATGCACGAATTTTTGCCGACCGAGCATCAGCTGCTTGACCAGATCAAGACGCTGCGCCTGTACCGCGATGTTGTCCGCGGTCGGCAAACCGCACTGGCCTCGATCGCGTCGGCGTCGCCTTTACCGGATGCGTTCACTGAATTGAGCGAGGAGCACGTCAACGATGCGTTGCTTAAGAAAGAACGCATGTTGCAGAAGGTGCGAGAACTGCAGGAGACAAACCCGATGCTCGGTCACCGCGGCGTACGTCTCGGCATCACGTATCCGGAAATCTATGCGATGCAAATCCAGGCGATTCTCGAAGCCGCTGCAGAATGCGCCAGAAAAGGCGTCAATGCACAACCCGAAATCATGGTGCCACAGGTCATCACGACTCAAGAGCTCGCGCACGTCAAGCGCACCGTCGATAAGCTGAAAGACAAGCTCGAAAAAGCGACGGGCCAGGCGTTGCATTTCAGATTCGGTACGATGATCGAAACGGTGCGCGCGTGTACGCGAGCTCGGCAGCTGGCGACTAATGCCGAGTTCTTTTCCTTTGGAACGAATGACCTGACTCAGGCAGCATTCTCGTTTTCGCGTGAGGATGCCGAAAACAAATTCCTGCCGATGTACAACGAGTCGGGAATCCTGCAGGACAATCCGTTCGAAGTGCTTGATGTCCAGGGTGTTGGGCAGCTAATCGAAATGGCTGTGCGCAATGGCAGGCAGGAGCGCCCGGACCTGAAAATCGGTATCTGCGGCGAGCAGGGCGGCCATCCGGAATCAATTCGGTTCTGCCATCACGCCGGGCTGGACTACGTGTCCTGCTCAGGTCCGCGTGTTCCGATCGCGAGGCTCGCGGCGGCAACAGCAAAGCTGCGCGAAAAGGATTTCGTTGGCATTTTGAGACCGGCAGCCTGAGTCGGCTCGTTACTGCAAGCGCCCCTCGCCGAATTGCAGTTCGGCCAGGCGCGTGTATAGCGAGTCGCGTCTGACCAGTTCGTCGTGAGAGCCGATGTCGACGATTTTGCCGTGCTCCATCACGACAATTCGCGTTGCCTTGAGCACCGTCGCCAGCCGGTGGGCGATGATAATCGTGGTGCGACCTTCCATCAGGTGCTCCAGCGCCTCCTGCACGACACGCTCGCTTTCCGCATCCAGGGAGCTCGTTGCCTCGTCGAGTAACAGGATGGGCGGGTCTTTCAGTATTGCGCGGGCAATTGCGATCCGCTGCCTCTGGCCACCGGACAGTCGCGTGCCGCGCTCGCCGAGAAAGGTCTCGAATCCATCGGGGAGCTGGCGGATAAAAACATCGGCGGCGGCAGCCTCTGCGGCGGCCTCGATATCCCGATCGCTGGCGCCGGGGCGCCCATAACCGATATTCTCTCTGGCGCTCGTGCCGAAGATGATGGTTTCCTGTGGCACCAGCCCGATGCGCGCCCTGACGGCTTCAGGAGCCGTTTGGCTGATGTCTACGCCGTCGACCTTGATGCAGCCCGATTCGGGATCATAGAAGCGCAGCAGTAGCTGAAACAAGGTACTTTTGCCGGCACCCGATGGTCCCACGATCGCGAGTGTTTCGCCGCTGCTGACGTCGAGGCTGAACTCATCGATAGCGACAGTCTCGGGGCGGGACGGATAACGAAAAGTCACTTTCTCGAGGCTTATTCGCCCAAGGCTCGTCTCAGGCAGCGCCACGGGCTTGCGCGGCGCAACGATCGCCGGCTTAGAATCGAGCAGCTCGATGAGCCGCTCCATTGCTCCCGCAGCCCGCTGCACTTCGCCCCACATTTCACTGAGACCCGCAGCGGCCGCCGCCGCGAAGATCGCGTACAGCAGGAACTGGCCAAGCTGGCCACCGCTCATTTCACCTGCCATGACCGACTTGGTGCCAATCCACAGCACAAATGTGATCGCGCCGAAGATAAAGAGTATCGCCATTCCCGTCAGCAGTGCTCGCACGCGAATGCGCCGCACAGCGGTCTGGAACGCCGCCTGCACGGATTCACCGAATCTCGCACTCTGCAATCCTTCCATCGTGAAGGCTTGCACCGTGGCAATCGCGTTCAGTGTTTCACCGGCAAGTCCACTTGAATCCGCGACCCGATCCTGACTGGCTCTCGACAGGGTTCGTACGCGTCGTCCAATCAGGATAATGGGCACGAGAACCAGAGGAAGTAACAGCAGAATCATTCCGGCCAGTCGCGGGCTTGTTATGGCAAGCATCACGACCGCGCCGAACAGATTCAGGGTGGCGCGCAGTGCGATGGACAGGCCAGCACCCGATATCGACTGGATCAGGGTTGTATCGGTCGTTAGCCGTGACAGAACTTCGCCGGTCTTGGTGATTTCAAAGAAAGTCGGGTCCAGTCGCACGACATGTCGGTAAACCGCGTTTCGAATATCGGCGACGACTCGTTCGCCGAGCCATGTGACCAGGTAAAATCGTAATGCTGAAAACAGGCCAAAGGCCATCGCAACGGCGAATAAAGCGATAAAATACCTGTCGATATGCGATGCGCTTTCGGCCAGCAGGCCGGCGTCAATCAGATAGCGAACGGCGACAGGCAAGGCGAGTTGTGCGACCGAGGCCAACAGCAATGCGCCGATGGCGAGGATCAGGATGCTCCTGTACGGGCGCACATAGGGGACCAGCGCTCGGAGCGGTCGCAGTGAACTGCCTTTTGGGCGATCGGCTCCTTCGGTCATAATTTGCAGTGTATCTATTTTGAAGAATTAGCGGCAGATTGCATTTCGCGTAGGGACGTATGGAGAGGAAAGTGAACGGTGTTACGGTGCGGGCATCGGCTCTCGCGGCGCTGGTGCTGCTCGTCTCGGCGTGCGCAACCGTCGCGCCGAAAACGGATTTGCAGCTATTGTACGCGACTCAGGCCGGCAATCCCGATCAGCCACCGGTCGTCATTATTCACGGCGCCCTGGGCAGCCGCCTGCAAGACCCGCTGACGGGCGAAGAGTTGTGGCCGGGATCGCTGGGAAGCGTCGCATTCAGCGATTATCGCTCCCTGCGACTCGACATTGATCCGGATGCGCTGGTCCCGTTGCCGACAGGTTCTACGACCAACGGCATTACACAAAGCATCGGCGGAGTGGATTTTTACGGACAACTGCTGTCGACGCTCGAAGATGCGGGCGGCTACACGGCGGCGCAGCCGGGCATTCCCGCCGTATACGGCGAAAAACGTTATTACGTGTTCATCTACGACTGGCGTCAGGACAATGTCGACACCGTACGACGGCTTGGTGCGTTCATTGACAAGATTCGCGAAGACTACTGCGAACCGGACCTCAGGGTTGACGTGGTCGCGCACAGCATGGGAGGAATGATTGCCCGCTATTTCGTTCGCTACGGCACCCAGGACGTGCTCGACGACAATGAGTTTCCGGTCACCCAGGAAGGTGCCTCGAAGATCCGACGGGTGATTTTGCTAGGCACGCCAAACCTGGGGTCGATCGGCGCCTTGAGCACCTTGATTCGTGGTTTCAAAATCGGTCTGGGTGTCGTGCCGGTGGAGGTGGTCGCCACGTTTCCGAGTACCTACCAGGTTCTGCCGCACGCCATAAACGACTGGTTCATGACGATGGACGGGCGACCACTCGAACGCGATCAGTTCAGTGTCGAGCGGTTCTGGAAACGCTTTCGGTATTCGGTCTACAGCGATGCGGTTCAACAGAGCATCCACAAACAATACACGGATCCCGCCGAAGCCGATGCGTATCTGGCGCTGTTGCAGCGATATTTCGAAAAGCACATAGAACGGGCTCGCCGCTTCAGTTGGTCCCTGACCGTTCCCGTGCCGAAACCCCAGATCCGCTACATAGTCTTTGGCGGTGACTGTCTGCTGACGCCGGCGCGATCGGTCGTGGAGGAAGTCGATGGTGGTTGGGAGCTCAGATTGACGCCGGACGAAATCGCGAATCCACTGCCGGGCATCGACTATGAGCACCTGATGCTGGAGCCGGGAGACGGGAGGGTGACCAAAGCGTCATTGCTCGCAAAGCGAAGTGTCGATCCTACGATTGCCCGACACGAGTACAGCTTCTTTCCGGTCGACTACCCGGTCTTTTTATGTGAAAGACACATCAGCCTGACGAGCAATATCGATTTTCAGAACAATCTGTTGCATGCCCTGTTGAGTGTGGATCGCTAGTCCGATTTCAGATCGCGAACCACCCGGATTGCCATGAAGCCGACAAACGCAACGCCGAGTAACAAGCCTGCCCACAACGACAATTGCCGCCAGTCCACGGAATTCTGTACGGCGAAGCTTTTGCTGCCACCAAGCGCGTAGCGCGGACCGAGGGTCGCCTGGGCCGCCCGACCCCTGGCGGAAGACAGACTGATGATCGACCGGTCCCCGTACAGCCGCTCCTGTGGAAAGTGCATCTCCGCGTCCGCAGTGCGTCCGGCAGCCAGAACGAAGGGTGGTTCGCCCTGAGCCAGGAAGATCAGCGAATCAGGCCGCCAGCCGACTTCAAGCTGCATTGGCGCGTCGGGTTGACCGCGCGTCACGACGACCTTGAATCGGCTTGCGCGGGTCCTGTTCACACCAACGGCGGCGCTCGTGATGACGTTATCGCCGCGCCCGATATGATAATGGGAGCCCGACGCAGCCTGTACCCAGACCTGCCGACCCTCCGACCAGTGGTAAATTGTGGCGGTCACTACAGTGTTGGGCTGCGTAAGTACGATGCGCAGGCGGTCCGTCTTCGGCGTACCGCCCAGGTCGAATATTCGACCACCGTCCTGCGGGTCTTTGCCGCTCGCCTCAAGTGTGAGTGTATTGCGAACGATGGTTGTTACGCCGGTCATGTAAAACGCCTGAATTTGCGACAAGCTCCACTGCTCCGGCATACCCTCCCAACGGACGCGAAGGTAGTCGTGGCTGCTTTTGCGCACGGTCACGCGACGCTGCACAACGCTCGCATCATTCTGACGAAGGTCGGCAATGGCGCCAGAGCCGACTTCGCTCCAATCCTGAAGATTATTGCTGCCGTCCACGATGACCCGGCCAATGAAGCCGCTGTCGACGGGATTCCAGGTAAACTCCAATGCGTCAATCGAATACTTCAATTGCCGCGTATCGACGATATACGCAACCAACAGCTCATCCACGTCAGGTTGTTGCATCCCGTCCGAGTTGAATTCGACGCGCGTTTTGTCTCCCTCGCGCTCAAACAGCAGTCTTACATCGTCGGCCGAGCTTTCCAGATTCTCGTACAACGGAATCGCCGGCAGCGGTGCGAGATGCTCTGCTTGTTCCACGTCATCGCTGACCTGCTGAAATACCCGCGGCACCGGTGCGCCGCTCGCGTTATAAACGCCGGCATCTCGCAGCTCGGGATCGGATACTGACTGGTTGACCTGCAGCGGTAACTGCACCGAATAAAAACTGGCATCCTTGTCAACGAGAATGGGAAAGCCCCAGGCATAGTCCGAAAGTTGCGGCGCGTCCTGATCGTCCGCCGACGCAAGAACTGCGGCAGGAATGCTAAACAAAAGGCAATGCCAGATGAGTGCCGGTCGAGTCATAGAGCTACCTCCGCGCCGTTTCAATTTCATGATCCGGTTTCTTCGGCGGTGCCGGTGCCAGATAACCAACCACGAGCAATAGCACGCCAACACCCAGGAAGGACACGATTCGGGCAACGGTGCCCGTGTTGCCCAGATCAACGAGGAACAGTTTGATTACAACGAGCGCCATCAGCGCCGTCCCCGTCAGCCAGATCCAGCGATTTGCGTGCCGCGCCCCCCAGATCATGCCGCCGAAGCCGAGTATTGCCCAGTAGATGGATAGTGCTGATTGCACGAGGACCGAACTGGTGAGGGCCGATTCATGCCAGGAGACGCTGCTGAAATGATGCACGCCGCGCACAACCGAAATAGTCGTCAGGAGAAACGCCGCGATCGCCCACAGAACAAACGCGGTTCGGTCCCTGTTATCAGCGAACCAGCTGCTTGATGACCTCGCGATCAGCAGGAAGCGCAGGGCGACAACCAGGCCGACGATCGTCAGCACATCGAACGGGTTGAGGACTGGCAGGTACGGCAGTGGGGCCGGGTTTCCCGCGTTATCGATGCCGGCAACGCCGACAAACAGCAACTGCGCGGATATCAGGATTCCCGCGGCTGCCAGGTAGGCAGTCCAGTATCGCTGCAGCGGCCATGCGAAACGTCCGCGGGCATAGACGATCAGCATCGCGCCAGCGAGTGGCATCAGAAGAGCGCAGCTGACAGCCCAGACGTCGCTAAAGCCGGCTTCGTCCATGCGCCAGGCGATCTCGTAGGCAAACAGCCCAACCAGGAACAGCGCACCCGCAAAATGCCACACGCCCTCGAGTCGACCACGCCCATTGTCATATGCGCGCAGCAAACCGAAGTGTGCGATCGTCGCGATGGTCCAGGCCAGAAGGCCGAACCCGGCAAAGAACTGTTTATCGTCAAGCAGGTACAACAGCGCGACAATGGGCAGCAAGGGCAGGTAGGCCAGTGTCGCACGTCGTGCCGCCGTCCAGTCATAGCGCCGCGCAAGCCACGCGAGCAGCCCGACACTGACCGCGATAAATACGGTGATCATGTGCAGCCTGTAATTGTTCGGACCCCGTTGCATGATCTCTATCACGCCGATGCAGCCCCACCAACCGAGACCCCAGACGAGCAGTGGTACCGACATCAGCCATTGCCAGGATGTCGGAGTTTTGTCGGCTGCGAGGTAGCGTGCCGAAAACAACGAAGCCACGCCGATCAACATGCCGCCGAGAAAGTCGCCATTGAGAATCGGCATGCCGGCGTCATCTGGCCAACCATAATTCATGTACGCGATACCGGCGGCACCCAGCAGGGCAGCACCGGTTAGCTTTGCGAGCAATCCCTCCTGCCTTACTCCGACCCAGACCAGCGCCGCGCCCTCCAGCGCCCAGGCTGTGGCTGTCCAGCGGCCGTCGAGAGCAAGCGGAATTGCAATCGTCGCAAACGCCACACCGAGTGCAACGAAGGACTCGATCAACAGACGCATCTGTTTGCCCTGGGACTTATGCAGCCAAACGGCGATCAGCGTATAAAAGACAGCAACTGCAACAGCGCTGATAGCCAGACCGTATTCGGTATTCTCGACCAGCTGCGATTGCAGAGCGAACGCAACAACCGGTGTTCCAAAGATCAGCGTTCCATCGACCAGGCCACGCAGCTTCGGTTCCTGGCGAAAGGCAAACAATATTGCGATCGCCTGATAGAAGACAAAGTACGCGACCAGAAAGGGCTCCGTGCTCGCGAACAACTCCGGCTTGTAATACTTGTAGCCCCACAGGGTGCCAACACCGAACGTGAAGACGAATCCGATGACGTTGAGAAATCGCCAGGCGCGAAACCATGCGATGCCCAGAATCGCCGCGTTGAGCAGCAGGTAATAACTGAATAAGCCAACGTGGTTTCCCGACCCCGTTGAGATGAGGACAGGCGCGAGGAAGCCGCCGACGATGCCAAGAATGGCTAGCGCCCTGGCGTCCTGAATTACTGCGAGCACGCCGGCGAAGGCAGTTAGCGCTACGAGCAAAAAGAAAGCAAACGGCGCCGGCAGCAGAGGGTGAAGTCGAAACGCCGCGAAGATCGTCAGGAACAGTACGCCGATGCCGCCGCCCTGCAAACTCAGCGCATAGACTCGCAGCCTGGAACGCAGCCGCCAGCCAAACACCAGCATCGCTCCGGCGCCGATCGCGACGGCCAGGTAGCGCAGCTCGATCGGCACGGTCAGCACCTGGCGATCGACCGCGTACTTGAGAAGAAATGCCACGCCGAAGAAGGACACAATGACACCGAGCTTGACGGGCACATTGCCCGTGGTCAGCCAGCCCTTCGCAGCCGCCAGGGCATTTTCCAGCGCCGTGGGCCTGGCAGGTGTTGCTCTCGCAGACGGCGCGCGTGGTTGCGGTGGGGTGAACGGTTCCGGTTTGGGCGTGTCTGCTGATTCGGCCACAGCGGGAGTTAGCGGCCGCTGCGCGGGTTTGGCGGCCGTGGTCGGCTGCGGTGCTGCGGCGACCGGCCTGTCCGGCTGCGGCCGGTCGGCAAGGCGCGCGACGCGATCCCTGAGGTCCCGGATGTCTTTCTGCAGGGCAAGGCGCTGGGCATACAGGTAACCGATGCCGGCACCGGCGACAATTCCCAGCATTTCCTCGCCGATCCCACCGAACCACAGACCGAGGATGCCACCCGCGATGATCAGTATTGGCTGCATGGACAGATTACTCCTCGACCGGTACCGACCGGTTCAGGTTCGCGCCATGGTGGCGCAGGTGTCCCAATAAATAAAGGGACTAAGTCGTTGTTTTTCAGGGAAAGTGGGTTCTTTTCAGGCTGTTTTGGCGAGCGTCTTTCTTACCGCGTCGATTGTGGCGTCAATGGCCAGCGGTTGGCCGACACAGGCCCGGGCGCTGGCGATATCCTTCAGACCGCTTCCGGACACGAGACATACGATGACTTCGGTCGCGTCAAGCGCTTGCTGTCGCTGCATTTGTTTCACGGCGGCCCAGGGTGCTGCCGCGGCAGGTTCGGCGAAGATGCCGCTCAGCCTTGCCATCTCCCCAATGGCGGCAAGAATGTCATCGTCGGCCACGGTCACAACGGCACCGCGAGAGTGAACAATGGCCTTGACTGCGGCCAGGCCATCCCTGGGCCGATCGACGGCAATGGAATCGGCCACGGTGCTGGCCGCGACTGCATCCACTTCGATCGACGACCAGTCCGGCTCTGCCTCGCCGGCCTCTCGAATACGCCGGACGGTGTTGCTGATTGCTGCGCTGGTCTCGGACTGAACGCAGTCGATTCTGGGCATCGTGTCGCTGAGTCCCACGGCGAGCAGATCCGACCAGCCCTTGTACATGCCGCTGAGTAAATTGCCGTCCCCGGTTGGCACTACTATCCGGTCGGGAACCCTGTTGCCGAGCCCCTCCCATATTTCGTACGCGCAGGTCTTCTTGCCTTCGCGTGTAAACGGGTTGAGTCCGGTACTGCGATTGAACCAGCCGAACTCCGCGGATGCCTCCAGGCACAGATCGAAAGCATCGTCGTAGCTCCCACGGACGGCGAGAACCGTCGCGCCGAAGGCCAGCGACTGCGAGAGTTTCGCTACGGGTGCGCTTTCCGGGACGAATACAATGGCGCGCAAGCCGAGTGCGGCAGCCACGCAGGCTGTCGACGAACCGGCGTTGCCGGTACTCGCGACAGTGACGACGTGTGCTCCCACATCGCCGGCTCGTTGCAGCGCCACCGCACTGGCACGATCCTTGGTCGATGCACTGGGATTTACGCTGTCGTCCTTGATGAACAAATTAGGCAGCCCGATCGATTCGCCGAGCCGCGGCGCAGCATACAATGGTGTTGCGCCAATACGCAGCGGATACCGATCGCCGATGTCCCGCACCGGCAAGAGCGGCGCATAACGAAAGATGTCATTGCTGTCCCTGGTGAAGCCTCGCGCAAGATCTTCGGCAATAGCGGCATAGTCGTAAAGAATATCGAGGTTGCCGCCGCAGGACGGACACGAGAAACCGTCGAAATCAGCCGCTTGCTCCCGGGCACATGCAATGCAACGATAGCCGTTCATAGACATTCCACGGTCAGGGCACGATATGCGTGCCGTAAATTCCATGCAAAGCTCCATCCAGATGATGGGGCTGCGTGATGATCACTTCCCGGCCGCCGCGTTCGAGAAATGTCAGTGCGCTTTCGATTTTAGGCTGCATGCTGCCGGCAGCGAAGTGTCCTTCCTTTAGATAACGGCGACACTCGGCAGCGTTCATTTGATCGATACTCACTTGTCGTGACGTACCAAAGTCCAAAGCAACCTTGTCCACGTCAGTGGATATAATGAAAACCGACGCGCCAAGTTCGCAGGCGAGCAGGCAAGACGACGCATCCTTGTCGATGACGGCAGGACGTGGCCGCAGTGTGCCGTCCGGCTTGTACACCACCGGAATGCCGCCGCCGCCGGCGGCAACCACGAGAGTGCCTCTGTCGAGCATGTCGCGGATCGTTGCCAGTTCGACAATTTCGAGTGGTTGCGGCGAAGGCACTAATCGGCGCCAGCCACGACCCGCATCCTCTGCAATCGCCCAGCCGTCATCTTCCGCGTGTTGGCGGGCTTCGGCCTCGTTCATGAACGGGCCGATGGGTTTGCTCGGTTCTTTGAAGCTCGGATCATCCGGATCGACGACAACCTGAGTGATGATCGCTACAACCTGCTTGTCCTGGCCGTGGCGCAGAAATTCGTTTCGCAAAGACTGCGCAATTTGCAGGCCGATCGATCCCTGCGTATCGGCGACGCAGTTGGCCAGCGGAACCTGGTGGAGGCGGTCCTTGGCCAGTTCGGAACGTAACAGGATGAAGCCGACCTGCGGGCCGTTGCCGTGAGTCACGACGACTCGGTAGCCCTTGTTCACGATGGGTGCGATATGACGACTGGTCTCGCCCGCAGCACGGTACTGGTCGAGTACGCTCATGTGTTCGCGATCCTTGATCAGCGAATTGCCGCCGATCGCGATGACCACGAGGGGTTTCCCGGCCTTGGCGTCGATTGCGTGGCTTGTCATCCGAGTCATCTCTCGTTACATCGTCAGGGCCATCAGGGCCTTGGCGGTATGCAGCCGGTTCTCGGCTTCCGGGTAGACGCGCGACTGTGGGCCGTCGATGACCGCGTCCGTTACCTCACAACCGCGGTCTGCCGGGAGACAGTGCATGTAGATCGCCTCCCGTTTCGCTCGGGCGATCATCGACTCGTCACAGATCCAGTGCTTATACTGCTGCGCAACGCGCATTGCTTCATCGGGTTTACCGAACAGCGATTCCACGCCCCAGCTTTTCGGATACACGATGTCAGCGTCGGCAAAGGCGTCCTGCATATTATCGACGACCTCGAACGTGGCACCGCTGCGCTCTGCATTTTCACGTGCGAGTCGCATCGGCTCATCCATTAGTGCGTACTCCGGCGGATGCGCCAGCGTGACGTTCATGCCGAAGCGCGTCATGAGCATGATGAGCCCCTGAGGTACCGACATCGGCTTCACGTAGCTCGGCGCGTAGGCCCAGGATACGGCGATCTTGAGGTCGCTGAGGTCTTTGCCGAATTCTTCACGGATTGTCATGAGGTCGGCGAGGTTCTGACACGGATGATCAACATCGCACTGCATGTTGATAACCGGGATATCCGCCCAATGGGCCACATCACGCATGTAGGCCTGGCCTTCGCCCGGCACCAGATCGTGGCGAATGGCAATGCCGTGCCCGTATCCGGAGAGGATGATGCCCATATCCTTCGGGCTTTCGCCATGGGCGATCTGTGATGTTTCCGAGTCGATAAAATGCGCGTGGCCGCCGAGCTGCGTCATGCCCGCTTCAAAAGAATTGCGCGTACGGGTGGACTTGTCAAAGAAGATCATGAACAGGGTCTTGTGTGCCAGGTGCAATGTCGGAACGCCATCCCTGAATTCGCGTTTGAGCTGATGCGCCGTGTCCAGCGCGAGCTCGATTTCCTCATTCGACCAGTCCTGCGTCATTAGCCAGTCGCGGCCGCGCAAATGATCCGGAAGTGCTTTAGCGATTTTAGTCACGGTTACTGGACCTCTCTGTGCAAGGAGTCAGCGGCTGCGAACGAATTCACGAGAGCCGTGTAAAACGCGGTGCAGCGCACGAGATGTTCGATTTCTGTTTGTTCATTGGGCGCGTGCGCAAAATGCTCGTGGCCTGGCCCGAAGCCGACAGTGGGAAGCTTGTGCATTCCGGCGGTTGCAACGGCATTGGTGCTGAAGGTCCAGAAGCCCACTTCGGGGGCGTCGTCGAACACGTCGCTGTAGGCTTGTTTGGCCATTTCAACACCCGGCGCGTCTTCGCTCATCGCCCAGGTGGGATAGTACTTGCGGGTCGGGTAGGTCAGGTTGGTGTAGCTCGGTACGGCATACTCGAGCACCGAAACCTCCGCTTTTGCTGCCCGCACCGACGGTAACGCAAGGATCTCCGCGACCGAAGTTTCCTCGGTTTCACCGATGGTCAGACGACGATCGAGGTGAATCGTGCAACCGTCCGCGACAGCGCAAAGGCTTGGCGATGTGGAGCGAATTTCACTGATCGTGACCGTGCCTTTGCCGAGTGGCTCATGCGGCTGCAACCGCTCATTGAGCGCTTCGATGTCAGCGATGATGTCGGCCATCTTGTAAATGGCATTGTCACCACGTTCAGGTGCGGAGCCGTGACAGGAGATGCCCGAAGTGTGTACTTCCATTTCCATGCGGCCGCGATGTCCGCGATAGATGCGCAGACTGGTTGGCTCGGTAATGACCACCAACTCAGGACGAATGCCATCTTCGTTGATAATGTACTGCCAGCACAGGCCGTCGCAGTCCTCCTCCTGCACTGTCGCAGTGATATACACGGTGACGTCATCCGGAACACCTCTTTTCTTTAGAAGTCCGCCTGCATAAACGGCAGAGGCAACGCCGCCTTTCATGTCGCTGGTGCCGCGTCCATAGAGTATGCCGTCTTCGATATCACCGGAATGTGGGTCGCGATCCCAAAGTGACGGGTCACCCACATCGACCGTGTCGACATGGCCGTCGAAAGCGATGATGCGCGGCCCCGAGCCGATGCGCCCCAGCAGGTTGCCCATCGGGTCCACGGTAACTTCGTCAAAGCCGAGCTTCAGCATTTCCTCCCGAATCCGCTCGATGACTGCGCCTTCTTGCGAACTCAATGAAGGGATGCGGATGATATCCTGCATGAAGCTCACAAGATCCGCCTCGGTGTCTTTTGCCCAATTCATGTAATTCTTATCCATTGAAAGCCTCGATCAGTCGGTCCCAGTCGTCGACGACGTCCTGCGAGAAGACCTCTTTCCAGAAGTCTTCGTCCCAAAGTTGCCGGAGTTCATCCGACGTTCGTCCCTGTTGCTCCACCCACGTGAAGTACTTGAAATTGTGCAGTGCTTTCTGTTCTGCAAACCCCAGTTCGCGGAGGTGGTCAGTCGTGATTCCCTGCAGATAGCGGGCATAGTGTCGATCCGCAAGGCGCTCCGTGTACTGACCACAGCTTGCCGTCATCTCCTGCATTCGCGAAGCGTAGAGGTTCATGGCATCGGTGAGCGGCGTGAAGATCACATCGCGGTCATCCATGCCGTAGTAGCGAGCCGTCTTGATGCTGGCGACGAGATTGCAGATACCGGAAATGCCAACCAGTGGAAGTGAGCGCAGCGTGTCCTCATTGACGCCTTCACGCAACAGGCACTCATGCCCGGCCTCTTCGTTAAACAGGCGCATCAGCTGCATTGTCTGTTCGTCGTCGACCGCAACAACCATGTTGGTATTTCGTACATTGTGTATCCACGGAATGTGCTTGTCGCCGATGCCCTCGATGCGGTGGTCACCGAAACCGAATTCCAGCAGCGTGGGGCATTGCAATGCTTCGGTAGCAACCACACGAATACCGGGATGGCAGCTGCGCAGGTAGTCACCGGCGGCGATCGTACCGGCAGAACCGGTGGCGCTGACGTAAGCGGATAAGCGGCGTCCATCGCTGTAATGGTTGCGGAATATCTCCTCGATAATCGAACCCGTCATCTGGTAATGCCAGATGGCGTTACCGAACTCTTCGAACTGGTTGAACACGACCACGCCGACGCCGCGCTCTGCGCGCAACTGCCAGCACTTGTCATAGATCTCCTTGACGTTGGATTCGGTGCCGGGCGTAGCGATTATTTCGTCGGTGCCAATTTCCCTGAGCCATTCAAAGCGTTCACGGCTCATACCTTCGGGCAAAATTGCGACGGCAGGGCAGGCCAGCAGGGCACAATCGTAGGCGCCGCCGCGACAGTAATTTCCCGTCGAGGGCCAGACGGCTTTTTGCGTTTCCGGGTCGAAATTGCCGGTAACGAGTCGTGGCACCAGACAGCCGTATGCTGCGCCAACTTTGTGCGCGCCGGTTGGGAACCAGTTGCCGACGATGCCGACGATCTTCGCGTCGACACCGGTTATTGCCGGCGGAAACTCGATCCAGTTGCCTTCACCAAAGCCGCCGCCGTGCTCGACAGGCTCGTTCTTCCAGGTGATGCGGAACAGGTTTGCCGGATCCAGGTCCCACAGGCCGACATCCTGCAATCGTGTGGCGATCGCGGCCGGCACCGTGGAAGGATCCTTCTGCTGCGCAAAGGTCGGCAGGATGATGTTGCGCTCGCGCGCCCGCGCGATGCTCTTTGCGAGAATGTCGCTGCGAATCTCCGGTACCAGCTTCATTGCCTACCTCCAAAAGTGACTGCCGGAATTGGTTCCAGGTCGCCCCATGCCAGTTCGACTTCGCTGGCACCGGCACGCATTGCCCGCAACAACTCATCCTGATCGACAGGCAGGCTGCGCACGCGCACTCCGGTAGCACGATAAATTGCATTGGTGATGGCCGCGCTCGTAGGAATGCTCGGCAGTTCGCCCACACCTTTCGCGCCATAAGGACCGCTGGAAACTTCGTGCTCCACGATGTGCGACGTAATTATCGGTGTATGCGTAATGCTGGGCATTTTGTAACGGGCCATGACATCGGTCCACGGCTTACCCTGCTCCTGGATGTAATGTTCGGTGAGCGTATAGCCAATGCACATGACAATGCCGCCCTCGATTTGTCCTGCCAATGTCAGAGGATTGATTGCACGTCCGACGTCGTGTGCGGCGATGACCCTGCGCACATGGACTTCGCCTGTTTGCAGGTCTATTTCGCACAAAGCGGCTTGCGCGCAAAAACCGAAGGCGAAGTGCATATCGCCAGGCGCGCCGAGTGGCTGTGTCGCTGGTGCTTCGTAGTCGTGGCGAACGACGATCGTGTCGTGGGCCCCGGCGCCCGCCAGTTTTCGCGCCGCTTCCCTGGCCGCCAGCCGTGCGGCATTGCCACTGACGAAGGTCTGGCGGCTTGCAGTCGTCGGCCCACCATCCGGACAGTAGTCAGTGTCGCCGAGCAGGACATTCACCTTGCTTGAGGGAATATCGAGTTCCTCGGCCACGCAGGCGGCCAGGACAGCTGGCAGGCCCTGGCCCATTTCCGCGGACGATGTCCGCACTTCAGCGGTCGTGCCTTTGTCCGGGTCCAGGCGAACCTCGACCTCGGCGCCGGCCTTGTCCGGCGCACCACCGCCGAGGCCCGTGTTCTTGTAGCCGACCGCCAGGCCCCAGGCGAAGCGCCGGCCGTCTTCTTCCCACGTCCAGCGAAAATCATCGCTGCGCATGTCCTGTTCGACCTTATCAATACATTCATTCAGGCCGACACTTTCGCGCATGATCTGGCCCGTTGATGTCACCGAACCAATGTCCAGCGCGTTCCTGCGGCGGAATTCGACGGCGTCGATGCCGAGTTCTTCGGCGAGACGGTCCATGTTGCTCTCGACGGCGAAACAACTTTGCGTCACGCCGAATCCGCGAAAAGCGCCAGCAGGTGCATTGTTGGTGTACATCGCGAAGCAGTCGACTTTTACATTGGGCACATCGTACGGACCTGCGGCATGCGTGGTTGCGCGCGTTAACACTTTCTCACTGAGGCTGGCGTAAGCGCCGCCATCACCGTAGAGCGTCGCTTCGACAGCGGTCAGTTTGCCCGCGTTTGTCGCGCCCGTGCGAATCCGGATGACCGTCGCATGCCGCTTCGGATGAACGAGCAGGCTCTCCTGCCGCGAATACAGCATTTTGACAGGGCATTGTGTTTTCTCGGCCAGCAGTGCGGCGTGTATCTGCCCGGTGATATCTTCTTTGCCGCCGAAGCCACCCCCGGTCAATGTCGCTACAACGCGTACCGCCTCCGCTTCGACGCCGAGCGCAACGGCGGTCTGATCCCGGTCCTGGTAGGGGATCTGGCTGCCGACGTAGATCGTGGTCTTGTCATGCAGAGCGGTCTCGCCGCGGGCGGCTTCGGGCTCGCAGGTGCCGCCGAATGATTCGGGGTTGTACCCCGCGGGCACGGCAATCGAGCATTCCGGTTCCAGAAACAGGTGCTCTGTCGCGGGCGTGCGGTAGGTCTGATCGACGATCACATCGGCTGCGTCGAATCCAGCGTCAACATCACCCTTGTTCACCTTGATGTGTTTGAGCAGATTGCCGTCGCGACGACCATCGTGCACCAGTGGCGCGTCCGGCCGGGCCGCGGAAATCGCGTCGCTGACCGCGGGCAGTTCTTCGTAGTCAACGTCGATCAATTGCAGTGCCGCCGCAGCGATCTCCTCGGTCTCTGCGGCGACAATCGCAACCGCGTCACCGGCATAACGGATCTTGTCGCCACACAGCACCGGCCAGTCATTGGTCACCAGTCCATGCAAATTACGGCCCGGGACGTCCGCATGAGTCAGCACGGCGCGTACACCGGGCAGTTCCCGGGCTGCCGCTGTATCGATCGAGCGAATTCGCGCATGCGCAAGCCCTGCCCGTTTCGTCCTCGCGTGCAGCATTCCCGGGAAACGATAGTCGTCGGTATAGCGGGCTTCGCCGGTGATTTTGGCGCGTGCATCCGGGTTCGGGAGCGCCTTGCCAACCGCCTTGCCAGCCGGCCGGGTGACAGGAAAATCGGCGGGAACATCTTGTCCCGATGCCTGCAGAATTGCGCGCACAACACTGCGATAGCCGGTGCAGCGGCAGTAGGTATCTTTCAATGCGACCTGGATGTGTTGTTCGGTTACGGTTTCGCCAGCAGCGCGTTTTTCATCAATGAGTGCCTTGGAGGTCATGATCAGTCCGGGTGTGCAGATACCGCACTGCACCGCGCCGTGATCCAGAAACGCCTGCTGCAACGGATGCAATGCCCCATCCTGTGACAGGCTTTCGATCGTCTCGATGCTGGCGCCTTGCGCTTTGAAGGCGGGGTAAACACAACTGACAACCGGCGTGCCATCGACCAGTACGCTGCAGATTCCGCACTCGGCTTCGTTGCAGCCGATCTTGGTACCGGTCAGTTGCAGGTCTTTGCGCAGGACCTCCGAGAGATAGCGTGACTCGGGTACGTCGAGTTCCACGGCCTGGCCGTTGACCGTCATGTGCAGTCTGCTCACGAGTCATGGCCTCCGGCAGCAGTCGCACGCTGCGCTGCCCGCTGCAGCGTCCGGGGCAGGTAAGTGCGCAGCATCTCTTCGCGATATTCGTGGCTGGCGCGGTATTTGCTCGCGCGCAACGAGACACTCTGCAGCGCGATTTCCGCGGCATTCACGAATGCATCCTCCGATGCCGGCTTACCCAGCAACGCGTCCATCGCGGCTTCGACCAGGTAAGGCACAGGCCCGACGGGCCCCATGCTGATGCGTGCATGCGATATCGTGTTGTCGTCGCCAAGCCGCAAGCGCACGGCCAGAGAGATGATGGGCAGGCACAGACCTTGCGGGCGCATTACACGGTGATGCGCCGAACCCTCGCGTTCGGCCGTGGGCCGGAAGCGCAGCCGCGTCAGCACCTCGCGGTTGCGATCGATGAAACTCTTGCCCGGGCCGCGGAACGAATTTTCGACTGGCAGCCAGCGCGTACCGTCGGTTCCGGCGACCTCGATTTCGCCGCCCAGGGCCAACAGGCCTATGGTGCCGTCTCCGGCCGGTAACGCATGCGCGACATTGCCTGCAAGTGTGCCGACGTTACGCACCTGCGGTCCCCCGATCACGCTGCAGCTCTCGGACAGGCAGGTACCGTACCTGATGATCAACTCGCTACGGACGATCTGGCTGTGTGTTACGCCGCAGCCGATGACGATGTAGTCAGTTTCCCTGCTTATCTTGTCGAGGCCGGCGATACGGGTCGCGTCCACCATTGCTTCGACAGGACGATGCAGGCCGCGGCGAATTTCCACCGCCAGGTCCGTGCCACCGCCGATCACGCGCGCCCTGCCATCGTAGCGTCGTAACAACTCCACAGCTTCGGTCACGGTTTTCGGCGTGTAGTAGTGGTTCCAGCTGTTGGTCGAGGTGTTCGTCATTGATATACCTGATTAATGAATTCTTGCCCAGATCGCCGCGGCGCGTTCGCTGCAATTTGCACGTATTGCCGCTTCGTCCAGCTGTGGTAAATAACCGTCGTCGACGATTACCCGCCCCCTTGCGATCGTCGTGCGTACCCGGCTGAAGCTCAAACCAAACAACAGATGGCCGTAAAACGTATCCGCATTCAGCGGCGTAAACGGAACGTAGTCGTGAATCACGATGTCGGCGAGTTGTCCCGGTATGAGTGCGCCACGGGGTTCGTCGAACAGGCGATTGCAGATGGCACGATTGTTCTGCAACAGGATTTCACAGGCCTCGGCGAACGCCAGCGTCGGGTCGCGGTGATCGGTGCGCTGATGCAAATACATGGCACGAGCCTGCGAAATCAGGTGTGACGACATGCCGTCCGTGCCGATACCTACGGTGACCCCGTGACGCAGCATATCGAGTACGGGAGAGACGCGCAGACCGTTGTTCATGTTGGATTCGGGATTACTGACGAGCATCGAGTCGGTCGAGTGCAGCAAATCCATTTCCTGCGGCTCGAGGTGAGTGCCGTGCACGAAGATCGTTTTCGGACCGGGGATGCCGAACTCGAGGAAGCGATCCATGAGTCCCTTACCGTATCGCTCGGACGTCATCTGCACATCGATCGCGTCTTCAGCGGCATGCACATGAAAACCGATGTCGGGCGCCTGGCCGATTTCGGCACAGCGCTCGAGAGTTTTCGTGCCCAATGTCATCAGGGCATGCAGACCGAACATTGCGCTGATCTGAGTATCGTCGGCTTCCTGACATTTGCGAATGAAACGTTCGTTTTCCTCGATCCCTTCGCCTGCAATGTTGCGGTCCGAGACTTCGTAGCAAAGACAGCCGCTGACACCCACGTCGCGAAATGCCTGTTCCACCTGGTCCAGGCTGCCGTCGCAGCAGCCTGGTGAAGCATGATGATCGATAATCGTTGTGCAGCCGGCGCGAGCCGCATCCATCACCGCAAGCAAGGCCGAGTAGTAGACGTCCTCGGACTCGAGCGCCGAGTCGAGTTTCCACCACAGATTCCTGAGGTTGTCCGCGAAGTTTCGAGCCGGTGGTCCTGGCGGTCTGAAACCGCGCGCGAAGGTCGAGTACAGGTGGTGGTGTGCGTTGATCAGGCCTGGCATCACCAGCCGGCCGTCTGCGTCTATGGTGCGGTCAGGCGAGTACGCTGCGGCTGCGAAGTCACCGACGTCGACGATCGTCCTGTCTTCAATATAGACGCTACCGCCCTCGACAAAGCGATTGTCTTCGTCGAGGGTCACCAGGCGCCCGTTGGTGATTAGCAGGGAACTCATCGTAATAGCCTCTTTTTATTGAGAATAACTCCCCAGAAGGCGCGGGTCGGTCGTGGCTAATCCCTATATGGCTGGGGGTGTTACCGTCCTCGCCGTAGCCGATTTGCCGGGGCGCGTCGCTGGCAGGTGTGGCATGGAGCGGCGCAGCCCACGCAGCAGGAGGCGCATCGACGCGTAGGGCTCGGTTGCGTCTTGCTGCTCGTCGAGATCGACATGATGCGTTTCGCCGTGCCAGCGCGCGTCCATTCCCCACTTGTCACCCTGCCGTAGCAGCATGAATGCATTGTCCGTCTCGGCTTCGAATTCGACGCGGTCCAGATACAGCCGCGGCTTGTCGCGGTAGGGGGCGCCGGCGGTCGGGCAGAAGGTCGTGCAGTTTCCGCATTCATTGCACAGGTCGGCGAGCACCGCCACCTGGAAGGCCTGGTGTGCCGCTGCATCGAGCGGATCCGCCGCGTAGGTCAGCAGTGCCAGATTCGGGCACACGCTGACGCAGAGGCTGCAATAACGGTCGCAGTCCAGGCAGCGCGACGCCTCTGCACGCGCCTGCTGCTCGTCATAGGTGAGCACTACTTCGTCGAAGCCGTGCCGCTGTTCGACTGGTATGTGTGCAGCCGGTGTTCGCCACTCCCGCCGGCTGCGACGTCGTAGCAAGGATGTCGGATCGAATGCAGCAACCTTCGCAGCGCCGCGTGCTGATACATCACGCCCAAGTATGCTGTTGGCGATGGCCTTTCCAGCCGCCGCGGCTTTCACGATCGAGGCGGGGCCATCGTTGGCAACATCGCCGCCGGCATACACGCCCGGCACCGACGTCTCGAACGTCTGCGGGTCGACAGCGATATAGCCACGGTCATTGACGTCTATCGCCTCGCCATCGAAGAAGTCCAGAATTGCGTGTTGGCTGATCGCAAGAATCAGCGTGTCGAGCGGCAACTCGAAGTCACTGTCAACAACTTCGTGCGGAATCTTGCGGCCCGACGCATCGCGATCGCCTGTATAGGCCATGCGCCGGCCAATCAGCGCTTTGAGTTTCCCGTCCGCAATCCGCAATCGTTGCGGCTTGCACAGCTCGAGCACTTCGATGCCTTCCTCGAGCAGGTGCGCAATCTCCTCGCGGTCGGCCGGCATCTGATCGATCGTACGCCGGTAGATCAGGCTGATCTTGCCGTCGGACCATCGTCGTGCAACTCGTGCGCAATCCATAGCGGTATCGCCGGCGCCAATAATACCGACGTGCTCACCGAATTCGACGGCATGTCCTTCGCGCGCTCTGCGCAAAAACGTTAATGCGTCAATCACGCCGTCGCAATCCTCGCCCTCGAGGTTCAGCGTTTTGCTGAGTTGCGCACCAACCATGATGACGATGTGCTCGAAGCCGTCGCGGCGTAGCTGTGACAGGCCGAAATCGCGCCCGGCCCGCGTGTTGTAGTGGATCTTCACGCCGAGGTCGTGCAATACGCCAAAGTCACGATCGAAAACGGACTGCGGCAGGCGGTATTCAGGGACGGCGCCGCCAACCATGCCGCCGCCGTAAGCATGCTGCTCAAACAATTCCACGGTGCAACCCGCGGCTGCCAGTTCGCTGGCCGCCGCCATACCACCGGGGCCGGCACCAATGATCGCGACTTTGCCGGGCATCGTTGCCTTGTGCCGGGCGACATCAGCGTGCGGAACACGATCCGTGACGAAGCGCTTGACGTCGCGAATCGCCAGTGGCTCATCGAGGTGGCTGCGGATGCAGGTTTGTTCACACAGATGGTCGCAGACCCGGCCGAGTATCGAGGGAACAGGATTGTCGGCACGCACCACCTGCGACGCCCGCTCGAAATCGCCATCGCGCACCGCGTCCATGTACTGCGGCACGGCCTGGTCCAGCGGACATTCGTCTATGCAGGGCGCTTTGATACAGTCGAATAAGCGCAAGCTGCGCGCCGTCTTGGTATGCGACGTGTCGAATGTGTCTTTGATGTAGTCGCGATGGTTGCGCGTTTGTTGCGCATAACGACGCAGGTTGAGCCTCGCTGCGGACCTCACGTCCGCGGGCCCGGCGTCAGGTCCCGCCATCTTGAGAATGTAATCCTCGATGCTGTGCGTATTTGCCTTGTGGAGCGCATCCTCGACGTTGTCGACATATTGCAGCAAACGCAGGTAACCACCTGTCTTCAACAGGTCGGAACAGACTGTAATAGTCTGCATGCCGGCGCTGAGCAAAGCCGCTGCATTGAAGCAATTGGCGCCCGCCGAAAACGACATTGCCAGTTCGCCGTCAAATTCATCGGCCAGCTTATCGGCGAGATTGACCGTGATTACATGCAACGGGCGCCCGGACAGGTACATCATTTTTTGTTCCGCGTCGAACACGTCGCCGGAATTCTCGACCTCGAGTGTGTTGCTGAGTTTCACGCCAAATTCGAGTCCGCATTGCCGTGCAACATTCTTCAGATTGGTCAGCATCGGCACGGCATCTGCATACTTCAGGTCGTGGTCAAATGCCTCATCGGGAACCCTGACGTCAGAAAACCTCAGGTCGGTATTCAGAATCGTTCTTACGAGGTCGGGGCCCAGTAAAGTCGGATTGCATTTGACGAGCGTGTGTAACCGGCGCTCACGCAACAGATAAGTGCTGATGCTCCCGATCTCATCAGGAGGACAGCCGTGCATCGTTGACAAGGTAACGTTGTCAGACAGGCAGTCCGGAATGTCGAGGCCACGAACCTCTGGATAGAAGCGGGCGATCCGGTCGATCAGCACGGACTTGTGCGCCGAGCTGTCGTGCATCTGGTCCAGAAACCACTGCATATTCGGTTGCCGGATGCCGTCGAGGTCGTAGCCAATGCTGAGATTGAACACGATGCCGGGCGACTCGCCCGGGAAGCCCAGCTTGTGGTGCAAGGCATGGATGAGTACCCAGGCACGCAGGTATTCCTCGAAAGACTGGTGCACCTTCAGCTCCTGCGACCACTCGACGTTGTAACCCTCGTCCTGCATATCGATGCAGGGTTTCGGCACATCCAGTACATCGAGCGTCTGCACGGTCTTCAGCTCGATGTAGCGCGCACCGCACAACCAGGCGGCGACGATATTCTGTGCCATTTGCGAATGCGGGCCTGCGGCAGGGCCGAAGGGCGTTTCCAGCGCATGGCCGAAGGCCGACGTGCGGCAGGGCGAGTCGGCGCTCGGGGTGAAGAAGTGCTGGCGAGGAATACCGAACACCGAAGCGCGGTTCTCCAGTTCAGAGAACACCCAGGCAATCAGTTGGTCCGCTGTGATCGGTTGGAATTGCTCAGACATAAGCATCCCCCTCCCCCGTAAATTGAACCGCTAACGCCGGATGGGGAGATATACGCACATCCCGCAGGCGATCTGCCGGCCGGTTCGGCAGGCCACCACTCGCCGGGCGCCTGTTGTCTATATAATGGCGGCCGCTCCGGATGGCCGGCCACTCGCAAACAGCAGCGAAACAGCATGGGTACTGCGAAAATAGTCTACACAAAGACCGACGAGGCGCCGGCTTTAGCCACCTATTCCTTTTTACCGATCGTAAAGGCTTTCACGGATGCGGCTGGAATCGAGGTCGAAACGCGCGACATTTCCCTGGCCGGACGGATCCTCGCGAGTTTTCCCGAGAATCTGACGAAGGCGCAGCAACACAAAGACGCCCTGGCCGAACTCGGGAAGCTGGCGAAGACGCCCGAGGCGAATATTATCAAGCTGCCGAATATCAGCGCGTCAATCCCGCAATTGCGGGCGGCAATTCAGGAGCTGCAGTCGCAGGGCTTCGCTGTTCCGGATTACCCGGAAGAGCCGAGAGATGACGCTGAACAGGAAATCCAGGCGCGCTACTCGAAGGTGCTGGGCAGTGCGGTCAACCCGGTACTTCGCGAGGGCAATTCTGATCGGCGCGTAGCCTCGGCAGTAAAGGCCTATGCAAGAAATCACCCGCATTCGATGGGTGCGTGGAGTTCCGAGTCAAAGTCCCACGTCGCGCACATGGACGACGGTGACTTTTATGCCAGCGAGCGCTCGACGATTGTCGCGAAGGCCGGGAATTTGCGCATCGACCTCGAGGCCGGTGACGGTGCCGTCACCGTATTGCGGGAACAGGTTCCGGTGCTTCCCGGTGAGGTCGTCGATGCGTCGGCAATGAACTGCAAGGCGCTGCGGGAGTTTTACGCCAGAGAAATGGACGATGCGAAAGCCAGGGATGTTCTCTGGTCGTTGCATCTGAAGGCCACGATGATGAAAGTCTCCGACCCGATTATGTTCGGACACGCTGTCAGCGTATTTTATGGTGATGTATTTGAGAAGTACGCGACGCTCTTTGACGAGCTGGGCGTAGACGCCAACAACGGCATCGGCGACGTGTACGCAAAGATCACCGAGCTGCCAAAGGATCAGCGGGATGCGATCAAGGCCGATATCGAAGCGGTCTATCGCAATCGTCCGGCAATGGCGATGGTCGATTCGGACGAGGGCATCACCAACCTGCATGTGCCCAGCAACGTGATCATCGATGCGTCGATGCCGGCGGTTATCCGCTCTTCAGGCAAGATGTGGGGTGCCGATGGCGCGTTGCACGATACCAAGGCGCTTATCCCGGATCGGTGCTACGCCGGTATCTACCAGGAAGTCATGGAGTATTGCCGCGAAAACGGTGCGTTTGACGTGTGTACCATGGGCAATGTCTGCAATGTCGGGCTGATGGCGCAGAAAGCAGAAGAGTACGGTTCACACGACAAGACCTTCGAGGTCCCGGCCGGTGGCAAGGTCAGAGTGGTCGATGAAGCCGGCAATCTGTTGTTCGAACATGCCGTGCAGAAAGGGGACATCTGGCGGATGTGCCAGACGAAGGATTTGCCAATTCGTGATTGGGTCAGGCTTGCCGTTACCCGTGCCCGGCAGTCAGGAACGCCCGCAATATTCTGGCTTGATGAGAATCGGGCACATGACCGGCATCTCATTGAACTGACCAGGCGCCATCTCGAAGACCACGACACGAGCGGGCTGGATATTCAGATCCTGGCTCCGGTTGCCGCCATGCGGACAACGCTCAGGCGTGTGACGGCGGGTGAAGACACGATTTCAGTGACCGGCAACGTGTTACGCGACTACCTGACGGACCTGTTCCCGATTCTGGAGTTAGGCACAAGTGCGAAGATGCTGTCCATCGTGCCGTTGCTCGCAGGTGGTGGTTTGTACGAGACGGGCGCCGGTGGATCAGCACCGAAACACGTGCAACAGTTCCTGAGCGAAGGTCACCTGCGATGGGACTCACTCGGAGAGTTTCTCGCGCTGGCCGTGTCAATTGAGGATCTGGCCGACAAGACCGGCAACGACAGGGCGCGTATCGTCGCGGACGCACTGAACGAGGCCAACAGCCGCTATCTCGAAGAGAATAAATCGCCATCACGCAAGGTCAACGAACTCGACAGTCGTGGCAGCCATTTTTATCTGGCGATGTACTGGGCGCAGGCCATGTCCGAGCAAACGCTTGAGCCACAACTCGCGGAGAAGTTTTCTGCCGCCGCAAAGTCGCTGGCGGAGAATGAAGCGACCATCATCGAGGAAATCAATGCGGCACAGGGACAGGCCATCGATATCGGCGGTTATTACAATCCCGACGACGATCTGGCGAGCAGTGCGATGCGACCCAGCGCGACTCTGAACAGGATTATCGACTCTATCCAGACGTAACGATACTGTCGCGGCACTTATCTGGACTCCAGTAGAATCGAGTTGATGTTGCTGATCGCGGCGTCGCTGCGCAGGATGCCTGTGTGGCCTTCGTCATAGCCGCGAATCGTTGTCGCCTGCTCCTGTGCTTCGTGGCGAAGCTGGCTGCTCAGCTTGATGACGCCGTCGCTGCTTTCCCTGGCGAGAATGCCATCCTGTTGATAGCCGAACACGAGGTGGTGTGGCACGCCCTTCGGTAACGGCGTGGCGAACAGGGTCGATACATACTCGCTGTCGGGGACGAGGTCATGCCATACGGGTATCACGGTTGGGGCCCATTTCACGCCATTCTCCGCGGAGTCGACACCGCTCCACGGGGTCGACAGTGTCGTGAACGAGCGCAGGTATTTGCAGGTGTCGTTCTGGGTACACAGGTTCAAGCTACCCCGCGACACAAGTCCACCCATGCTGTGTGCTACCACATGCAGCTCATCAAAGCGGTATTGACGGTGCAGAACTTCGACAAACTGAAACATGCCGCGAGCAAGCCAGGACAGACGCAGTCCTGACGGATAGCTCAACACCCAGGGCTGAAACCGGGATTTATCCAACCGCTCGATCAAAGCTGCAAAGTTCTGCGGTGAGCCGTTGATACCGTGCACAAAAAGCACCGGAGTCTTGTCGTCATCGTATGGCTGCAAAAAATGCAGGCCGGTGCCGCCGTCTTCCATAAAGGCGAACGGTTGCCAGAGGCCCTTCCTGCCCTGCATGTTTGAGAAAAGATGGTCGTTCAGCGATGAGACGGTGCCGATATGTGTGCGTGCATAATTATTCAGATGATTTTCGAGCGGCAGATCGACCAGGCGTTCGGGAAAGTCGGGCTGATTAGCAGCACCGATTACGATATCGACGTTATATGTGGCGCGATTTGTCGGCATCACTGCCTCGCCCGCTGCGGCCCAGGCGTAAGGTTCGTCGGGCTGAAAGCGCAAGTCCTTGTTCAAGTCGCCGAACGCAAAAAAATAGTTCGGCAACTTTGCTGTTCTTATTTCGAATACGCCCGGACCGGACATCATGCGAAAGCTGGTGATTTTCTCGGCTTGCCGATCTTCGAGAGCCACGACCACAGTGGCATGAAACTCAAGCACTTCGGTTGATACAGTGCCGGTAAAGAGATGCGAAATGTCGTCGAGTCTTTCGAGTTCTTCGTCGAGTACCGAAAAGACACAAGCAGCCAGGGAGGGAAGCAGTGCGCCAAGGATTGTCAGGCGGAGCGCCGCTTGGTTGATCATCTCACCTGACTAATTGACGAGAACCCGAAACGAAAACACGGCCTGCGGTGATCCGGAGCCTGTGTCGGCAGCAAATGCCCCGCCGGGATTGATACGAATGTGCGTGATCAGTGGATCACAACCGGACGGACCTGCGGTCGGCAAATAGTTGTAGTTGAGACCGCCATTGCTTGAAAACTCCAGGTCGTCAACAGGGCTCAGGAGGCCCATATAGGTATAAGTCAGGCCGCTGCCCGGCGTGCCGTCCTCGAACATCACGGGACCGGAGCCCGCTGTGGTGATGTCGGTGACGATCAGGCAAGCGTTATTCGGCACCGCATCGGTAATTTCAAGAGAGTCGGCATCGACCGTACCGGAGCCCTGGTTTTCGACAGTCACGGTGTACAGAACCTCGCTGCCGGGAATTGCTTTCGGGTTCGTCGTGACATTAACCGGGTCTTCGACAGTGGAAACGACTTTGCTGATCTCCAGGATTGGCCGCAATACGATAGTGATCGTGTCTGTGACGGCGTGCGTGACAAGCGGCTCCAATCCCGACGCGGCCGTCGTGACGATGGATACATTTTCGCCCGCTGCGGCGCCGGCTGGAATGTCGTAAGCAATCAGTATCGTCGCAGTTGAGGACGGCGACATATCGCCAGTATTCGGATTACCGTCGCCATTCGTGTCGGACAACAGCGTGTCGCCGACGGTGAGCGTGCCGCTTGCATCGGTATCGTCGTAATAACTGATCGCAGGCGTGAAGTCCCCGCTAATGAGAGACGCAAGATCGTAATTGTCAGAGGCATTGCCGGTATTGCGAATCGTGTGCACAGCGACCACTGTCTGGTCAGCGGATCCGGAAAGCGAACGATCGGGTGTAAAATCGACGCCCGGCACCACGGTTGAGCCGAGCCTGCCGCCGCAGCCACTCAGATTATCGTCGACCTGGGCAGCGAAGCTGCTCGCGCCCAGTGATGCGTTTGAACTCCCGACATGAAACGTAAAGGGTGTGCCGGGCGTGATTCCGAGTTCGGCCCAGGTGACCCGGAACTCCATTTGCAGCCCGGTCGGCGAACCCCATGTACCGCTTCGATTCGGGCTGCCGCTGGCTGGAACATTCGCGAACGAGCCTGGCAGCGTATGTCCATCACCGTAGCCGCCGCCGTCGACCATCGGATCGCCGGCAGGTGCGAGTGACACGTAGGTGAATACATAAACGTTGATGCGCCGATTACTGCCTTGCCAGGTGACGCCGATGACCGGTTCATTCGTTTCCATCAAGCCGTCGTTATCGATGTCGGCGTAGTACGCGAACGACTGCGTATTCGATGTCGAGCCGGCCCGTTCGGTAAACAGGTAGATGTTGCTGGCGTCCCAGGTAAACGCGAAATGCGTCAGGTCGCGCCCCGTCGATTGCACCGGTGCGTCCCGATCGATCAGACCACCGGATGGGCCGTCGCATACGTTGTTTTCCGGATCGGCGTGAACGGCTGCCCAGTCGCCCATGTTGCCGTCGACGTTGATCGTCGTCAGGGTGAACTGACCGTCATCAAAGCCACAGGCGCAAATCGCCCACGTGACCAGCGGCGCGGCGAGGCCGAGAACAAGCGCGACAAGTCTTGCGCCAGGGTGGATCGGCACACCGGGTCTGCTGGTCTTGCTGAGGTCGTGAATCTCTGGCACGGTCACATTCTAGCCGCAGACGGCAACAAATCCAGAACACAGTATGTGTTTTCCGATATTTTTTCGGCCACCGTAAGGGGCGGAAAATGCCCGCAGGGCCGGGTACGGAGGCTCAGACAATGAGATCATACCGATTGCTGCAGATCATTCCGTTCATGCTGTTCGCCTGTGCCAGCGAGTCGCAGCAGAATTCGCTGCAGGATTACGAAGAAATCGATGCGGCGACGGTTCTGGACGCACCAAAGGCAACGCCGGGCAGCTTCGCGCCCGAGCGCCTGTACCTGGTCGAGCGCGGCGAATATCTGGTTGAACTGCTCGGATGTGGCGCCTGCCATACGAACGGAGCACTCGAAGGGGTCCCCGACTTTGACAAGTCCCTGGCCGGATCAAGTATCGGCATCGCTTACACGACTCCGCTTGGTGACGAGACACCGGGGGTCATCTATCCGCCGAATCTGACGCCGGACGAAGAAACGGGCCTGGGCCTGTGGAGCGATCAGCAGATCGAGCGGGCTATTCGCGTTGGCGTCGGTCGTCACTCCGGTCGCAAGATCGCCATCATGCCCTGGCAGGGTTACACCAAAATGACCGAGGAAGATGTTGCGGCGATCGTCAGTTACTTGCGCAGCATAAAACCGGTTCGCCACAAGGTGCCGGACGAAGTCAAGCCGGGCCAGAAAGCCAAACATCCGTTCGTCTATTTCGGCGTGTATCGCAGCCGCGACGGGCGATAGCGGCTACAGCGCCCCGGAAAGAAGCCGGTCAAGCACGGCGAATGCTTCGTCTGAGTCAGACTGCGCGAGCCAGAACAATGCCTCCTCGCGCAACTCGCGATCCGTGCCCGTCTTCACGATATCGGAGAGAATGGCAACCGGACGAGCGCCCCGGTGCAACGAAATCGCCATGATGGCATCCGAGCTAAGCTCCGTTCCTGGTGCAATGTGCCGCTGCAGCCAGTCGATGCTTTGATCGACATTGACGATGCCCAGATCAACGGCGTCCACGTCAAAACCATCAAAACACGCGTACTTGCCCCGGACTCGAAACTCGACCGGTTCGCCGGCTTTGATCAGTGCATAGATTCGCAGTTCATCACCGTCGGCCGCCGCTACCTGCCAGGTATGCCAGCCATCGCCGGCAGGTCCGGAGAATTCGGCGCCCAGCGACTCGTTGCCGCTGCATGTCGCGACCATTATCGCGACGAGGACCACTTGAAGTGCGCCTTTCATTGGTCGGTCGCCAGCGCCGCGTCTATGACATCCAACACCAGATCGCTACCCATAATCGTAAGGACTTCAAGCAGTTCGCGCTTTTCGCCGATCTCCTTGCTCTCTCTGTATAACTCGAGGAGGCCCTCGTCATGGCCTGCAATCAACATGCCTTCGAGCGCCGCCTCCTTAATATCCGGTGAGCTCGCGCCCCGATAGATTTCCATCAGTGTCGCGTCGATATCGTCGCCGCCAATGATTCCGAGGGCTTCGATGGCGCGCGCCTGAAGCGCGGGATCGCCGCCGTCGAGCGCCAGCTCGCGCAAGGTCTCAGAGTCACCCGAAATGGCGAAGGCCTCGATCAGAATATCGGAGAAATTACTGCTTTCACGTAAGGCCCGAAGTTGGTCCTGGGCTCCCATCGCGCCCAGCATTTCGACGGCAGCTTCGAATTCGTTTGCGTCTGTCGCAGTGGCAGCGATCTGAAAAACCGCATCGTTGTCGCCTGCGATCAGGTATGCCTCGAGTACGGCGTCGCGAACATCTTCATCACCGGAACGATACAAGTCCGCTAATCCGCCGAGGCTGTCGGCGTCGCCGCCGATGCCAACCATTCGTATGGCTTCAGCCCGAAGCCCGGCGTCGCCGGTTCTCGCGATGTTCAGTAATTGCGCCTGCGCCTCGGGCAGGTCGATCTGGCTCAGGACGAACAGCGCGCGGGATTTGACCTCATTGCTGTTATTGCTGTTCAGAACCTTGGTCGCAAGCGGCAAAGCACGCTCCGGCGGTGCCGCGACCAGCGCCTCCAACGCGGCGATTTTCAGCGCCTCCGATTCGTCCGCAGCAGCCGCAGCGTCAGAGGCAGCTGTCTGGGCAAGGCTGGAGCTCATTGCCACCAGTGCCAACATAGAAACAATAGCTTTTGTACGTGTGCGCATCCTCATGTTCCTGCTCTAAGTGGTGTGTGTCTCATTCGATGTCTCGCGCGAGAGTTTGGTTAGCATGACCTTGAGTTCGAACGCCAACTGCGCGCGCAGCGCCTCTGCGTCCTGTGGTGCGATGTCGTCGGCCGCAAGCCGCAGGAGAATGGGTTCAAAAGCGCGCAATACCCTTGCCAGACTCTGCGAGTTATTCTGTTCCGCGGCGCGCTCGAAAAGCCGGTTTTGCTCGACGATCTGCAAAATCAGCATGCTGTGCTCAGCTGTTGTCGCGAGCGGCAGCGCTGCGAGTTCCCTCTGCGTGTCACGCAGGTAGACCGTCACGCCACGTGTGAATGCGGCAGGGACAGCCGTGGCAGCGCCAGGGTCGACGCTGGTGATGCCGATCGCCGGCGTCGATGTGGTGCTGCCGCCGGTCGCCAGGTATGAACCAATGCCGACGCCGATCACCAGAGCAGCAGCTACCGCAGTTCCCCAGGCAAAGGGAGAGAATGTGATTTGCCTGGCCGGCTTGCGCTGGCTGATCCGCTCTCGCTGCGCAGCCTGATCGATGCTGTCGTGCCAGCGTTGCAATGTCTGCGACGGCACTGCGGGCAGCTCTTGCTCGCCGATACTGCCGAGTTGTCGACAGATCGCTTCGTACCGAGCTGCGATCGCCGCGTCTGACTTGATAGCCGATTCGACCTGTCGCCGCTCGTGAGGAGTCAGGCCGTCGTTGTAGTAATAGAGAATTAATGTGTCGTCATTCATGTTTGTTCGCCTTGCAGGCTACTCATTCTGGGGCGCAGCTTCCGCACTGCGCGGAAGATGCCCTGCTTTACCGCGCCGACATTCGAACCGATTTCTTCGGCGATTTCCTTGAGGCGCCATTGTTCAAGATGCTTGAGCACGAAACACACTCTCTCGAACTCACTCAGGTGTGTCAGCGCTTTCGCCAGGCTTTCACCCAGTTCCTGTTGCGCGCGGTTGCTCATCGGGGTGTCACTTGTATCGGCAACATCTGTTTCGAGGGTTTCAAAAGCTGCAGGACGGTTCTTCCTCAGTATCTGCAGGGCAGCATTGATCGCGATCCGGTGTATCCAGGTGTCAAGCCGCGCCGAGTAATCGAACTGGTGGCGCTTATGCCAGGCGCTGAGTAGCGCGTCCTGCACCGCGTCCTCAGCCATGTCACGATTACGCGTGATCTTCAGGCATGCGGCAAACCAGCGGTCCGATCGACTCGATATCGCCGCATGAAAATCCGCTTGGGTGGGTGTACCCGGACTCTGCAATATTGCCACCATCAGATATTGGATGCGTCAGGCTCGCACTTGGTTAGCAAACCCGCAAGAGTCCTCAGCTGGACTGAATCCGTGTATGATCTGATCCTCTTGATGGCCCCGGGGAGAGAATAATGCGTCAGATTTTGCTTGCAGGTGTTTCGATAACATTCACTTTGATTTCGATGGCGGCGAGCGCCGAAGACTTAAGCTATACATTGGTTAGCCCGGTACCGTTTGCGGAAAACAGCGGTGCGTCGAGCGATGTGAAAGGATCCTGCTCGCTCGAAACCCGGCTGCCGACGTTCATCGAAGATGCGGCAAAGCGCGGCGTCAAAGTCGTGATTTCGCCTGACCCGGGTGAGGACGTCGCGGGAAAGGTCCTCTATCTCGAGTTTACGAATGTTCTCGGCACCGGAGGTGGTGCCTGGAGCGGTCCCAAGTCCGTTACTGTGAGGGGCGAGCTGAAAGAGAACGGCGAGCTGATCGGCTCATTTACCGCGTCGCGCTACTCGAGTGGTGGCGCATTCGCCGGGTTCAAGGGAACGTGTGACATCCTCGGCCGCTGTATCAAGACACTCGGCAAAGATATTGCCGACTGGCTCAAGAAACCGACAATGAACGCAATGCTGGGTAACGCCTGACGACAGTCAGAGTTCCAGATCGGCCGCGATCTTGTCCCAGAGCGGACCCCAGGTCGTCCATTTGTGTCCGCCTTCGAGCGTATAGACGCTCGAAGGATCGAGTGCGGCAGCGAGTACTGCGTGTGCGACGGCACCACCATCGGATTCGCCGTAGCCGAGAATCACGGGCGTTGCCGCCTCGGTGTTGGTTGCCCGCTGCAGCCAGGTCCAGACACCGATCTCGTGGTCCTTGAAGCGGGAGCCCTCGCCGGACCAGGCAGCGAGCCCGCCTGCGTCGCGAATCTCCTCGACCAGCTTGCGGTCTCCCAGGTAAGGCGCTAACAGGATGACGCCATCGATTTGATCCGGATGCTCGGTCGCATACAGTAACGAGCCGAAGCCGCCCATCGAAATGCCCAGCAGCCACACATTCTTGTAGCCCGCGGCCCGGGCCGGCAACACGACATCTTCGTGCAGTCGTGGCAGCAGGCTGCGCTCCATGTAGTAGCCAAAATGAGCGTCGACAGCAATGGTATCGAAGCCCCGGCGCTGCCCGGCCTTTTCGAACCCCTGGCTGATGAACGTGTCGGCGCGATCGCCCCGGCCCGGCAGCATAATGACGAGGGAGTCGTTTCGTGCTGCAGTATCCGCGATCTCGATGCCGGGCAGCGGCACCTCGGTCGCGGCCATGCCGAGGCAGCCCGCCAGAAATGGCAGGCCGGATACGATAAACAGGGCTGTCAGGTGAGGATTCATGATGTGTCAATTACCCTTGATGTCTTCTGGTGGGAGTGATTACATTACCTAGAATATCAGGTGTTAACGCCATCAAGGCAACGGGAAACGAAATGAAACAATTAGCTTACTTAGTATTGGTTTCGCTGCTTTTGTTCAGTTACTCGACGGGTCAGGCGCGCAATACGCTGCTCAAAGTGTCGATCGAAGAGGCCCTGGCCTGGGGTGAGGATGAGGGTGTCCTCAAGAGTTCGGTGCGTTTGTATTTTGGTGATCAGGAGCATCCTGCAATCGAGCGTAATCTCGGCACGTACACCGCCAACAGAAAGACCAACGCCTTCGGCAAGAGCGACCAAAAAGCCTGCAAGTGGGCGTTCCTGTCTGCCATGGTGACGCTGCAGGATCGCGCGATTGCTGAAGGCGGCAACGCCGTGGTGAATATTCACAGTTATTACTCCAGAAACGAGTTTTCGAGCGCTACCGAATTCGAATGCGGCGCCGGGGCAATAATGGCCGGTGTCACTATGGTGGGTGACGTCGTGCAACTCGCCGAATAGATGATGCCGCGGGCCCGCTCGATTACGGGCCGCAACATCGATGCCGCGCCTGAAGATTGAACGCTGGAGTTTCTGGTCTCCCGAGAGTGGCGACCCGGGTCGATGGCTGTGGCACTGGCAGCAGGCGGACGCTCATGCCGTTTCGGGGGATCCCGACGCCGAGCTGATACCTGCGATGCAACGCCGACGCATGAGCCGGCTGTCGAAAATGGCGCTTGCCGCGGCGCTCGAAGTCGCGGCCGGGGAGCCGATCGAGTACTCGATCTTCTGCTCGCAGCACGGCGAAATCGTTCGCACACAGGCCATCCTTGCGGCCATCAGTGAGGGCACCGAAATCTCGCCAACTGCGTTCGCACAGTCGGTTCACAATACCAGCTCCGGCCTGTTTACGATTCTCACAAAATCGAACGCGCCTTCTATGTCAATGGCGTGCGGCGCGAGCACTTTCGCGTATGGCTGGCTGGAAGCGCAGGCTTACCTGGCGGCCAATCCTGCGCAACGCGTATTGCTTGTGGATTTTGACGAAATCATACCTGCGGAATACCGGCCATACTCTCGGCAAGTGAACTGCGATCATGCGCTCGCGATGCTGTTGCGTGTTGCCGAGCATGACGGTATCAGCATGATGAGCTGCGAGCCCGGCGACGAACAGGCCTTGCCACAGGGCCCCCGCTTTCTTTCCTGGCTGCAATCTGACGAGGCATCCTTGTCGCTGACGTCGGATGCCCGGGGATGGCGATGGGAGCGCTGATCGATCGCGCCTGGCGCCTGTTTGGTACGGCGGTGTCGTTCACGGTTTTCGGGATCGGTGGGCTTGTCCAGGCAATACTGATCTTCCCGGCGATTTCGCTGGTCTCGAGGGACAAGGAATCACGTGCGCGTCGAGCGCGATGGGTGGTGAATCGCAGCTTCCGCGGTTTTCTATGGATGATGCACGGACTGGGTGTGTTCGACTTCGATGTGGGCCGGAAGAGCAAAGACGACTTTGTGAGAGACGGCGGACTTGTCGTTGCCGCAAACCATCCGACGCTGATCGACGTTGTGCAGTTGTTGGCAGAGGTCGAACACGGCAACTGTATTGTGAAGCGCGCTTTGTGGAGGAATCCGTTTCTTGGTGGGGTGGTTCGGGCGACGAATTACATTTCGAACGACGACTCGGAAGAGCTGCTGACGAAATGTGTCGAAGCGCTCAGGAAGGGCGAAACGCTGGTCATATTTCCCGAAGCCACACGCACCGTGCCGGGTCAGCCGATGCGATTACGGCGCGGTGCAGCGCGAATCGCACTGGCTGCCAATGTGCCAATACAAATGGTTCACATTAGCTGCAGGCCATCGACTTTGACCAAGGCAGAGCACTGGTACGAAATTCCAACACGGCGTCCTTGTCTGCGGACGAGAGTCGGTGATAGGCTCGATATCGCAGCGTTCAGGAAAGCCGAAGAGGAGCCAAGCATGGCGTCGCGCAGGTTGACTGAGCTGATGCACAAGAAGTTCATGGAAAGCGATAATTATAATGAATGAGATGGAACAGGCGATCAAAGAGCTCATCATCGAAGCACTGAACCTCGAAGATCTCAGCCCGGATGATATTGATGCGACAGCACCGCTTTTCGGTGACGGTCTCGGACTGGATTCGATCGATGCGCTCGAACTCGGGGTGGCAATTCGCCGCAAATACGGCGTCAATCTCGACATCGATTCCGAGGAGATTCGTGAGCATTTCGAATCCGTCAGCAATCTTGCCCGGTTTGTGAGCAGCAATGGCGAGTAATATGGCAATGGAACGGCGGGACGAAATATTTCACGATGTAATTCGCGAACTGCACGCACTGTTCGATATCGCCGAGCAGGACATCAAGCTTGAGTCTCGGCTCTATGAAGACCTGGATCTCGACAGTATCGACGCCGTCGATCTGGTTGTGCGCTTGCAGGAAATCACCAAGAAGAGAATTCAGCCCGACCAGTTCAAGAGTGTCAGGACCGTCGAGGACGTTGTAGACGCCGTAGAAGAACTTGTCGACAGCGCGGCGTAGATCCGCGATTCCGGCGAATGGCCGGTAGGTGCTCATTTGATGAGAGGCGCGGCACCTTGACAGTAACTCCACTTTCGAGACTGCTCGAAGTCGATTCGATGCACGTCGTTTGCTTCGATCGACGCGAGGATGAGATTCTGTGGCCGGAATTCCGCGCACGAGTCGCGGGTCTGTCCGCCGCGCTCGCCGCATCCGACCTGCGCTACTGGGCGCTGGACTGCTCGAACGCCTTTGATCTGGCTTGTGTGCTTTACGGCTGCTGGAGCGCTGGCAAGACGCCGGTCCTCGCTCCTGACTACCTGTTGGCTGACGAAAGCCGAGGGCTCCGATTCGACGGTGTCGTTCGCGCGAGCGGAGACGGTGTGAGTTCCAGGCCGGTCATCGCGCTGGACCAGCTGCAACCAGGCGAGCTTGTCGATCCGATCATTCCAGCAACATCCGATCTGGTGCTGTTCACCTCGGGATCAACCGGCGAACCGACGCAGGTCTGCCGGACAATTCGCAACTTCGAGTCCGAACTCGAGGTACTCGAGTCCTTGTTTGGAGCGTCTATTGGTGACGCCCGCGTCTATTCCACGGTGTCACACCAGCACGTGTACGGCCTGTTGTTTCGTCTGCTTTGGCCTCTCGTAACGAAACGGGCATTTGCCACATACAACTTCGAGTATCCGGAAAATCTGTTCGGCGAAGCAAGCGCAACGGGCGCACTGGTTACCAGCCCGGCCTTGTTGAAACGTATCGGACACCTGCAGAACCCGGTCGAGTCAGAATGGCGCATTATCTTCTCGTCCGGTGGCATGTTGCCGGACTATGCCGCTGCCGATGCGATGCGGCTTCTTGGCCGTTGGCCAGTCGAAGTGCTGGGCAGCACCGAAACCAGTGGCGTTGCATGGCGTTGCCAGGAAGAGCACGGCGCGGCGGAGGTGTGGCATACCTTGCCCGAAGTCCGCGTCCGGCAGGATGACGAAGGATTTCTCGAGGTCAATTCTCCATTCATGGGCCTGAGCAGCTGGCATCGTATGGGCGACAAAGTCCGACTGCGGTCGACGCGCTCCTTTGAGTTGCTCGGGCGCGGCGATCACATCGTCAAGATAGAGGAAAAGAGAGTGTCTCTGGCCGAAATAGAGCAGTGCGCGATCAGCTTGCCAAGCATCACCGATGCCGCTGCGACTGCACTCGAAGATGGCACACGGCAGTACGTCGGCCTGGTTGTGCAGCTAAGCGAAAGCGGTGTAGCCGAGCTGCGGGAACTGGGACGCAAAGATGTCGGGCAGAAGATCAGACAGTCTCTTGGCAGCAGACTGGATCCGGTAGCGGTACCGAAGAAGATTCGCTACGTCGACGTGATCCCCGTCAATTCCCAGGGCAAGCGCCAGCCGGCCGCCATTCGCGAACTGTTCGACTGATCGATGCACGTCACAGAGCCAGAGATCGTCAAAGAGTCGGTTGCCGCGCCGCGTGCGGAATTCGATATAAACGTGCCGGCGGATCTACTTTATTTTCAGGGCCACTTTCCGCAGCAGCCTGTATTGCCTGGCGTAGTCCAGATTCACTGGGCTATTCAATTGGCCAAATCACGCCTCGGCCTCGGGTCCGGCTTTGGTGGAATCGAGGCCTTGAAGTTTCACCGCGTTATCATACCGCTTGAGCAACTGAAGCTGACCCTCGAGCATTCGGAACAGACGGGCAAGCTGCATTTCTCCTATGTGTCGGAACTCGGTGTTCATTCGCAGGGCAGAGTCCTGTTCGACCAGCGACCATGAAGCCTTGCGTCATTATTCCCGTCTACAATCACGGCGAAACCATGGAGAGTACGCTCGAGAAGCTGGCAGGCTACTCGCTGCATACCTTTGTTGTTGATGATGGCAGTGGCAACCGCACGAAGGAGATTCTGCGCAGACTCGATGCCGATTCCGACGTCGAATTCGAGCTGATCACACTTGCCGAAAACCAGGGTAAAGGGGCCGCCGTTCAGGCTGGCTTTCGCAGGGCATCGGAGCAGGGTTATACGCACGCCGTGCAGGTCGATGCTGACGGCCAGCATGATCTCGGCGACCTCGGCGTCTTGCTGGACGAGGCCTGGAAGAATCCTGTGGCGCTGATATCCGGCAATCCACAATTTGATGAGTCGGCACCGGCGAGTCGCGTGTACGGTCGCTGGATCACCACGTTCTGGGTCTGGGTGGAAACGCTGTCGTTGAGCATCCCCGATGCCATGTGCGGCTTCCGCGTCTACCCCCTGGAACCGTGCATGCGTCTGCTTGATAGCCGCAAGATCAGTTCGCGGATGGAATTCGATATTGAAATTGCCGTGCGGCTGTACTGGCGCGACGTCCCGTTTGTCGCGGTACCTACACGCGTTATTTATCCAGATAAGGGCACGTCACATTTTCGCGTGCTGCAAGATAACTGGCGCATTACGCGAATGCACACGATCTTGTTCTTCGGTATGTTGTTGCGCTCACCCGTCCTTATTATGCGCAAGCTCGGTGTGCGCAAACGGCACTGGTCGAAGCTCGAAGAGCGCGGTGGCACGTTGGGCATGAAAATACTGTTTGCCGGCTACAAATTGTTCGGTCGCGGCGTTTTCAGAGTCATGTTGTTTCCGGTAATGTCGTATTTTTTTCTCACGTCGGCCTCCGCGCGACGTGCGTCACGACAATACCTCGACCGTGTACAGGCGACGCGCGAGAAAGTTGCAGGCGAGCCGGCAAAGCGTTTGAACAGTTTTCGACATTTCTTGCAGTTTGGTGAGTCCATTCTGGACAAGACGGCGCAATGGGCCGGAGTGCGCTCGAAAGAAAATATTCGCTACATCTCGCCTGAAATCTATGAGGAAATAATCAACAGTGAGCGCGGGGGCGTGTTCATTGGTTCGCACCTGGGAAACCTGGAGGCGTTGCGGGCTTTTGGCGGTCTAAAGCAGGGTCTGACGGTCAACGCGCTGGTCTTTACTCGCCATTCACTCAAATTCATGCGATTCCTGGAGGAAGCCAATCCGCAGGCTGTGGAGAATATCATCCAGGTCGATACACTCGGGCCGGAGTCGGTAATACGCATGCAGTCGAAGATCGCAGCGCGTGAGTGGATAGCCATGGTGGGGGACAGGACATCGGTCGCCCACGCGGGACGCTCAGTCACCTGCGATTTCCTGGGCCACCCGGCGCAGTTCGCGGAAGGACCTTTCATTCTTGCGTCGTTGCTCGATTGTCCGGTGTATTTTCTGTTTTGTCTGAAAAAGGACCGCAAATACGAGGTGTATCTGGAAAAGCTGGCCGACAAACTGGAGCTGCCGCGTGCGACGCGCAAACAGGACCTGGAGCGCGTAATCAGACGATATGCAGCTCTGCTGGAGGAGCATTGCCTGGCCTTTCCCTACCAGTGGTACAATTTTTTCGATTTTTGGCAAGAGCCACACACAGAATAAGAGCTGAATCCCCTTGCGAGATATTTCGATAGGCGAAACGCCGCTCAGTATCGAGGATGTTGTCGAACTCGCACAGCAACGGGCGACTTTGCACCTTTCCCGCACGACGGCCTTTCGGGACCGGATCTCGCGAGGCGCCGCGTTCCTGGATCGTGTTCTCGAAGAAGATGGCGTCATCTATGGGGTTACCACGGGATATGGCGATTCCTGCACGGTCGACGTGCCGGCTGACCTGGTCTGGGAGTTGCCGATACATCTGACGCGTTTTCATGGCTGCGGTTTGGGCAAGCACCTGTCCGTCGAAGCCAGCCGCGCGGTTCTGGTCGCGAGACTCGTGTCGCTGTGTCGCGGCTATTCGGGCGTTAGCGTGCCACTGCTCGAACTACTGGCCACTTATATCGATAAGAACATCGTGCCCGTTATACCGGAGGAGGGCTCAGTAGGCGCGAGCGGCGACCTGACGCCACTGTCCTATGTTGCTGCCGCATTAATCGGCGAACGACAGGTTCACGCTGACGGCGGCATAAAAGACACGAGCGAGGTCCTGAGCAAGCATGGCATCGCCCCGCACACGCTGCGACCGAAAGAGGCGCTCGCACTCATGAATGGCACGGCCGTAATGACCGGTCTGGCCTGCATTGCCTTTTCCCGGGCTGAATATCTGACGCGGCTGGCCAGCCGCATCACAGCGTTTGCTGCGCTTGCACTGAAGGGTAATGTCTTTCATTTCAGTAAAGAGCTGTTCGACGTTAAACCGCACGCAGGTCAGGGACAGGTGGCGTACTGGATTCGCAGCGATCTCGAGCACGAAGAAATGCCACGCAATCCGCTGCGCCTGCAGGATCGCTACTCGTTGCGTTGTGCGCCACACGTCATCGGTGTACTTGCCGATGCGCTGCCGTTCTTTCGCAGTCAGATAGAGACCGAACTCAATAGTTCGAACGACAACCCGATTATCGACCCGGATCATGAGCTGATACTGCACGGCGGGCATTTTTACGGCGGACATATCGCGTTTGCAATGGACTCGATGAAGATCGCGGTAGCGAATATTGCAGACCTGCTCGATCGACAAATGGCGCTGCTTGTGGATACGAAATTCAACAATGGTCTGCCGAGCAACCTGAGTGGTGCAACACCCGAGCGTGCGATGATCAATCACGGCTTCAAGGCCGTACAGATTGGCACATCGGCTTGGGCGGCGGAGGCACTCAAGCTGACGATGCCTGCGAGTGTCTTTTCCCGCTCGACCGAATGCCACAACCAGGACAAAGTGAGCATGGGCACGCATTCTGCGCGTGACTGCCTGCGCATACTGGAGTTAACCGAGCAGGTTGCCGCCGCAGTGCTATTGGCATCGTCTCAAGCGGTCGAACTGCGCCTGCGTGCGAACGAGTTGAACCGGGATCACCTCGTGCCGGCACTGCTTGAGATGAAGGATGCGGTGTTGACAGAGTTCGAATTTCTTGCCGAAGATCGACCGCTCGAGGGTGATCTGCGGCATTTCGCCCGACAGATAAGTGCAAAGGCATGGCCATTGTATGACGAAGTGTGATGTATCACTGAGTGCGGATGTCGAAATCGAAATTCCGTTCGAGGACGGCGATCCGATGGGCGTCACTTGGCACGGCAATTATTTCCGTTATCTTGAGCGGGCACGGTGCAGACTTCTGGACAAGATCGGCTACGGCTATCGGGCGATGCTCGAGTCCGGCTATTCGTGGCCCATCGTCGACACGCGCGTGAAATTTATCCGGCCCACCGAATTTCAACAGCGTATTCGTATCGTCGCCAATCTTGAAGAGTATGAAAATCGGCTCAAGCTGGGCTACGAAATTACAGAGCTCGAATCCGGCGAGCGCACGACGAAGGGATACACGATACAGGTGGCCATCGACAACGCGACCGGGGAGTTGTGCTTCGTCAGTCCGCCAATCCTGGTAGAGAAGATCCGCGCATGCGCCTGACCCTGAAAACGGTGTTCGTCATCCTGGTGTTGTTGAGTACCCGCGCCGGCGCTGCTCAGGAAACTACAGGTGAGGCGTTACAGGATGTCGTTGCAAGACTGGCAGCACCGGATGTGCTCAGAGGCCGTTTTACGCAAACGAGGAAGATTCAGCTAATCAGCCGACCGCTGGAGTCGAGTGGCCGATTCATTCTGTCCGATATGGGTTTGTACTGGCAGCAGGAGCAACCACTGGCGTCAGTTCTCATCGCCGATGGTGAACGACTGCTGCAGCAAGTCGACGATGGCCCACTCGAAAGCGTCGATGTCGCAAAGAACCCGATGGTTCTGACTTTTAGCAAGTCTTTCCTGAGTATCTTTGAGGGCAACGAATCCGAATTGAGGAGCAATTTCGACGTCGCGCTCGTTTCTGCAGCGGATGGCTGGGAGATCAGATTGACGCCCGTCACTTATCCTATGGCTGAGGCCATAAACGCTATTATTTTGCGAGGGCGCGACTATATTGAAGAGCTCAATGTGACGAGCCGGTCGTTGGACGAGACGACGATCGTCTTCTCCGACCTGCAAACGCTTCCTGATCAACTCACTGAACATGAGATCGAGCTTTACGCGCGCTGATCTTCCGCTGCTTCTGTGGGTGGCCGTTCTGCTGGCTGCGCTCGTGCTGACGGTGTCATCGATCAGGGGCCACGACTGGCTCAAAAGCAATGTATTCGAGTTGCTTCCGGAGTCCGATTACGACCCGCTGGCGGAAACGGCGACGCGCACGGTCGATGCCGAACTCGGTACGCGTTTGCTGTTTTTCGTTGGCCATGCGGACAGGGACATTGCCAAGCTGACGGCCGATTGGCTTATTGAACACCTGACCGAACATCCGCTCATCGCGTCGGCCACGACCGGCGTTGACGGAGCGCAATTCTCGGATATGGCAGATTTCTACTATCCGCGCCGCACGCTGATCTTGTCTGATCAGCAGCTCGCATGGCTCGCGGAGGACGCCGCGGCCGTTGAGAGGAAGGCCCTTGCGGAGCTATTCAGTCCGTTTGGTGTTGCCGCCAGCTCGCTGGCCAGCGACCCTTTTTTCCTGTTCCCCGGGAGTATGCAGGCCTTACAGTCAACGAGCAGCTCACTGCAGCTTGACGATACCTATCTGTGGGCCAGGAAGGACGGCCGCGACTATATTTTCGTGATGGCGAAGGTCTTGTCCCCATCGCTTTCAATTGGCGAGCAGGAGGATCTGGCGAGGCACGTCAATACGACGATAGATAAGGCGCTTGCTGCGCGGCCGGACATACATTTCCTGAAGACCGGGTTTTCTTTCTACGCGCATGCAGCGACACAAAGCGCCAAAGGCGAAGTCTCGACCATTGGTGTCGGTTCGCTGATCGGGCTCTTGATTCTGGTTATCTCGACTTTCCGATCGTTACGGCCGTTGTCGCTGATCGTCGTATCCATACTCGCAGGGTGTCTTGTCGCGCTCGCCGTTACGCTGTCCGTCTTTGGTTTCGTGCATCTGTTTACGCTCGTATTCGGCGCAAGCCTGATTGGCGTGTCGGTCGACTACAGTTTTCACTATGTTGCGGATGATGCTTTCGGGGGCCAGGACTGGACGCCGCGGAGCGGACTCCGCAATATTTTCATGGGCATAACTCTCGGCCTGCTGACCAGCGTGCTCGCCTATCTTGCGCTTACCGTCGCACCGTTCCCCGGCTTACAACAACTGGCTGTGTTCTCGAGCGCGGGATTAATCGGTGCCTACTGCACTTTGATTTGCATGTGCAGGCTGTGGCGCGGGCGCTTCGTTGTGCGCGACAGTTCGCTTATTCTGAGGTTCGCGCGTGGTTTTCTGCGTGTCTGGCAACAGAGCCGTCCACACTATCATTACATGCTCGGCGCTCTGCTGATCGTCGTCATAGCGCTGACCTGGCGCAGCATCGAGGTAAACGACGACGTCCGGGTCCTGCAGTCGCAGCCGCCCGAGCTGGTGCAGCAAGAGGCCGAGATTCAGGCGCTTCTCGGCGTCGCTCAGGCCGGGACATTCTTGTTATCGTCAGCGCCCTCCGACGAAGAGTTATTGCAACTCGAAGAAGCTCTGCGGCAGGAACTGGACGACATGATAGACGCCGGCAGCCTGGCTGGCTATCAGGCTGTCTCGCGCTGGGTTCCGTCGCAGCATCGACAAGCGCGGAGCCGGGATGCGTACTCGGCACTGGTTCGGTCACGACTGCCAGCCTACTTCAGGTCTTTGGGAGTGGATGAGGAGGGTCTGCTCGATACAAGCGCGGATCTGACCGGGCCGTCGCGCGGCCTGGATGTTACGACGTGGCTGAAACATCCTGTATCTGAGCCATTTCGCAAGCTGTGGCTGGATGCGCCCGAGCAGAAAAGCGCCTCGATAATCCTGCTGTTTGGTGCGCAGAGTATCGACGAGCTGGAGGCGGTCGTCGCAGATTATCCGGCGGCAACTGTCATCAACAAGGGGCGGGAATTATCCACATTGTTCGGCCAGTATCGTACCAGGGTCGCCCAGTTACTCGTGCTGGCCTACCTGATCATCCTGGCAGGGCTGTCAGCGCGATATGGCCCCATGCGTGCTGTGGTGTTGCTGGTTCCACCGATTTTCGCGGGGTTGCTGGCGCTGATCGTGATATCACTGGCCGGTGAAACACTGAACCTGTTCAATTTTCTCGCAATGATCCTGGTTCTCGGCATCGGCATCGACTTTACCCTGTTTGTTGCCGAGGCACGGGGCGAGCTGACGAGCACGATGTTTGCTATTACACTGTCCGCGTTAACGACAATGTTGTCCTTTGGCCTGCTGTCCTTGAGCAGTACCTACGCCGTGCACTCTTTCGGCTTGACCGTATTGATCGGCATCGCGTGTGCCTATCTGCTGTCTCCATTAGCGCTTGGCGCGCGCGTCAGGCGGGAAAGATCGTGAGTATCGAAAAGTTACGAATAACGCTTGTCACGATACTGACCGCGGCACTGCTGGCCGCCTGCGGGTCTGTTGCCGTTCGCAAGCAGCCACAGCAAATCATGATCGCGAGTGATGTCTACCTGTTGTTGCCGCGAGCGAGTGAGCTGACCGAGTCCTTTAATGCGACCCAGGCGATTGTCGCCGAATATGAAGATCGCAGTTATTCATTCGAGGCACATATCGAAGTACGCCCAGGCAGCATTACCATTGTTGGACTGAACGCCCTGGGTGGAGCGTTGTTCTCGATTTCCTTCGACGGGATGGAACTGCGCGCCAGCGGTGCAGTGGAGGCGCAGGTCAACAACGCGGAGTACGTGCTCGCGGATGTGCTGCTGGCGCATTGGGATCCGGCGTGGCTCAGCGACAGACTCGACGGCGCGTCGATCGAGGTGTCGCAATCCAGTAGCGACAGGTTCATATCGCGGCAGGACGAGCTGATCATCGGCATCAGCTACGAGTCAGCCGATCCATGGGGAGGCAAGGCGACTCTCACGCATCTCGAGCGCGGCTACGTGCTCAATATCAGGACTGTCGAGTACACGACTTCATGAGTGTTTATCTCGCAGATCTGGCGATCATCAATGCGCTTGGCTCGGGTAAGGCGGAAGTTCTCGAAAACCTGTTGCGCGGCGATCAGTCCGGCATGCAGCCTTGCGGTCCGCTGCTGACCGGCAGGTTTGGCGTCGTTGGCCGGGTTACGCAGGCCATGAGCAAATTGTCCGAGGAATTTGCTGAATTCGATTGCCGAAATAATCAGCTGCTCGTCGCGGCGGCGGCCCAGATCGAGGGCGCGGTCAACGACCTCAAGTCCACCTGCGGTGCGCACAGGATCGCCGTACTCGTTGGCACAAGCACGTCTGGAATTGCGGCCGCGGAAACGGCGCTGATAGCGCTGCGCGAGAGCGGGCACATGCCGGCCGCCTATCACTATCGGCAGCAGGAGATCGGAACCGCTGCGGAGTTTCTGGCGCGATATCTCGGCATCGACGGGCCTCGCTACACGATTTCGACGGCCTGTTCGTCGTCGGCCAAGGCACTGGGTTCCGCGGAGCGCTTGCTTGACGCGAATCTCTGCGATGCTGTCGTCGTTGGCGGTTGCGACAGCCTGTGCGAACTCACGATCAACGGTTTCGACGCGCTCGAGGCGATGTCGGACAAGATCTGCAATCCATTCAGTGCGAATCGCGACGGTATCAATATCGGCGAAGGAGCGGCTTTGTTTCTGATGACGCGGACAGAGGCGCCCATTCGCCTGGCAGGCGTCGGCGAATCCTCTGACGCGTACCATGTGTCGGCGCCGGAACCGTCCGGAAAGGGGGCCGAACTTGCGATTCGGGCAGCGCTGGCTGCCGCGGATGCCGAGCCGCGGCAAATCGCTTACGTCAACCTGCACGGCACAGCCACGATCAAGAATGACGAAATGGAAAGTCGCGTCATTGACCGTGTATTCGGCCCGGACATGCCGTGTAGCTCGACGAAAAGTCAGATCGGACATACGCTGGGTGCCGCCGGCGCCCAGGAAGTCGGACTGTGCTGGCTGCTGCTGAACGAATCGAACACAAGGCGGCGCCTGCCACAGCACCTTTGGGACCACGAGGCGGACCGAGGGCTTCCGTCCATCGGCTTGACGGGCGAGGATGCCCAATGGAGGCGCGGTCTGTTTATGTCAAATTCCTTTGCGTTCGGTGGCAGCAATGTCAGCGTCGTTTTGGGACGCTCCTGATGGATATAACGACGATTCCGGTTTGCGAGTTATTGCCGCATGCCCCCCCCATGGTGTTGCTCGACAGAGTCCTGTCGTATGATGACTCGACGCTCCTGGCGGAGGTCCGGATTCGGCCCGACAGTGTTCTTTGCCAGGATGACGGCGTCCCGGCATGGGTTGGGATTGAATACATGGCTCAGGCAGTGGCCGCGCACGCCGGTTTCAAGGCGCGCCTGGAGGGTGAGCCACCTCGGATTGGCTATTTGCTCGGGACGCGTTCCTACAAGAGTTCAGTCGGCCACTATCCGATAGGCACGACGTTGACAATTCACATTCAGTCGCTGTTTGTCGAAATGGCGCTCGGTGCGTTCGCGTGTCGTATCGATATGCCGGACACCGTTGCGACGGCCACGATCAATGTCTATCAGCCTGACGACGATGCCACGGAAAATATTGATTCTGGTAGAATTTCTTGATGAACAGGACGGTTTTGGTTACAGGCGCCAGCAAGGGAATCGGCAAGGCCATTGCCAGCCAGCTCGGCGCCGACGGCTTCGATATCATCATCCACTATCACTCGGACCGCGATGGTGCGGAAGATACCCTGCGTCGCGTCGAAGAGGCGGGTGCAAGCGGGCGCCTGATGCAGTTCGATGCTTGTGATCGCGGCGCGGTGAGACGAGCGATCGAGGCGGATATCGAAGAATTCGGCGCATATTACGCCGTCATCAACAATGCCGGTGTCAGTCGCGACAACGCATTCCCGTCGCTCTCCGACGACGATTGGGACCAGGTGATCGATACCAATCTGGACAGCTTCTACAATGTCATACAACCTTGTGTCATGCCGATGGTGCGTGCGCGAATTGGCGGTCGAATCATAAGCATCTCGTCTGTTTCCGGCGTCATTGGCAATCGCGGACAAGTCAATTACAGTGCCGCCAAAGCCGGCGTAATCGGTGCGTCGAAAGCATTAGCTCTGGAATTGGGGAAAAGAAATATCACGGTGAATTGCGTTGCTCCGGGCCTGATAGAAACCGACATGACCACGAACATTGAAATCGAACAACTGATGAAACTGATTCCCGCACGTCGCGTCGGCCGGCCGGATGAAGTCGCCAGCCTCGTATCCTATTTGATGTCCGATGCGGCAGGCTATATCACCCGGCAGACGATTTGTATTGACGGCGGGCTGTCGTGAACCGTCGCGTCGTCGTTACCGGCATGGCCGGGCTCACTTCACTGGGGCACGACTGGGACAGCATTCGGGAGAACGTTGTGGCCGGTCGCAGCGGCATCCAGCGGCTCGATGAATTTGCCAGGTATGACGGCCTGAACACGAATCTCGGTGCACCGATCGACAATTTCGAATTGCCGGGCCATTACACGCGCAAGCGCACTCGCTCGATGGGCCGCGTCTCGATGTTTTCGACAATAACGACGGAACAGGCCTTGCAGCAGGCCGGCTTGCTGGGTGACCCCATAGTCAGTTCCGGCGACATGGGCATTGCCTACGGGTCGTCGTCCGGCAGCCCGCCGGCAATCGCCGAGTTTGGTGCAATGCTGCATGAGTACAGTACCAGGACAGTGACAGCGACCAGTTACATTCGCATGATGCCGCATACCGCAGCCGTCAACACCGGTTTGTTTTTCAATATACGCGGCCGCCTGATTTCAACCTGCACTGCATGCACTTCTGGCAGTCAGGCGATAGGCTTCGCCTATGAGGCGATCAAACAAGGAAAACAGAAGGCGATGGTTGCCGGCGGCGCCGAGGAATTGTCTGCAACACAGGCGGCTGTATTCGACATACTGTTCGCGACCAGCGTGCGTAACGACGAGCCAGGCAAAACGCCGCGACCATTTGATCGCGATCGTGACGGGCTGGTCATTGGCGAGGGCGCGGCGACGCTGGTACTGGAGGATCTCGAGCACGCACAACAACGCGGCGCACCAATCATCGCTGAACTGATCGGCTTTGCCACAAATTGCGATGCGATGCATGTGACCCAGCCCACGGCAGAGACGATGGAAGTTGCCATGCGGCTGGGTTTGCAGGATGCGAATCTTGATGCCGATGCAGTAGGTTACGTCAGCGCTCATGGCACGGCGACGGACCTCGGCGACGTCGCAGAGTCACAGGCGACGAATGCCGTCTTCGGCAGCAACATGCCGATAAGTTCGTTAAAAAGCTACTTCGGCCACTCACTCGGCGCGTGCGGGGCACAGGAAGTATGGCTCACGATCGAAATGATGAATCGCGACGAATTCTGGCCGACGCTTAACCTCGACAATCTGGAGCCTCGCTGTGCGGAACTCGATTACATCGTCGGCGAGCCACGCAACATTTCAACTGACTACGTTGTCAGTAACAGCTTCGCATTTGGCGGCATCAATACATCTCTTGTTTTCAAGAGGTGGAGCTAGCAAGCTGACTTCGCCGCAGGTCATGGTCGCCCATACGCCGGTGCGCGAATTGTCGCCTGCCGAGCTGAAGCTGATCCCCGGCTACGAACGGGATCGCGAATTCGGCTCGCGAAAGCGCCAGCAACAATTCTTGTGCGGCCGTGCATTGCTGCGGCTCATGTTGCAGCGATGGAGCGGCGAATCTGCCGATAGCCACAAGCTTGTAAGCGGCGAAGATGGCAAGCCGTCCTGCGTGGGCGGACCCGCTGTGAGCATCACCCACTCGGGCGACCTCGTCGCCTGCGGCCTGGCGGAAGCGGGCGAACTTGGTATCGATTTGGAAGACGTTGACCCACATCGCGATACACTGAAGATCGCACATAAATTCTTTTCAGATGAAGAGGCGGGCTGGCTCGACGCGCAGCCGAGAGATCGCTTTTTCATGTTGTGGGTGTTGAAAGAAGCCTATGTTAAGGCGCTCGGCCAAAGTATATTTGGCGGCATCAACCGATTGCGCTGCATAGTAGAACCACCGAACATCGAGATACGATCAACCGGCGAAAGAATTCATGCCCTGTGTCTTTACACGATGGGCGGTCGGTATCTTGCTCTCGCAGCAACACAGGCGCCGCTGGCCGCAATCAGTTTTGTGCGCTGGGAAGCCGGCTCGGAGCAACTGGTTTCAGACGAAGGATTTGGTTTCATGGCCAGGACGAACGATCGTGCAAAATAATCCGGTACCGCGCAGCAGCTATGACGTTGTCGTCATCGGTGCAGGGCCGGCCGGCGCCATATCTGCGGCATTGCTGAAGTCGGCGGGTCTCGATGTCGCGGTATTCGAGCGGACACGCTTTCCGCGCTTCGTCATCGGCGAGAGCCTGTTGCCAATCTGCAATGATGTGCTCAAGGAAGCGGGGCTGTTCGAACGGGTCAAGGCACAGGGATACCAGGTAAAGACCGGAGCGGTTTTTTTGCGCGGCGACGAAGTCTGCGAATACGACTTTTCCGAACAGTTTACAGACGGTTCTACGTGGACGTGGCAAGTGCCACGAGCCGAATTCGACGAGGTTCTTATCGAAGGAGTTGTGGAGCGGGGTGTGCCGGTGTTCTTCGAACACAGCGTCACCGATGTCGAAGTCGGAGCGGCGCCGCTGGTCACTGTGGAGGATGCTGCCGGCGACCAGACGGAGATTCACTGCAAGTTCGTCGTTGACGCGAGCGGCTATGGCAGAGTCCTGCCACGGCTGCTCGACCTCGACAGGCCGTCGGCTCAGGCTAATCGCCGGTCGCTGTTCACGCATGTCAAAGGCGACCAACGTCCTCCGGGACCTGATTCGGGACGCATCTGGATCATCGTTCACGAGGCGGGCGCATGGCTGTGGATAATCCCGTTCTCCGATGGCCGAACCTCGGTTGGTGTCGTGGCACAGCCGGAGTTTTACGACGCGTTCCCCGATGATCCGGAAGCGTGCCTCAGAGCCGTGATCAAGTCAGACCCGAATGCGGCCGGTCGTCTTGCCGACGCCGAATTGCAGTTCGAGCCGGTGTCGATCGAGAGCTACTCAGTGGGCATCAAGCAGTTGTTCGGCGACGGTTATTGTGTCGTTGGTAACGCAACCGAATTCCTTGATCCGGTATTTTCTTCGGGCGTGTCGCTTGCGATGCGATCGGCCAGCCGCGCATCGGACGTGATAATCCGGCAACTGAATGGCAACGACGTCGACTGGCAAACCGAGTATTCGGATTTCATGGCGCGAGGCATCGACACCTTCCGCACATTCGTGAATGCCTGGTACGACGAGACTCTGCACAGGATTTTCTTCGCACCCGAGATCAATCCGAATCTCAAGCGTATGATTTGCTCAGCATTGGCCGGATACGTCTGGGACACAGACAACCCGTTTGTCGGCAGCCATGAACGGAAACTTTCTCAGCTCGTGCGAATCATAGAAGCATCGGAGGGGACTTAATTGATCAAGACAACGGTATCTCGGGTATTTCTGTTCGCTGCCGTATTATTCGCCGCAATGACAGCGGCCAGTGCCGAGGGTGAGCAGGCAGACGAGCTCAAAATTCTCGTCTACGGTGCGACAGGTAAAGTCGGAACGCACGTTGTCGACGAAGCGCTGCAGCGCGGGCATTTCGTCACGGCGGTGTCGCGCGATCCGTCACGGATTCAGCGGCGACACCCACACCTGTCGGTGGTTGCGGGGGATCTGCTCGATGCTGAAAGTATCGCAGACCTGGCCGTCGGCCAGGATGTCATTGTCATCTCGGTCCGCGGCATCATCGGCAAATCGAAAAAGCCGGAGAACGCCATTCAGCGGATTGCTGTGGAAAAAGTGGTCAACGTCCTGCGCGAAATCGGCGACGATGCGCCGCGCCTGATTCACGTCGGCGGTTCAGGTACGCTCGAGGTCGAGCCCGGCGTTCTCTGGGCGGATAAAATACCAAAAATATTTGTCCCGAAGAGCCTGGAACTCGAGATTCAGGGCCAGGTTCTGGCGCTCGACTATTTGCGCACGGTCAGTGATGTGAAGTGGAGTTATGCGACACCGGCGAAGAACTTCACCAATGGGGAGCGTAGCGGTGTTTTCCGCATTGGCGGCGACGCTTTACTCGAGGACGCGCGTGGCAAGAGCAGGATTTCGAGGGCCGACTTCGCGGTTGCGCTGATCGACGAGGCTGAAAACGCGGCGCACGTGCGACAGAGATTCTCCGTCGCCTACTGAGAATCGCCGACCGGTCCCGATTAAAACGTGAGGGTGAATCTGGCGCCCCCACCCTCATTCTGACCAACCCGTATGAAACCTCCGTGCGCGGTCATGACTTGTCGCGCAAGGGCCAGACCAACGCCGGACCCCTGGTCCTTCGTTGTAAAGAAAGGCACGAAGATCTGCCTCGCAATGTCTTCCGGTACACCCGGACCGTTGTCGCATAGGTCGATAACGACGTTGCCGCGCCGATTCAGATGGCCGCGAAGGTCTATTTTCGCTGGTTCCTGTTCTGCCGTAGCCTGCAAGGCGTTGCGCAGCAGATTCAGCAAAACCGGCTCTAACAGGTCCCTGTCTGCGTAAACATCGAGCTCTGCCGGCTCCACCTGCTTTGACAGAATCGACTCACTGCCGGGCCACTCTGCTTCGGCAAGCCGGGTAACAGACGCGAACAAGTCCGCAAGGTTGACACGTTTTTTCTCGGGCGGCGCGAGCCGGGTCAGCTGCCGATAGCTGTGCACGAATTGCATCAGGCTGTCGGATCGACGTGCGACGGTGTACACAGCATCGCGCAAGTCGTCCAGATCAGCAGACATTGAAGAGTCGGGCCCGGCCTTGTCGATTACGTCATCAATGACGTGGGCCGCAGTCTTCGCCAGCGATGTCACCGGAGTGATCGAATTCATGATTTCGTGAGTCAGCACGCGCACGAGGTCTTGCCATGCCTGTGCCTGCGTGATGTCAAGCTCGCTCTGTATATCCTGCAGCGAAACCAGTCGACTACTATCGCCGGCCACAATATTTTCTGTCGTCGCAAGCGTCAACCGATACTCGACGTCATCCACGGAGAACGTCACGAGTTCCCTGTTGCCAGGCACAGCCTCCGCGACCGCGTCATGAAAGCCGCTGCCAAACTGCCGGAGGTCACTTAGCCGTGTAATGTGAGACGCGCCGAACAGGCGTCTTGAGGCGTTGTTCTGCAGTGTGATCGACTTGTCGGTGTGGACCGTCAGAAGAGGGACCGGAATGTGGTCGATGAGGGCGCGCAATTGGCGCAGCTCAACTTCCTGGTCAGCGCGCTGCTCGTACATCCTGTCCAGGATGTCCGTGAACGTTTCGCCGAGCTCGCCGAAGCCGGCACCAATACCCTCCAGGCTGAATCGCTGTGAGTAGTCCGCGTAACGCGCGGCATCCAGAAAGCGTACAACCTCCCGGTTCGTTCTGCTGATGAACCACCAGAGTTCCGTTGCAAATATGACCAGGATGCCGACAGCAAGGACGGTTGCGCCGTGATGGCCAGGCTGCAGTAACAGCCAAACAACCGCTGCAATGGCAAGCCCGACGACGACGAGTCGAATTGCCAGGACGACAGCGAAGCGTCTATAGACCATGCTTTTCCATACGCCGGTACAGAGACGCCCTGGTCAGGCCGAGTTCTTTTGCAGCGTGTGAGATATTGAAGCCGTGCTTTTGCAATACGGATTCTATTGTCTGCCTTTCCACCTGTTCGAGACTCAGCGCAACCGGCTCGGGAGCCGACGATTCGGCCACTGTCACGCCTGGTCTGAGCTGTAGATCGTCGACCTCGAGCACAGGGCCGGCAGCGAGTATGACGGCTCTCTCAACCGAATGCCGCAACGCGCGTACGTTGCCCGGCCAATCGTATTCGAGCATCGCTTTTTCAGCAGCAGAGGAAAAAGACCTGGCGGCCTTATCGTATTTTCGAGAGTAGATCCGGCTGTAGTGACTGGCAATCGGCAGGATATCGTCGCGCCGTTCCCGCAGCGGCGGCACGGTAATCTCCACCGTGTTCAATCGAAACAGCAGGTCGGGACGAAACCGTCGCTCATCCCGAAGCGCTTCAGCAGGTACGTTAGTCGCCGCAATCACGCGTACATTGAATTCCTGCGCCTTGTCGGAGCCAACCGGGGTCACCCGACGCTGTTCGAGAGCCCGCAGGAGTTTGATTTGCAGATGCGGCTGCAGATTGCCGATCTCATCAAGAAACAAGGTGCCACCATCGGCGGCCTGAAATCGTCCGAGGCGGTCGTCATCCGCTCCGGTAAAGGCACCTTTTCGATGCCCGAACAGCTCCGATTCGAACAGAGATTCGCTGATTGATCCCATGTCGACAGTAAGAAACACCTGATGCGATCTCGACGATCGTCGATGCACTTCGCGGGCAATCAATTCCTTGCCCGTACCATTCTCACCAAGAATGAGGATGTTTGCGTCGGTTGGGGCAGTGCGCTCGACGATGGAAAGAACCTCGCGCATTGGTACTGATGTACCGACGATCGCCGTGTCAGCTCCGGACGTGGCTTCTCGCAGCGCGCGATTTGCCCTGCGCAAGGAGTGGGTTTCGATGCGGCTGCGATGCAACTCGACCGCGGCGGAAATCGTCGCAACGACCTTTTCGTTTTGCCAGGGCTTGGCCACGAAGTCGGTCGCCCCACGTTTCATCGCCTCGACCACGGTGTCCACGCTGCCGTGAGCCGTGATCATGACGACGACCATTTGCGGGTCGATCAGCAGAATACGTTCGAGCCATTCAAGTCCTTGTTTGCCAGACGATTCGCCCGGCCCGAAGTTCATGTCGAGCATTACGGCATCAAAAGCATGCTGCTCTAGAAGATCAGGGACTTCTTCCGGCCGACGGCAGGTGATCACGTCACCGAAGCTGCGTCGCAGCAGCAAACGTCCCGCTGTCAGGATGTCCTCGTCATCGTCGACGATCAGGATTTTGGCCGAATCAGTCAAATGTTGGCTCTCACGACTGTTCGAAATCGTACAGTAGGTGTCCGGTTTCGTACAGTATTGGATGGATTTTCCTGGCTTTGCCACGTCCATTCTATTCGATTCCTTTACTTTTTCTTAAAAATCAAACACTTCTCAACTTGGCACGCTCTTTGCTATTCATACTGGTGAGATCGCCTGTCCGGCGATACCGAGAACGAGAGCCGCGTGAGCAACATCAGCCGAATCGCAGACGATCACGAAAACCCGAGCGTCAACATTTCCGGCCAGAGCATGGATCGGATTGTCGAGAAGAAGACGTCGCGCAGCCGCATGGTCGGATATGGCCTGGCCGGAGGCATCGCGATCCTGTTTACCTGGTGGCTGGTCGGAATGCTGCTTGGCGGCCGCAGCCTCAGTGTCAACGCACAGCGGGTATTCGTCTCTCCGGTGACCGTTGGCACCTTTGAGGATTTCATTCCGCTACGTGGCCGTCTCGTGCCACGCAGCACCGTATATCTCGACGCCATCGAAGGTGGCCGTGTCGAGCAGGTGCTGGTCGAGGACGGCACGCTCGTCGAGGCCGGCGATCCGATCGCTCTGTTGTCGAATACCAATCTGCAACTTGAAGTTCTGGGGCGTGAGGCAGCCGTGACCGAGCAGCTCAACAATATGCGCACGATTGAGCTGCAGCTCGAGCAGAATCGCCTGTCGCACAAACGCAATCTGGTCGAAATCGATTATCAGATGGTTCGGCTGAATCGCAGTATCGCGAGGCAACGCGAACTGGCCGCCAAGGAGCTCGTACCCCAGTCCACGGTTGATGAGTTACAGGACGAGCTGACTTACTACACCAGGCGGCGCGAAGTAACAGTGGAAAGCCAGGCAACAGACGCTCGCATGCAGACGCAGCAGTTGAGCCAGTTACGCGAAGCAGGGACTCAATTGCAGGCCAGCCTCGGATTTGCACGCAAGAATCTCGATGACCTCAATGTTCGGGCGCCAGTACACGGCAAGCTGTCCGGATTCAATATCGAGGTCGGTCAGTCGATCGTCCGTGGTGGCCGTCTTGGTCAAATCGACGACCCGGACGGATACAAGCTGAACGTTCAGATCGACGAATTCTATCTCGGCCGGGTCGATCTGCAGCAGTTCGCGACGGCCGATCACGGCAGCCGAAGCTACGACCTGCGGGTGTCAAAGATTTATCCACAGGTGAACAACGGCCAGTTCGAGGTCGACATGGTCTTTGATGAGGAACCCGTCGGTTTGCGGCGCGGACAGACGCTACAACTCAAATTGACGCTCGGTGATAACTCTGATGCCTTACTGATACCGAATGGTTCGTTCTATCAGGAGACCGGCGGCAACTGGTTGTTTGTTGTCTCCGCAGATGGCACCGAGGCCGTGAAGCGCCCGGTCCGTCTCGGGCGCCGCAATACGGATTTTATTGAAGTTCTCGACGGGCTCGAGCCTGGTGAGCAAGTTATTACATCGCCGTACACGAACTACGTCGGCATGGATCGATTAACGCTTGATTGAGATTGGGGGTTCCAGAATGCTCAGATTGCACAATCTATTTAAGGTATACCGGACGGACGAGGTAGAGACGGTCGCACTCAATGGCGTGAACGTCGAAATCGATCAGGGTGACTTTGTCGCGGTCATGGGCCCGTCGGGTTGCGGCAAATCGACATTGCTCAACATTGCCGGGTTGCTCGATAACCCGACTGACGGCGACTACTTCTTCTTCGACGAGAACGTTGCGAAATATTCCGAAGCGCAGCGCAGCGCGATACGCAAGAAGAACATCGGTTTCATCTTTCAAAGCTTCAATCTGATTGATGAACTCAATGTTGCCGAAAATATCGAGCTGGCGCTCTTGTATCACGATATGCCATCAGCCGAGCGCAGGAAGCGCGTGGCCGGAGCGATGGATCGCATGGGTATCGCGCATCGCGCCAGGCATATGCCCGGACAATTATCAGGTGGCCAACAGCAGCGTGTCGCCGTTGCGAGAGCGGTGGTCGGCAACCAGCCGCTGATCCTGGCTGACGAACCGACGGGTAACCTCGATTCAGCGCATGGTCAGGAGGTCATGGAAATGCTGCGTTCACTGAACGCTGAAGGAACGACCATCGTCATGGTGACGCATTCCGCTGCTCATTCGGATTATGCGCGGCGCACAGTAAACCTGTTTGACGGCCACGTCGTTACCGACAACAGACGCGCTGCGTAACGATAACGAAACCAGATCAAGGCGGAACGTCCAATGTTTTGGAACAACGTAAAAATCGCGGTCCGAAATCTCCGGAAAAACAAGCTGTTCGCATTCATCAATATTGCCGGTCTTGCTATAGGCATGACGATTTATGTTTTCGGTGGGCTGCTTATCAAGTACGAGCAGAGCCACGATGTGTTCTTCGAGAAGAGCGACAGAACGTACATCATCGGTGCGTACGCGGCGCCAGAGCTGGATGTCGGCATCGAAAAGATGAATACGACGTTTACGGCAGTCGGCCCGATATTCAAGTCGGAGTTGTCGGCCGTGGAGGCGGTAGCAAGGACAATAGCTTTCGAATACCTGCTCACGATGGGAACAGACAGCTTCTACCAGACCATCCGATTTGCAGATCCGGATCTGCTGCAAATTTTCGATTTCAGCTATGTCCACGGCGACGAGACGGCGCTGGACGATCCTTCGGGTGTGATCATTACTGAAGCCGCGGCAATCAAGTACTTTGGTGGCACCGATGTTATCGGTGAGGTCATCACGCTGAATAATGAGCATGACTTTCACGTCACGGCGGTCATTGAAGACGTGCCGCAGAATTCGCACTTCAACTCCTTGCCGGTCATGGACGTACCCATGGATGTAATCGGCCCGATCAAGTCATTGAGCCGGCTACGCGATTTCGATGAAGCCGGCGAGTGGAACAATTGGTCGATGGGCAATATGACCTATGTGCTGCTGCCGGACGAGTTCGACGCTGCCTGGCTGCAGGCGCAGGCGGACGGAATTTACGAGCGCCTGGTGCCGGAGGAGAAGAGGGAAGTCATTTCCGCTTTTTGGATTAGCTCGCTGCAACACGCCAATGTTGCTATCTGGGATACGATTGGAATGCCTGTAATTGCTGTTATTGGCATCCTGAGTTTTCTGGTGCTTATTGTCGCCTGCGTTAATTACACGAATCTCGCGACTGCGCAGTCGCTTGGCAGAAGTCGCGAAGTTGGCATGCGCAAGACGATGGGTGCCGGCCAAAGACAGCTCCTGAGTCAATTTCTCATCGAGAGCCTGGTTATTTCGGGGATCGCGATGCTGGTTGCGGTCGCGGCACTCGAGCTTGTCATTCCTCTGTTCAATAATGCGGCAGGCAAGGTCATGACGCTGGATTACCTGCGGACATTGCCGTGGCTGATCGCCACCACAGCGCTTGTTGGCTTTTGCGCCGGGTTGTATCCCGCCTGGCTGATAACCAGGGCAAGTCCGATTGACGCATTGCGCGAAGTGGCCCGCAAGGGCAAAAAGGGATCGACGGTCCGTTCCTTCATGATCGGCGCGCAATTCGCCATCTCTGCGTTCATGCTCGCGATTGTGGCGATCGTCTACATGCAGAACGAAAAGGTAAAAGAGAGTAGCTACGAATTCCCCCGGTCCGAGATATACGGTCTTGGCCGCCTCGAAACCGACGGTATCAGTGAGAAGCTGGACACGCTTCGGCACGAACTGGAAGCCTTACCGAATGTTGACAGCGTGGCGTATTCCTCACAAGTACCTTATGAGCAAACCAACTCTACGACGAATGTTGCTGGCAACCCTGGTGACGAGGCGGGCAAATTCCAAATTCAGCTGCTACGCATGTCGCCCGAGTTTCTCGAGACTTACGATATTCCGCTGCTGGCTGGCCGAAATCTGAGCCGGGATATCGCGAACGACGAGTACGTCTCCGAGGAATCGGAGGTCATCAACGTCCTGGTCAATGAGCTGGCTCTCGTGAGGCTCGGGATAGACCGACCGGAAGATGCACTGAACCAGCGTTTCTACGACCTCGACGAGGAAGATACGCTTCGCGAAATGGTAATCGTTGGTGTCGTGCCAACCCAGAACATCGTCGGGCTATTCAATGCGGAAAAGGCGTGGATGTACACCTACCAGCCCGAGACGTTCCGCATGGGTTCAGTCAGAATTACGCACGGAAATATCATCGATACGGTCGACGAGATCGAGCAAGTGTGGAAGCGCGTGATACCCGAGTACCCTATGCAGGGACGATTTCTCGACGAAGTTTTCGATGATGTGTACAAGATTCTGAAGTACATGAACATTGCGCTGGCCGGATTCGCTTTCGTCGCGCTGTCCCTGGCACTCATAGGTTTGTTCGGCCTTGCGGCGTTCATGGCCGCGCAGCGAACCAAGGAAATCGGTGTGCGCAAGGTACTCGGAGCGAGCTCGACACAGATCGCAAAACTGCTGGTCTGGCAATTCTCGAAACCAGTGATGTGGGCTCTGGCTCTCGCGTTACCCGCCGCGTTCTTCGCGTCTAATCTCTACCTCGATTTTTTCGCGGACCGGATCGAATCACCGATAATTATTCTGCTTGTGGCTGGTGCGATCGCCGTTCTGCTCGCCTGGACGACTGTGGCGGGGCACGCATTCCGCATTGCCCGAGCGAACCCGGTATTGGCACTGCGTTACGAGTAAGGAAATGGAGTCGAACCGCGATTCCTGAAAGCTCGGTTCGACCCCAATTATTCTTCGGCGCCGGCGCTGGCTCCGCCGCCGCCGACTTTGTAGCGGAAGCCGATGCCGACCATCAGCACATCGTCATCGTAGGGTTCCGCTCCTAGTGACAACAGCAGCGGCACCGCGGCGGGCGTGACCCCATCGAGTGCCCAGTCCTGTGCCTCGAAGCGCTGATAGCGCAGGTTCAGATTCAGCTGCAGGCGCTCGGAGTGCTCGTAGGCAAGTTTGAA
>JAOTVR010000037.1 GCA_029863305.1 Gammaproteobacteria bacterium | reverse complement strand
CAACAGCGGCACCCGCTTTTCTTTTCAAAAGCCATTTCTCGACCCACAGACTCCAGCCGCCGAGCCCGGCCATCGCCACTGCCAGTCCCACAACAATACCGGCGGCATCGGCAGCAACATCGAACCACTCCGCGGAGCGATAGGATACCAGTCGTTGGCACATCTCGATGAGCATGCCGAACAGAGTCAACCCGATCCCGATACGCCAATACGAACGCGGGCGATACTGCCCGGCAAACCAGACCGCGAGAATGACGAAAGTGATGCCGTGCAGCCACTTGTCGACATTGACGAACCACGCCACGTATTCTCGCCGGTCAGGCCACAGCCATACAGCCGGCATCAGCGTCGCAAACAAGACCAGAATGAGCAAAAAGAGGCCGGCAGCCCGCCAGCGATGCGCATAGCGCAGTGGCAGCATCAGTGTTCCATGGCACCGGCTATGGCCGGGACACCAACGACGTCTACATCGTCTGGCACCAGGAATTCGAAGCGCGCCGGGTCTATCGGTTTATTCACTTCGACATCGCTCAGATCAACCAACGTGGTCTGTTCCAGGTTGTCGAAAAATACCATCCGGCTCAACGTGTGTTCGACAAATCCGAGTTCTACCCGCATGAAACCGCTGTCCGTATTCTTTGGAGCCAGGCGAACCCAGGTCGTCACCGTTTCGACGTAACTACCCTGATAATCAAACTGCTCGAGCGCGCCGTCGGCACCACTCAACAACAGTGCCGGCGTGTTCGCCAATGCCTCAGCCTGGGGTTTGACGGTTACCTGCGCCAGATCGACGTCGTAGCTCCAGATATTGACACCATCTGCGACCAGCCATTGCTCGTACGGTTCGACGTAGGACCAGCGAAACCGGCCGGGTCGCTGAATTTCCAGAATACCGGTCGTCTGCTCGACGAGTTGCCCGTCCGCATCGATCAGAGCCTGCTGGAATCGGCCGCGAAATGTCGCCACGTCGTCGACAAATTGGTCGACGAGACGCCGACCGTCGTCCGCGCCTGTGGTCTCGGCCACGGCGGCCGCGCCAACCAGCAGCAGCAAATAGACCGCTGTGAATCGTGCCATCAAGCTCAAACTCCTATTCCTCGGCGACCGACGGTACGAGGATTTCCCGCGTTCCATTCGGTTGCAACGGCCCGACCAATCCAGCCGCTTCCATCGACTCGACCATGCGGGCTGCACGGTTGTAACCGATTTTCAGGCGCCGTTGCACACCCGATATCGATGCCTTTCGAGTATCCATAACGACCTGAACCGCCTGGTCGTACAACGGATCCTGCTCGGCATCGGCAGCCCCGGCGGGTAACTTTTCAATGCCCGCCAGTCCTGGTGTTGGACCCGTCGGGCCTTCAAGAATTTCATCAAGATATCGCGGTGCGGCGCTTTTCTTGAGGTGCCGCACGACCGCATGTACCTCATGGTCAGCGACAAACGCGCCATGAACGCGTGTCGGCAGCGAGGTTCCGGGCGGCAAATACAGCATGTCGCCGTGACCCAGCAGATTCTCCGCGCCCATTTGATCGAGAATCGTCCGTGAGTCGACTTTCGCAGAAACCTGAAATGCGATTCGCGTCGGTATATTGGCCTTGATGAGTCCGGTGATGACGTCGACTGACGGTCGTTGCGTTGCCAACAGCATATGAATACCGGACGCCCTTGCCTTCTGTGCCAGCCGTGCAATGACCTCTTCCACTTTCTTGCCGACGATCATCATCATGTCAGCCAGCTCGTCGATGATCACGACGATAAACGGCAATGGTGTCAAAGTCGGATGCTCGACCGGCTTGTCCTCGTCTTCAAAGGGAGGGGGCGTGAATGTTGGATCCTTGATTGCCTGCCCGGCATCGATCGCTTCCTTGACCTTGCGGTTGTAGCCGCCGATGTTGCGCACACCGAGGGCCGCCATGAGCCGATAACGACGGTCCATCTCGGCGACACACCAGCGCAACGCGTTAGCCGCCTCAGACATGTCGGTCACGACCGGCGTCAACAAATGCGGAATGCCCTCGTAAACAGACAGCTCGAGCATCTTGGGATCGATCATGATAAGGCGAACGTGCTCCGGCTGTGTCTTGTACAGCAGACTCAGCACCATCGCATTGATCGCCACGGACTTACCGGAACCGGTCGTGCCGGCAATCAGCAAGTGCGGCATACGCGCAAGATCCGCGACGACCGAATTGCCACTGATGTCCTTTCCCAATGCAAGCGTCAGCGGCGATGCAGAATCGTCGTAGGCGCGCGATTTGAGAATCTCGCCAAGCGTCACGAGTTCGCGGTTCTCATTCGGTATCTCGAGGCCAACAAACGACTTGCCCGGTATTACCTCGACGACACGCACACTGACGACGGATAACGACCGTGCAATATCCTTGGCCAGATTCGATATTTGACTGACCTTGACGCCGGGCGCCGGATCGAGCTCGAATCGGGTAATGATCGGCCCGGGTGATACTGATCTGACCTCGACATCGACACCGAAATCCTTGAGCTTGAGTTCGACGAGTCGCGACATCCCTTCGAGCGACTCCTGGGAGTACCCTTTTTTCTGTTGCGGTGGATCGTCGAGCAACGACAAGGGCGGCAGTTCGCCGGCCACCGGCGGATCGAAGAGCGGCACCTGGCGCTCCCGCTCTGCGCGAATACTCGTTTCCAGTGCCGGCATGACGGGCTCGATGCGGGGCTTCTTGCGGCCGGCAGTGCGTTTCTTTTCGACCTCCAGTACATCCTGCCGCGCAGCCAGCTGGCGGCGTCCCTCCGCCTTATCCCGCAACTCCCCGAACTTGAGTCGCGCACGCTCATAACCCGCGAGACACCAGCGCCCTACCCGATCCATGACGTTGAACCAGGAGATACCAAGAAACAGCGATATCGATGCCACCCAGATAACGAATAGCAGCGTGCTGGCACCGAGTAATTTCATGACGGCTGCAAGCCGCAAACCGACTTCCTGTCCGATGATGCCGCCGGCCGTCTCGTTGAAGCCGACCGGTGAAAAATGCAGCGTCGCAAGCGCGCAACTGGTTACAAGTGTCGCGACGAATCCGCTGATCCGCAGCGTGTAGTCCATTCTCGTCAAGATCTGCTGCGTCTTTTGCTCGCGGTACAGCATCCAGCCGAGATAGACGACCATTACCGTGAAAAGGTAGGCGGGTCGGCCGAAGAAATTGAACAGCACATCGGCGGTAAGGGCCCCGATTACGCCTATGCCGTTGTTTATTTTGTCACTACTTGTAGCCTGGCTGAAACCGGGATCAGCGGCATCGTAGGTAAACAACGCGTACCATAGGATGAAGGCCAGTACGCCGAAGACGATCAGCGCGCTCTCGCGAAGCGCCCGCGCGACCTGAGCGGAGATCCGTTGTGCCGTTTTCGTACTCTTTTGGGCTCTTGCCATATCTAAAGTAAACTGCAAACCGTTGTTAAGTGCCGGACATACAACTTGCCCGCCTTGTTGCCCTTGAAAGTCCTCGATTAGGACCGTATTTCCCGGGCTGCAGCGGGCAACGGTGGTGCCAGAACGAATAAGGACAAATTATACATGAGTGATTTGAGACATATGCGGGTTGTGATTCTGGGATCGGGTCCGGCGGGCTATTCAGCGGCTGTATATGCGGCACGAGCCAACCTCAAGCCAGTGGTCATCACCGGCATCGAACAGGGCGGTCAGCTCATGACGACGACCGACGTCGACAACTGGCCCGGCGACGTCGAGGGCCTGCAGGGCCCGGAATTGATGGAACGCATGCTCCGGCACGCCGAGCGATTCGATACGGAAATCATCAACGATCATATTCACACCGCTGATCTGTCAGTGCGGCCGTTTCGACTGGACGGCGACTACGGCAGCTATAGCTGTGATGCGCTGATCATTGCTACCGGCGCGACTGCGATGTACCTCGGGCTGCCCTCCGAGGAGGCCTTCAAGGGTCGTGGTGTATCGGCCTGCGCGACATGTGACGGTTTCTTCTATCGCGGCAAGGACGTTGCGGTCATCGGTGGCGGCAATACCGCTGCAGAAGAAGCGCTGTACCTGAGCAACATCGCATCCAAGGTTTTCCTCGTGCACCGGCGTGACGAACTGCGAGCCGAAAAGATATTGCAGGATCACCTGTTCGAAAAGGAAAAGGAAGGCAAACTTGAAATCTTGTGGGATCACGTCGTCGACGAGATTCTGGGCGACGATTCCGGGGTCACCGCCTTGCGCGTGCGCAGCACCAAAGACGAGTCAAAAACGACCGAAATTGATCTTGCCGGCGTGTTCATCGCAATCGGGCATAGCCCGAACACCGGCTTGTTCGATGGTCAACTCGATATGAAGAACGGCTACATAATCGTCAAATCGGGCCTCGAGGGTAATGCAACCGCCACGAGCCTGCCCGGTGTTTTCGCTGCCGGGGACGTCGCCGATCAGATCTATCGGCAGGCAATCACCTCTGCGGGTGCCGGATGTATGGCGGCTCTCGATGCGGAAAAATACCTGGACGCGCAGGAATCCGCGGACAATGAGAACATCAAAGCTGGCGACGCCGCTGCTTGATGCTACGGTGTCCCAGTGAGGACTACACAGGTCACCGTCAACGATACGATCGCCGCTATCCCCGCTGCTGAGTGGAATGAACTCGCCGGTCGTGACTACCCATTCCTCCGCCACGAGTTCCTGTTGGCCGCGGAGCAAAGCGGATCGGTATCTCCGGACGCCGGCTGGCATCCATGCCACCTCTCCCTGCGGGATCAGCACGGCCGGCTCCGTGCCGCGTTGCCCCTGTATCAGAAAGACCATTCCTGGGGCGAGTTCGTATTTGACTGGGCCTGGGCGCGCGCTTACGAGCAAGCGGGCCTTGCATACTACCCCAAGCTGGTATCCGCTGTTCCCTTTACGCCAGCGCCCAGCCGACGATTGTTGCTGCGAGCAGCCGACGACAACGAGGCAGTATCTGCGTTGCTCGACGCCGCGGTCCGGTTGGCGGATGCGCGCGATTGCTCGTCGCTGCACATACTCTTTCCGCAGACTGATGAGTTGCCATTGTTGAGGAATGCGGGTCTGCGAGTGCGCAAAGACTGCCAGTTTCACTGGCACAACAACAACTACCGCGAATTCAACGACTTTCTCGCCACGTTCAGCTCGGTAAAGCGCAAGAAGATCAAACGCGAGCGCCGACGTGTCGCCGAGGCCGGAATAACATTTCGTCGACTTCGCGGTAATGACCTCAATTCGGCGACCTGGAACATCGTGTATCGGCTGATCAGTCTGACATTCATGCGCCGCGGCTCACTGCCCTATTTCAGCCTGGAATTTTTCACCCAGATCAGTCAGGCATTGCCGCAAAACGTTCTGGTCATCCTCGCCGAGCAACACGGTAATGCGATCGCTGCCGCCGTGTTTTTCGAGAGCGAACGCGTTCTGTACGGCCGCTACTGGGGCAGCGATGGTCATTACGACGCATTGCACTTCGAGACATGCTATTACCAGGGAATCGATTATTGCATCGAGACCAGCAAACAGCTGTTCGAGCCGGGCACACAGGGTGAACACAAGATCAGTCGTGGCTTCATTCCCGAGCCCACCTGGTCCGCCCACTGGCTCAAACACCCGGAATTCCTTTCCGCCATTGGCGAGTATCTCGATGAAGAGCGCCGGCACGTGGAACGTTACATGCAGGCTGTCGATTCTCGCAGTCCATACAAGTCTCGGGATCCGTCGTGAGACCAAACCGGATCGTCTGGCTGAGTCCGTTCGATCCACCCGACGCATTTCCAGCTGTCGACAGCGCACTGACCGAGCCAGACGGCTTACTGGCCGCCGGTGGCGATCTCAGTGCAAAACGACTGCTGGCGGCATACAGCCGCGGTATCTTTCCGTGGTACGACGACGGCCAACCAATACTCTGGTGGTCACCCGATCCACGCTGCGTCCTCAGACCTGAGGACCTGCATGTCTCTCGCCGATTGCGCCAGATTCTGCGGAATTCGACAGCAGAACTGCACTTCAACCGGGCGTTCGGCGCGGTCATTCGCGCCTGTGCCGGAGAGCGAAAATCGGAACAAGGCACCTGGATAACCGGCGACATGATCGCAGCCTACGAGCAACTGCATGCCGATGGCTGGGCCCATTCGATAGAGGTTTGGGATAACGACGGCCTTGCGGGCGGCCTCTATGGACTCTGCATCGGCAAAGTGTTTTTTGGCGAATCGATGTTCAGCGCCCGGGCGAATGCATCGAAGATAGCATTGCTGGGTCTGACCAGGCACATGCAGGCATTCGACCTGCGACTCATCGATTGTCAGGTTGTATCGCCGCACCTGATGACCCTGGGGGCCAGCGTCATGCCACGGCACGAATTCACCCAATTCCTTGCGCTCGCATGCCAGCCGCCGATCCGGCATGAGAACTGGCCTCGGAACTCGCTCGCTATTACGCAACTAGCGTGCGATTAGTACCTTGTTGCATTGCATAACGCCGTTGTTTTCTGCACAATTCGCGGGCCTTTTCGGACGGAGACTTAATTATCTTGGCTAAAGAAGAAGCCATTCAGATGGAAGGCGTCGTCACCGAGACGCTTCCGAACACGACCTTTCGAGTAGAACTCGAAAATGGTCACGTTGTGACTGCGCATATCTCAGGAAAAATGCGCAAGAACTACATACGCATTCTGACCGGGGACAGTGTCACGGTCGAACTGACACCTTACGACCTGTCCAAAGGTCGCATCGTCTACAGAGGCCGGTAATTCCGGACCCGACTAGTCGTTTTCCGGAAGGTGCTCGAGCTCCTTCAGCACCGGCTCCGCATTCAGCTGCAGCTCATCGTCAGGTCCGACGGTAATACGCACATGCCCGCCTTCGGCCAGACTCCCGAATAACAGCTCTTCTGCCAGGGGCCGCTTGATGTGCTCCTGGATGATACGAGCCATCGGTCGTGCGCCCATTTTCGGCTCGTAGCCTCTCTCCGCAATCCATTCCCTGGCGGCATCGTCCAGCTCCAGCGTCACGTTATTGCTGTCGAGTTTCGACTCAAGCTCGACGACAAGTTTGTCGACGACGCGCTTGATCGACAGATGGTCCAGCGGTGCGAATTGAATGATCGCGTCAAGGCGATTGCGAAATTCCGGAGAAAACTTCTTGCGAATGATTTCCATGCCATCGCTACTGTGATCCTGTTGCGTAAAGCCGATCGATGCGCGAGTCATTTCCTGAGCGCCTGCATTGGTCGTCATAACCAGGATGATGTTACGAAAATCGGCTTTGCGGCCATTGTTGTCCGTCAACGTGCCGTGATCCATGACCTGCAGCAGCAGATTGAATACCTCCGGGTGCGCTTTCTCGATCTCGTCGAGCAACACGACTGCGTGTGGATTCTTGGTTACCGCTTCGGTCAGCAAACCACCCTGATCGAAACCAACGTATCCCGGCGGTGCACCGATCAGTCGTGACACCGTATGCCGTTCCATGTATTCGGACATATCGAAGCGAATCAGCTCCACGCCCATGCAATGCGACAGTTGCCGGGTTACTTCTGTTTTGCCGACGCCCGTTGGGCCGGCAAACAGGAATGCGCCAATCGGCTTCTCATCTTCGCGCAATCCGGAACGCGACATCTTGATCGCCGAACTCAAGGCCTCGATCGCGTTGTCCTGGCCGAAAATCGTCAACTTTAGGTCACGCTCCAGCGTTTTCAAGGCATCTCGATCCGACGCAGACACACTCTTCGCCGGAATCCGCGCCATGTTCGCGACAATGTTCTCGACCATTTTCACTGTGACTGTGTCCCCACGTTCGTCGGCTGGCTGCATGCGCAAATTGGCGCCCGCTTCGTCAATGACGTCGATCGCCTTGTCCGGCAGTCTGCGATCATTGATGTGGCGGGAAGCCAATTCGGCAGCCGCTTCGAGCGCCCCGTCCGCGTAACTGACCCCATGATGCTCTTCAAACCGGGATTTGAGCCCGTGCAGAATTGCCACCGTCTCTTCCAGGCTCGGCTCCGGTACGTCGATCTTCTGAAAACGCCGCGCAAGTGCATGGTCCTTCTCGAAGATGCCTCGATACTCGGCATACGTTGTCGAGCCGATGCAGCGAACTTCGCCATTGGCAAGAACCGGTTTGATCAGGTTACTGGCATCCATGACACCGCCAGATGCGGCGCCCGCACCGATGACCGTATGAATCTCATCGATGAAAAGCACAGCATCCGGGTCTTCGCGAATTTCAGCGATGACGCCCTTCAGACGTTTCTCGAAATCGCCGCGATACTTGGTGCCGGCAATAAGGCTGCCCATGTCCAGCGCATAGATGGTGGCATCAAGGAGCACATCCGGCACGCGCTCTTCGGTGATCATTCTCGCGAGACCCTCGGCAAGCGCTGTTTTTCCCACGCCGGCTTCGCCGACATACAGCGGGTTGTTCTTGCGCCGCCGGCAAAGAATCTGCACCGTGCGTTCGATTTCACGCTCGCGACCGATCAATGGATCGATCTTGCCCTCGATCGCCCGCTGATTCAGATTTGTCGCATATTTCTCCAGCGGGGATAATTCGGGCTCTGACTCGTTCTCCAGCGAGCTTTCAGCGTCTTCTGAACCCGACTCGCCCGGCAATTGCGGCATGCCATGGGAAATGTAATTGATGACATCGAGACGCGTCACATCCTGCAGGCTGAGGTAGTAAACAGCTTGTGACTGCTTCTCGCTGAAAATAGCAACCAGTACATTGCTGCTCGTGACCTCTTTCTTGCCGCTCGACTGCACGTGAAAGACGGCGCGCTGCAAAACCCGTTGAAAGCCGAGCGTTGGTTGCACATCGGTGTCGTCATCGTGTGCCAATATTGGCGTCTGCTCCTCGATGAATTCGGTAAGTTGCCGCCGTAACTCAGGAATATTCGAGCCACAGGCCTTCAGGATTTCGTGAACCTTCGGGATATCCAGCAAGGCAAGCAACAGGTGCTCGACGGTCATGAACTCATGACGTTGATCGCGCGCACGCTGAAAGGCCTCATTCAGACAAAATTCGAGCTCACTGCTTAACATGTCGTCTCACTTTAACTTCTCACGATTCTTCCATCTCGCACAATAGCGGATGCTGATGTTGTTGCGCCACACTCATAACCTGCGCGACTTTGGTTTCCGCAATTTCAAAATTGTACACGCCGCAGACACCTTTGCCCTTCGTGTGTACTTCTAACATGACCTGCGTGGCGCGTGTACGTTCCATTCCAAATATCGTTTCCAGGATGTCAACGACGAATTCCATCGGCGTGTAATCGTCATTGAGTAACACGACACGGTACAGCGGCGGCTGTTTGATCTTTGGCCGCGCTTCCTCAATGGCAAGGTCATAGCCGTCGCTTCTCTCTCTATCTGGTCGCTTTTCGCTCATCAATACTCTGTGTCAATGGAAATCCCAGCAAATGTCACTAAAGTGACCATCGCCAACAACATGCGGGTTATTATATATGGGCTTAGAATGGCGATCTCCAAGCCTGGTTCACGATTTTATTGCCGAGCCGGGGAGCCGGGCAATCGGCCAGCAACCGAAATACCTGGAAAAAGTCGTCTATATCATTGCTAAATATAGGTTTTTTCGACCTTTCGGGGGTTGTTTACGCACTGCGTAAACCCTTATCATCTTGGCGCTACGTTTATAGGAAGAGCGGAAATTATCAAACGGCCAGAATCACTATGACGACCGAAGCCAATTGGTCTGATTTCGCCAGCATGGACAGCGCGAAAATGCTCGCGGCTGCCAATCGCTTGCTGCCGGCATGGGTCAGCTTACTGCTCGTGGTCGTGATCGCGTGGCAGCTGGCGCGCATCATCTGGATGCTGGTTCCCGCTCCGTCGGCCGGCGATGCGGTCACCGCACCGGCAGGCCAACTCGCCCTGGCGGCGCCGGTAGACGGTTCGGCGAATGTGCAAACCATCGTTGCCGCACACATTTTCGGCATTGCCGACGAGGAGACAGCCGTAGAATTCCAGCCGGTCGCCGAAGACACGTCGAACCTGAGCGACACGCGACTCACGAATCTCTCGCTCAAGGGCACGATCGCTGCAACGCCTGCCGATATGGCGGTTGCCATCATCGCCGACGGCAACAAAGAAGAGAAAGTCTACACAATCGGCGAATCGGTCACATCGGGCGCAAACCTGCACGCCGTCTATGCGGATCGCGTTGTTCTGAATGAGAAGGGCGTGCTGACGAACCTTAAATTGCCGAAGGACTTTCCCGCGGGCTCTACTGCGGTGTCGCGACGCGATACTACCGCCACCGCGCGCGCAACGAGCAGTACCGAGAGCATACAGTCTGTTGTCGCCCAGAATGTCTCGAAACTGGCCGACGTCATACGACCGACGCCGTATTTCGTGAATGGTCAACAGCAGGGCTATCGCGTGTATCCTGGCCGTAATCGCCAGCAGTTTTCAGCCCTCGGCCTGCGTCCGGGTGACCTGATCAAAGACATCGATGGTCAGGCACTGACGGATCCAACCCAGGCGATGCAGATATTTCAATCACTGGATAGTGCAGATCAGGTCTCGGTTACCGTTGAACGCAACGGCCAGCCCCAGGTCATTGTACTCAGCACCAGTCAACTCGACCTCGGGGACGAGACCAGCCAATGAATAAGAATAAAGTACCGCAATCACGCCTTCGACTCGTTGTTGCACTGAGCTTATGCAGCCTGTTGGCTGCGCCGTTGACCTGGAGCCAGCGGGCGACGATTACACCGAATTACAAGGAAGCCGATATTCGGCAAATCGTTGAAGCCGTCGGCGAGGTTACACGGAAGAATTTCATTATCGATCCTCGGGTCAGCGCCAAAGTTACGATGTTGTCTTCAACGCCGATGACGCCCGAGGCATTTTACGAAGCTTTTCTGTCGATACTGCAGGTGCACGGTTATGTCGCCGTGACTTCGGGAGACCTGATCAAGATCGTCCCTGACGCGACCGCAAGACAGTACGCCGGTCCGCTCGGCTCATCGGCTGCAGCGGGACCTGACGACATCATCACGCAAGTGATTCAGGTACAGAATGTCGGCGCCGCACAACTGGTGCCGATCTTGCGGCCGCTTATTCCGCAATACGGTCATCTTGCGGCCCACCCCGGGTCGAATATGCTGATCATCTCGGATCGGGCGGCCAATGTAAGCAGGATGATGACGATCATCCGGCGCATTGATCAGTCGAACGACGAAGATGTCGAAGTCGTGCGCCTCGAGCATGCCTCAGCGGCAGAGATCGTCAGAATTATGACCGCGCTGACCCAGCAACCACGCAGCGATGGTGTTCCGGTTACCACCAGCCTTGTCGCCGATGCCCGTACCAACAGCGTCCTGATTGGTGGCGACAAGAGCGAGCGCCTGCGACTGCGCGCGCTGATCGCGCATCTCGACACCCCGCTCGAGGATGGCGGCGATACCCAGGTTCGTTACCTGCGTTACGCCGATGCAGAGGACCTCGCGGCCAAGTTGCAGCAGCACTTCACATCGCAGGCTCAAACAAGCGCCGGCGGCGCTGCGGGCGCCCAGTCACAGGACATGGTCAGCGTCTGGGCCGATCAGCAGAACAATGCCATCGTCGTCAATGCACCACCGAAGATGATGCGCTCCCTTATGCAAATCGTCGACAAACTCGACATTCGCCGCGCACAAGTACTCGTGGAGGCGATCATTGTCGAAGTTGTCGCCGATAAGACTTCGGAACTTGGCGTTACCTGGGCCGTAGAGGGCAGCGGTTCCAATACGCCGATCGGCGCAACCAACTTCCCGGCCTTCGGCCCCGGTATCGTGCAGCTTGGTGGCGCCGCAGGGAGCGGCGGACAAATCGATCCGACCGGCCTGATTGGCGAGGGCATAACGCTCGGCCTTGGGCGTATCAGCGATTCCGGCGTCAGTTTTGCGTCTATCATCCGAGCGCTTAACGGTGATGCCGATACCAACATCATCTCGACGCCGTCGGTCGTAACAACGGACAACGAGGAAGCCACGCTCAACGTCGGGCAGGAAGTGCCCTTCGTGACCGGCTCCTACTCAAACACCGGCAGCACTGGCGGCGCCGTCAATCCATTCCAGACCATTCAGCGCCAGCAGATCGGCGTAAAACTCACGATCACACCACAAATCAACGAAGGCGATGCACTGCTGCTGACCATATCGCAAGAGATCTCCAGCATCGCGCAGTCCGCCGCCGGCGCGGTCGATCTGATCACCAATCAGCGAATCATCGAGACGACAGTCATCGTTGATGACGGCGAGATCCTGGTACTCGGTGGATTGCTCGAGGATGTTTTGCGTGAGAGCGATCAGCGCGTGCCGATACTGGGCAAGATCCCGATCCTTGGTAATTTGTTTCGCAGTCGCAAAACCGACAAGGTGAAGACCAACCTGCTGGTCTTCATCCGGCCGAAGATCCTGCGGGACTCGTCGCAGACCTCGTTCGAAACGAATGCAAAGTACAACTACATCCGCGAGGTTCAGCAGGGCAACCAGGGCACCGGCGTAGCACTGATGCCGGGTTCAGATCGTCCGGTATTACCGCCGCTCGAGGAAATCACCCAACCGGACCAGGATGAAACTGCGAGCGATGAGTGACGTCGCCCTGATCAATTGATGGAAAGCGAAACTGAAATCGTCCTCGAACTGGCACCTGAACCGAGCGAAACGGATACTCAGTCGGTCAACCGAGCGCTGCCGTTTACGTTTGCCAAACGACATGGCGTGCTGATTCGTGAGATCACGCGCGATGCGGCGGATGCCGTATATCGGCCCGGCGCCACGCCAATGAGTCTGGCTGAAGCCCGGCGGTTTGCCGGAGTCCCGTTGAAACTGTCGCGTGTTTCGGTTGAAGAATTCGACGCACTGCTACAGGAGTCCTATGAACAAGGCAGCCACAAAGCCATGCACATGGTTGACGGCCTCGACGATCAGATGGACCTGTCCCGGGTCGCACAGGAATTGCAGGAACCGTCGGATTTGCTGGAGAGTGACGACGACGCGCCAATCATTCGCTTCATCAACGCCGTACTGACCGAAGCGGTCAAGGACAATGCGTCGGACGTGCACATCGAACCCTACGAGAACAGGCTGGGGGTGCGCTTTCGAATTGATGGTGTTTTGCGCGAAGTACTCGAGACCCGACGCGCCCTCGCCCCGCTGGTCGTGTCACGTATCAAGGTCATGTCAAAACTCGACATTGCTGAAAAACGCTTGCCACAGGACGGGCGTATCTCGCTGCGTATTGCCGGCCGGGCCGTCGATGTTCGGGTATCGACGATGCCATCGGGCCACGGCGAAAGAGTCGTGCTTCGCCTGCTGGACAAGCAGGCGGGTCGTCTTGACCTGACCTCGCTGGGCATGGCCGGACCGATACAAAAGACAATGGATCATCTGATTCACAGGCCGCACGGCATCATCCTCGTCACCGGTCCGACGGGCTCCGGTAAAACAACGACGCTATATGCCGCCCTCGAACGCATTAACGACAACACGCGCAACATCATGACGGTCGAAGATCCGATCGAGTATTTTATCGACGGCATCGGACAGTCACAGGTTAATACCAAGGTCGAGATGACCTTTGCCCGCGGACTCCGCGCAATTCTCCGACAGGATCCCGACGTCGTGATGGTGGGTGAGATTCGCGACCTGGAGACGGCTGAGATCGCCGTACAGGCCAGTTTGACCGGTCACCTGGTGCTTTCAACCTTGCATACGAATACGGCGGCAGGTACGGTTACGCGGCTTAGAGACATGGGTGTTGAGCCATTCCTGCTGTCATCTAGTTTGATTGGCGTGCTTGCACAACGACTCGTTCGGGTTCTTGATGACGAGACCAAGGTGCCCTACACGGCTCGCGAGTACGAATGCGAGCTTCTGGACGTGGATGCCTCGAATCCGCCCGTCCTGTACCATCCGGGCGAAGGACCCAACGGTGGCTTTCAGGGGCGCACGGGTATCTACGAGCTGATCGCCGTCGACGACAAGATGCGCAGCATGATTCACTCCGGCGTAAGCGAACAGGATCTCGAGCGTCATGCGCGCACGATGGGTGCAAGCATACGCGCTGATGGACGACGGCGCGTCCTTGAAGGCAGCACGACGATCGAAGAGCTGCTGCGCGTAACCCAAGAAGATTAGTCGTAAGCAATTATCATGGGTGCATTCGAATACGTTGCGCTGGATCCTAAAGGCAAAGAATCCAAAGGTCTGATCGAAGGTGATACGCCGAAGCACGTTCGGCAAATCCTCCGCGATCGCCATATGCTGCCGGTGCAGGTCACCGAGGTCGCGCAAAAAGAGGCCAAACGCCAGACGACTTTCTCATTGCGTAGCGGCATATCGTCATCTGACCTCGCGCTGCTGACCCGCCAGCTCGCCTCATTGTCGCAGTCGGGATTGCCACTTGAAGAAGCGCTTCTCGCCGTGGCACAGCAAAATGATCAGCCACGTACCAAGAGCATCATGCTTGGCGTTCGGTCCCGGGTAATGGAGGGCCACACGCTGGCCGATGGCCTGGGCGAATTTCCGCAGGCATTTCCCGAACTGTATCGCGCAACCGTTGCAGCCGGCGAACAATCGGGGCACCTCGATGTCGTACTCGAACGCCTGGCCGATTATACCGAAGCGCGGCAGGAACTCAGACAGCGGGTAACCAACGCGCTGATCTATCCGATTGCGCTCGTAGCAATGGCCGTTGCGATCATCAGTTTCATGCTTGCAACCGTTGTCCCGCGCATCGTCAATGTCTTCGAAAACGCATCGGGCGAGCTGCCCGCGTTGACACGCTGGCTAATTGCGACCAGCGATTTTCTTCGCGATCATTGGCTGGCACTGATCATTGGCGTTGCCGCGGTATTTTATGTCGTCTGGTGGTTACTGCAAAAGGATGGTCCCAAGCGCGGTTACCATCGCTTTTTGCTCCGCATGCCAATCACCGGACAGCTAACCCGAGGCATCAATACCGCGCGCTTCACGCGGACTTTCAGTATCCTGGCAGGGAGTGGCGTACCGATTCTGGACGCACTGAAGATTGCGGCCGAAGTCATCGAAAACTTGCCGATGCGTGACGCCGTCACAGAGGCCTCACTCAGAGTGCGCGAAGGAGCGTCAATCAGCCAATCGCTTGCCGCCAGCAAGTTGTTCCCGCCTATGATGATCCACCTGATCGCGAGTGGCGAGACCGGCGGCCGGCTCGAAGAGATGCTCTCGCGCACCGCGAATTATCAGGAGCGAGAAGTCGATGGACTGATCGCGACACTGCTGGGAATTCTGCAGCCCCTGCTTATCGTCCTGATGGGCGCGGTCGTCATGACGATTGTTCTGGCGATCCTGCTACCAATCTTCGAAATCAATAACCTGATTCGCTAATCAGGCCCTTGCACGGCCATATCTTTCGCGGTATACAAATACGAGTTATGGCCCGAGTGGTCGGTCGTGTATGGAACTGATTATTGCCCGGAGAGATTGCAATGAACGGTGAAGTCGATAGTGGTAAGAAAATGGCCGGTGTTGAAGATGACATCGACGTATCCGATCAGCCGGAGGATACGATCGTTCTTGATGACTTTACGGACATCGATAATATTGGCGATATTTCGGTTGAGATCAACGTCGAAGAGCTTATAGCCAAAATTGAGGCAGGTGACGGAGATACGGCAGACCACAAATTGGAACTTCGACGTCGTCTCGATGCACTTGAGGATCAGCGCAGAACTGAGAAAGAACTCGAGAGTACGTATAACTTCAATCTCGACGACGATTTATGATTCCCTGATGCGCCCGCGCAGGTGCATCTCAAATCAAGGGCGCGTGACCTGGCTTAACCCCTGCTTCGCTCCCTCAATTTGCGTCGCGTATGCTTATCGGGACGGCCATCTGTCTTCGGCATCAGCATTCGATCCTGCCGCAAAGCAGCAGTTTGCCGTTCTCTCTGACGCACTGTTGCCTCGTCCTCGAGAAAGCACTTTCGTGCTTCGATGGCCGGGCCGCGCCGTTGCGGAATCGCGATAACGGTGAGCGAGTATGGTAATCGCTCACGAATCAGGTCGATTCGGTCACCGCACTTGATGCGACTGCCCGGCGTGGTTCGCTCGCCGTTGATCTTTACATGCCCGCCAACTACCGCTGCCGTCGCAAGTCTGCGGGTTTTGAAAAACCGGCAATAGAACAGCCAGCGATCAATGCGCAGAGAATCAGCGGATGTGGTCATGCCGGAGGCCCCAAAATATAAATCTGATCGGCCAGACTCTGAAGCCATTTGCAGCCAAGCACAACGCGCCAACTCAATGAATCAGGATCACTGCTTAAGGGGATGATTCGAACTTCAAAGTGATCTGAGCTCGAAATACGTCGTCCTGTGGCTCGAAGCGCCACTGCTTCACGGCTTTGAGCGCGCTGGAGACAAATACGTCGCCAGGCTCCGCGCGCAGAATGTCGATAGCGTCTGTGCTTCCGTCAACGTTGATGTTGAAACCGACTTCGACCAGACCGGAGAGTCCGCGCAGGCGCGCGCGGCGCGGGAAGACCGGCGCAACATATTTCTTGATTCCAAACTGTTCAATACTTTGCAGTCCTTGCGGTGGCGACTCATCGGCTGCCGCGTCGGAGACAAGGGAAGCCACAGCTGGATCCCGCTCCCGGGATGCCTGCGGCAATTCGGCGACAGCAGCCACGGGCTCGCTTTCACTGTCTGTAGTCATTGCAGGTTCTTCCACGATGGCAGCCGCTTCGGCCCCCGGTAAACTCACATCGGTGACCGATTCTTCGGGCAAGAAATTGTCCGGCGCCGCCTGCGTCTCGGCAATGTCAATGGCGACCCGCATCGACTGCCGCGCAGATTCGACTTCCGGCGACAGGATACCGAGCGTATCGACAGCATCGAGCAATTCCGTTGCCTCCGTGAACTGTCCAGCGGCTGCCGCAAAAGCCGCACGCGTCAAGAGGCGCTCTCCAAGGCGTTCCATCGAATCGAGCAACCGCTGGTCATCGCCATGGACCCGATACAGCGCAACGAGTGCCGCATGGGCATTATCGTCGGCCGGGGTGATGAGTTTGCCGGCTGCGATGAGCGCGTTCGCGCTTGCGAGATCGTCGAGAAACTGCTCGTCTTGCGCAGCCCGGGAGATTTGCTGGCGAATTGACCGAATCGCATCCGGATCGATGTGCCTGTAACGCTCTGCACGGGACAACAGTGTGACTGCAGTCCCGACGTCTGCCGCCGCAACTGCCGTGCGGGCATCGGCAAGCACGCTATCCCCTTGCGCAAAAATTACCTGTTCAACCATCTCGATAGCCGGATTTAGTGGATCCGTTTCCGCGGCGATGGCGACGGCGCCATAAGCCTGCTCCAGATCATTAGTACGCATTGCCTCGTTCGCGCGCCGCACAAACTCATCGCTTATTGCCCGCAGACCTCGAAGCGCAGTCGGACTCGCGGGCTCGATGCCCAGCACCTGGCGATAATAGAAACGTGCACTTGAGTCGTCCGGCGAAACATAACGCTGTTCGTCCATCGCTTGAGACGCATTACCCAGAAGAGACTCGACCTCAGCCGAGGTGGTTATGCCCGAACTATCCGTAGCGTTCGGCCTTTCATCGATCTGTACGGCGGGAGGTGGGACGGGTTCGATCCGGGGCTCCCCTCTCAGCAACCACAAGGACCCGGCGAGGGCTGCGATCGTAGCGGCCGCGGTGATCAACAGCCAGGGCAAGCGTTTACGAGTAATCCAGCGACTACTTCCTCCGACTGCGGCCGTGCCTCGCCCATCTCGCAAGAATCCGGTAACAGATTTGGGGCGATCCTCGCGCTCATACGATAATGCCTGACGTAAGAACTCCCAGTCTTCCTCCGCGAGTCCCGGTATCGGTTCAACCACCACGTGCTTTTTCTTGGCGACAATTGACGGTAAGCCACCGAATGGATGGGAGCCTTTCAATAGCCGGTAGGCGACACAAGCAAGCGAAAATATGTCGTCTTCAAAAACCGGCGTTTTCCTGGACAGGACTTCAGGACTTGCATACGTTGACGTCACCCACGAGAAGCGCTCGTCTGTTTCGTCCCGATCCGGGTCATCACAATGTCTGGCGACACCAAAATCCAGCAGCTTGATCGTGTGCGTGTCCGTAATAAAGATATTCGACGGATTGATATCGGCGTGTACTACGTTGTTCGAGTGCGCGTATTGCAGACCATTTGCAGCCCCTGTGATCAACGGCCAGACAAACTCGTGCTCCAGTTGCTGGCCCCTCGTGCGCCGCAGCAAATCATTGACAGACTCTCCCTCCAACCACTCCATTACCAGGAAGAACTTCCCGCCATGCTCGGCGAAATCGAAGATACTGATGATGTTTGGATGGGCAAGAGACTGTGCCCGGGCTGCCTCTCGCTCGAGCGCCAGTCGCAGCGTCTCTGGCGCGGCTAGTGATTGACGCAGCACCTTGATCGCCACGTATGTCTTGTCAGGGCCCTCAGAAATCCGCTGGCGATCTACGGCTCTGTAAACGTGCCCCATGCCGCCGGAATAAGCCAGCTCGATAATATCGAAGCGATCGTTAAGACAATGCCCCGGCTCCAGCATGAAATCGTCATCCGGATCGATGTGCACCGACAGGTCAATGTTCGTCGCTACTACGTCGGCCAGATGGTCGGCCAATTCGGCATCATCGAAAAATTTCGAGAAGTCTTCTGGTATTTCCGACGTTACGGCGTCTTCGAATTCGTCACTATTTCTGTGGCGATCGCCTGCACCACCAATTCCGTCATTCAGTGGGCCTTCGTTATTCATTATGTTCTTGCGCCACGGCTCGAGGCCTTTATTCTTCCTGAGCAGCATTATCTGGAAAACCGGAGTTTTCATCGAGCTGGCTCATTTGACATTTTGTCACAACACCAGCTGACCCGGCAGATCGCCTGTATGCTCTTGCAATTGAGTATGCATGATTTATCGGGTTGAGAGCAATTCGGCATGCCCGTTTCGAATGATTAGCTGTTGTTCAGCCGAACATCAAATGTCACTCGAATCCACTCGGCGATGTTATTATCGCAGTGCCGCAAGAGCCGCAGTGCCCGCAGACGGGACTCGGCTGCTGCGTTTGCCTGAGGCGCACCCGATGAGTCGCCTCGAAACGTCAAACCCAGACCAGGAGCCGAGTCAATGTCCACCCGTCTTGACCTGTCCAAGCTCAGCCTTATGGACGCCCTAGACCTCGCTAAGCTGATCGAGATGGAAGCGTGCCACCGCTACCAGATGTTCGCCTCCCAGCTCGGCCGCAGCGGCGGCTACGATGCTGGGGCCTTCTTCGCCACTATGGCCGAGAACGAGGCCAAGCACGGTAGTGAACTGGAGGCCCGGCGCAAGGCTTTGTTCGGTGATGCCCCTGCGCGGCTGACGCTGGACGACCTGTTCGACGTCGAGGCACCGGATATGGGGGCGCCGCGCCGCGGCATGTCCACCGTCCAGGCATTTGAGGTCGGACTCGCCGCTGAGAAGAAGGCCTACGATTTCTACGACATGGCCTTGCCCGGCATCACCGACCCGGAGGTCCGGGCATTGTTCACCGAGCTTCGAGATGAGGAGACCGAACACGTCGGGATGCTGCGAGAAGCAATGGCCAAACTACCCGCCAGCGCTAGCGACGAAATCGAGTTCGACCCCGACGAAGCCCCCTATCTGTAGGGATCTTCCGGTTCTGCAAGACGCCCGAGAATCCTGCACGGAGTAAACGTGGTCGTTTGGATCCGGGCCGCAGAATTGACGATCGCCACTCCGGGCGGGCGTCCTCGGAAGCGGTCGTTTCATTTAAAGCAGATAGTCACGATTCCCGGTTCAGCAATGTCCGAAGCAGAGCGAATGGCGTATGAGTAGACAGTGGTTCAGTCTCTTCGCCTGGCGTAACGGCATGGCAGTCGTCAGCGATCTGATATCGAGCATGCTCATCGTCATGGCAATAAAGACAAAGTAGCTCCCAGTTACTGCCATCCGTTGGATTATTGTCATGGTTGTGGTCCTTGTGATGGACCGTTAGCTCACGCAAATTTTCGGCGCTAAATTCGCGGCCACAACGTGCGCATATCTTGGGGTACAGCTTTAAAGCCTGCGCCCTGTAGCCCTTCTCGCGCTGCTCCCTCTGGCGCCTTGCCATTTCAACAATCCGGTCTCCCGCGGTGATGTCATGTGGTGTTTTCTTCGGCGGCATACCTCTATCCTCGAGGGTGAGACCGGCCATCTGTATTGGCTCAGCAGCCGTCATTTTACCTCAAATCGTTCGACCGGCGACTGCGCGGCGCGCAAATGCTGAGCACCTCAATACTTCGAATTGAACGTCTGCTCTTTCATAAATAACAGTCGTTCGTTCGGATGCCTGGCGACCGACGGCAGTCGGCCAGATGCAGGAATAAGCGAGCCCAGCCACGAGGCAGGGGATTTATTGTGGGATCTGGCCCGGATCGGTAAACACCCAGTCGCGGTCCTTTACCGGTGTGTGACACGCGATACAGACCTGCATGCCATTGTCGAAAGGAACTTGATCCTGCCCGACCCAGCGAGCCCATCCCCAGCCATGGGTGTCGGCATAAGTCTCGGAGTCCTTGAACATGAATTCAGCATGCACGAACTCTCCGGGTCCTGCGGCTGCCTGCCAATGTTCCAGCGCAGTTTCTTTCCAGACCACCTTGCCGACGATCGCACCGTCGGGCCAGGGATTGGTATTGCCGGAGCGAGCTGCCGCAACGGCGACCTCGTTGCCCAGAATAACTCGCAAGGTGTTATTGTCGTTCCGGTGTGAAACGGCAATCGTTGCCCAGTCTTGCCAGCCGGTCGGATAGGCGATGCCGTTGGACGGCGGGATCGACTGTTCCGATGCGAGGCCACTGATTGAAATGCCCACAAGCACGACGGCCAGACTCTTGAGACGCTTTTTCATTGTCAACCTGATTCGTAGTTAAGGAAACCTGTTACAGCTACTTTAGACTGCCAGCTTTGATTCTAGCAAGACCCCCGCAAGCGGCTGCGTGTGGTTACGCAATGGTTTCGCCCCAGCCAGTCCTGCAGTGCATGTCATAGCCAGGAAGTCTGGCCACGCCGTCCTTGAATGTCATCCTGACTCTATGCGGTCTTGAACTGGAACCATTGCCCATGACCCCAACTCGCATATACGAGGAGAAACGTAGAGTGACTCTGCGTGGACCACCCTGACACGGTCTGACCCTCTCGAAGGCGCACCGACCAGATATACCGAGTATCGGGTTTAAGAGCTGCCTCGGGCCTCCACCACGGCTCCGTCAGGTCCTCGGCATAAGCGACGACGCGCCCCCGCATATATGACGGGACCATTGCGCCGCCAACGGCGTAAGCCGCCGCTTCGTAGAGAATCAGATCGTAGCTGACATCCGACTTGGAACATCCTTTCCAACGAAATACCGGCATCAGATCGCTTGCGACCGGGAAGCCGGATTGCGTTACGTTCGGAGAAATTGGTGTCACGCCGCGGAAGCGCTTGCTGCAACCGATTTGCCAGTCTTCGTTGCACGGTCCGCGGACGGCCGTGAAGGTTCCGATCGGCTGGGGTTCTTCGATCATCTGTCTGGCTGCTGTTCCGCGCCGACTTGGGAACCGGGCATCGTAAAGCGCGGCTAGCTCCTCGAACTTGTCCTCAATATCAGGAACGAGAAAGACCAGGTTGCCGCGAAAGACTATCGTGCCGATGTATGCAGCGGCGCCAGCTTGCGGCGCCCTGAAACTGCCGCCAAAGTGTCCAGTTCGTTGCCCGGTATCCGTGTCCCAGATGTATCCCAACAACGTGTACTCGCCCGGGGGGAGGGACCAGAAGAATTTCCCCTCTTTATCTAATTTGTAAGTGATCGCCTCGTCACTGTCAGGCGGCAGGATAGTCAGATAGAAATGATCATAACCAAAGAACCTTGCCCCCCATTTCTGCAGTTCGCCGTCCTGGTAGACCTCAACACTACCGAAAACCATACTCGTATCCGCAGTCACCTGCTCGACATCTTTCATCGTTGGGGGTGCCGCACAACCCCAAAGCAGCAGCGACGCGAAGAACGCGACGCGATATGACGTGTTCATGCTTCCTCCTTTGCGGAATCCGATCGACCGCAACAGGCGGCAGTCCGGCGATCTTGGGTCCTTCGTGGCGATAGTACGTCGCGGAGGAGGCGAGGACCCGTGACTTTGCGTCCCTGACTTTGGTCAGCTTTGCCTTTGTCGCCTGTCTGATTCTCTCACGCGGAGGTAAGCAGTCAATTCTGAGATGTACCTACCGATGGCAGCATTCATCATTGGCGGTCGTTCGGCCTGGACGCTTCGCCCAAGCCGGTTTCCGCGCACCGAACCGGTCCGGGATTACCTGATCTGTCCTAGCGTTTGCTCGGCGTGATGTACTCGTAGAACACGCGTTCCGTGCCGTCCTCTTCGCGCAAGATCACGCGCGTGATGCCCGCGGGATCCGCCCACACCAGATGGGCAGTGCCGGAACCGTCTTCCTCATCATCTTCGACCTTGTAGCCCTTCGCGCGCAGGCAGGTGTACTGCAGTCGCTTGCCGGCCGAAAAACCGGCGCCGAGGCCGCCCTCGATGCCAAGGTATTTGGCGAGGTTGCTTTCATCGTAGGTATCCTCATCCCAGGATGAGAACAGGAACCCGGCCACCCCGGCAGCGACGTCACCCTCCATAGTGCTTCCGCCTTCCATTTTCGACATGGATCTGGCGACATTTTCCGCGCCAGACTCCCGAGCTTCGCTCGCGACCATCTCCGGATCCCCTGCCATCAGCTCTTCCAGGAGCCGACTCCGCTCAGCCATCCCGTACTCCCAGCACTCGTTTTCATCGGCTTTCATCTGCGCCGGCCCGACACTCTCCGAGTATGCGTTCGGCGTGATCGTTCGGTTCATTTCTTTTATCGTGGCGCAGGACGTGACGGACAGCGCCATCACGACCACAAGGCCGACCGAACCAATCGATCTAATCGTCCCAAATTGATCGTTATCCATTGTCACACCCCCATTCTTTTATTCGCTGTTTGAGCGCCTAACTTAGCATCTCTTCGGGGCAACCGTCATCCAATCGGAAATCCCCATTGTTCGCTTTGCCGCACTGGCAGTCCATTCGGACAACACAGGCCCAACCGCAGCAGACAATCAGGCGCGATCGTACAGATCAAAATTCTCGCGCGTAATACAACGCCGGGATTCCGCAAAATGTTTTTCTTCACATTACGCCAGAGCATCGCAGCAGCGTTACGCTTCGTAAGTATCAAGCAATGCATCGATACCAGCGGTGAACATCATTACCGGAAAAGCCACTGGCCAGATGCTGGCAAATGAAATAACAAAAGCACCAGCTAGTTTCCTGATCAGGTTCATTGCCTGTATCGTTCAAGAGATGAATGTCTGCCTCTTGGCAGGAGCGTTCGCTCGGCGCTCTGTCAGACATCGCGATCGGAGTATCAAGTCTATAAGATCGCCTGAAGCAAGGTAAGTCGGTGACGAATCAATCATGAACAACAATGTGCCTGCTCAGCGTAACGCCGCCATCGACCTCCTCCGCGGCCTGGTAATGGTGATCATGGCGCTCGATCACGCACGTGATTTCTGGGGCGGCTATACGCCTTCTCCTACCGACCTTGACGTGACCACGGTTCCATTATTCTTCACTCGCTGGATCACCCATATTTGTGCACCGGTTTTCGTGTTTCTCGCCGGCACAGCCGCGTATCTGTATGGCTCGCGGAGAAACCCGGCACAACTTGCGCGATTCCTTTTTACGCGCGGCGCCTGGCTCATCCTGATCGAACTTACGGTCTGCAAATATGTTTGGATTCCGGAGCCCGGTTACAGCCTCGTACTCATTCAGGTGATCTGGGCGATCGGTTGGTCGATGATTGCTCTCGCAGGGCTTTGTTTTCTCAGACCAGCCGCCGTTGCGATCATCGGATTGGTGATCGTCTGCGGCCACAATACCCTGGACTCGCTTGTTCCTTCCGACTTTGGTGGCGCGGCGGCAATCTGGACCATCCTCCACGAGCGTGGCCCGGTGCAGCTGTCTGAGGGGCTTACGTGGATGGTCTCGTATCCCCTCTTGCCGTGGATTGGCGTGATCGCCCTGGGGTACGGTTTCGGTACAACGGTGAGTTTTGACATCGACAGACGCCGAAAATTGTATATGCGCCTCGGACTCGCAATGATTGCCGCGTTCATCTTGCTGCGCGCATCCAATATCTATGGCGATCCAGTCGCATGGTCAGCACAGGCGACCACATCGTTCACCTTGCTATCGTTCCTGAATACAAGCAAGTATCCGCCGTCTCTGTTGTTTCTTCTAATGACCCTCGGCCCTGCACTGTGCTTGCTGTCATTGTTCGAAGGTTGGTCGTCGGGTCGGCTGCGCAAGGTGTTTCTCGTATTTGGCCGTGTGCCGTTTTTTTATTATGTACTGCACCTGTACCTGCTTCGCTTCACAGCGATCCCGGTTTCTTTTGCACTATATGGCGCTGAGGCTGCCAGGCCGCCACCGGGTCCTGCCGGAAGTGCCATGCTCGGGTTGAGTGCGACATACGTAGCGTGGGCAATTTCTATCTTGATCCTGTATCCGGCATGCATTTGGTTTGCTCGATTAAAGGAACGGCGACGCGAATGGTGGCTAAGTTATCTGTGATTCGCCGCCAACAATGATACAAGACCTTCAATTGTGCGTTTCGGGTCGGTTGGCATGGCCCTGATAATTCGGACCAGGTTGCCGTGATGCCATCAGTCGTGCTCCAGGGAATGCTCAAACGTGTGTTATCTGAAATCCCTCGATGTCACGACGAGGTTTCCTAACATATCGGAATGATCTACGAGCCGTCTTGCTATGACATGAATGACTTCGCCTTCGATCTGCAGATCGCCCTGAACACCCATGAGCCGGGCATTCAATAATGCGGCACGATATTGCTCCGCAACCTGTTTCCAGACGATCAGATTGATGTGGCCTGTTTCGTCCTCGAGAGTTACAAACGTCACCCCACTTGCTGTGCCGGGTCGTTGCTTCGTGATGACAAGACCCGCAAGACTGATCGCCGTACCCGTCACCAGCTCGGGCATGCGGTTTGCCGGCAAATAGTGATAGCGATCGAGCCGGTGACGGAGCAGCTGCACGGGATGCCTGCCAAGTGTCAATCCAAGGCTTTGGTAATCAGCAACAATATTCTGTCCTTCAGTTGGCTTCCTGAGCAGTGGTGTGGCCTCGTAGCGGTCCATCGACTGCAATAGCGGCAATGGTTTTTCGACACCTGCAACGGCCCATCGCGCTTTGTGGCGATGGCCCTCGAGTACTGTCAGCGCGCCGGCAGATGCCAGTACACCAAGTTCCCGGCGATCGAGCCCGACTGTTTCGAGTAACTGCTGGGTGCTGTGATAACCCCCTGTACAACGCTGATCAACAATGCGTCGACCGGCTTCCTCAGCAAGACCCTTGGCCATTCTTAGCCCGAGGCGTAGCGCCGCCTGCCCATCTTTTCCGGCTTCCAGCGTACAATCCCAGTCACTCTGGTTGACATCAACGGCTCTGACTTCGACACCATGTCGCCGGGCATCCTGGGTCAACTGCGATGCAGAATAAAAGCCCATCGGCTGGCTGTTCAGAAGAGCTGCCGTGAACGCGGCCGGCTCATGACACTTGAGCCACGACGACACGTATACGAGAAGTGCAAAGCTCGCCGAATGTGACTCGGGAAATCCGTATTCCCCAAAGCCCTCAATCTGCCGAAATATCTGTCGCGCGAATTCTTCCTTGTAGCCACGCTCACGCATGCCGACAATCAGCTTCTCCTCGAAAGGCCCCAGCCCACCGCGCCGTTTCCACGCTGCCATTGCACGTCGGAGTTGATCCGCCTCCCCCGGCGTAAACCCTGCCGCTACAACGGCAAGTTGCATGACCTGTTCCTGAAAAATCGGCACGCCGAGCGTCCGCTGCAATACGCTTTTGACATCCTCGCTCGGATAATCGACGGCCTCCTCGCCGTTACGCCTGCGTAAATAGGGATGCACCATGTCACCCTGAATCGGACCGGGACGGATAATCGCGACCTCGATCACGAGGTCGTAGTAACACCGTGGTCGCAGGCGTGGCAGCATCGCCATCTGTGCACGCGATTCGATCTGAAAGACGCCCATCGTGTCGCCTTCACAAATCATGTCGTAGACGAGCGGGTCTTCGGCCGGCACGCTGGCCAGCGTCAGCTCCCGACCATTGAATTTGCGCAACAGATCGAAGCTGCGACGAATCGCCGTTAACATGCCGAGACCGAGCACGTCGACTTTAAGGAGCCCGAGATCCTCGAGATCCGTTTTCTCCCATTGAATGACCGTGCGATCAGGCATTGCTGCGTTCTCGACCGGCACGAGTTCGGACAACAAACCGTTCGAAATGACAAAGCCGCCAACATGCTGCGACAGATGCCGCGGAAATCCGAGTATCTCTCTGACCAGATACAGGAGCCGCTTGATGATCGGACTTTCGGGATCGAGCCCCGCTTCGAGGACACGACTGTCATCGACGCGTTGCCCATCCCACCACTGCATCGAACGTGCCAGCCGGCCAACCTGCAGTTCGCTTAAACCCAGCGCTTTACCAACATCTCTGAGTGCGCTGCGTGGCCGGTAAGTGATGACAGTTGCGGCGAGTGCAGCGCGCTCTCTGCCATACTTTTCGTAAATGTATTGGATAACTTCTTCACGACGCTCGTGTTCGAAGTCGACATCGATGTCGGGTGGTTCGTTACGCTCTTTTGAGATAAATCGCTCAACGAGCATCGCCATACGCCCAGGATCGACTTCGGTAATACCCAGGCAATAACACACGGCTGAATTTGCTGCCGAACCGCGACCCTGACACAGAATGTCCTGCGAACGTGCAAACGAGACAATGTCGTAAACCGTTAAAAAATATTGTTCATATTTAAGCTCGGCGATGAGTTCCAGCTCGTGCTCGACAAGACCAACGACCTTGCGCGGAACGCCTGCCGGCCAGCGTCGTCGCATACCCTGCTCTGTCAGCTGCCGCAGATAGCTGGCCGGCGTTTCGCCATCAGGAACAATTTCATCGGGATACTCGTAACGCAATTCGTCCAGTGAAAAATCGATTGCCTCTGCAATACGCAAGCTTTCATCCAGAAGTTCTTGTGGGTAGATGTGCTGTAAGACCTCGAGCGAACGCAGGTGGCGTTCGCCGTTCGGATACAATGCAAAACCGGCATTATCTATCGTGACGCCTTCGCGTATCGCTGTCAGCGTATCCTGCAAAATACGCCGTGAGCGGCTGTGCATGTGTACATCGCCACAAGCAACAAGTGGCAACTTGAGCCTGCGACTTTCTTCATAGAGTTTTGCAAGCCGTTCTCTTTGTCGGCCGTCCGCAAGCAGTTCAACCGCAATCCATAAACGATCACGAAATGTTTCGCGTAACCAGTGATCTTCGACATCGAGTGACAATGCCTCATCGGGTACCCAAAGCACGACACAATTGGGTAAACCATCTTCGAATGCGAGCCGTGTCAATTCGTACGAGCCTTTTTCCGCTGCGCGCCGTGCGTTTGTAATCAGCCCACAAAGTGCAGCGTAACCGTTACGATTCTGCGCAAGCACGACCAGTTTACGACCACTCCGAAGACGCAATTCGGAACCGATAATCAGTTTCTTGAGACCGTGTTCTTTTGCGGCAATATGTGCACGAACGACGCCGGACATCGAACACTCATCGGTAATCGCGAGTGCCTCATAGCCCAGCGCGGCAGCCGTCTCTACGAGTTCCTCAGGATGGGAAGCACCACGTAAAAAGGTGAAATTACTAAGTGCATGCAGTTCAGCATAGCGACCGACTATCATCAGCCAAAAAAGCCGTGCAAGTACCAGGACGCTGTGCGATTACGGTTACGAAACACCCACAGGCGCATACCGCGCGGATTAACCGCCGTGTAGTAGTCACGTGCAATACCGTCTTCATCCCACCAACCCGTCTCCAGCCGCTCCGGCCCCTCGACAATTCTCAGGCGTCCCTGATGCAACGGATAACCCGCATCAACCGGTAGTAAAACAGGTTCGGGCAACATCCACAGTGGCCGCTGCAAACCCTTCCTGATCGTCGACAGCGTTTTGGCCGCTTTGCCCGAAAGTAAATCTTGCAGACGCCAGGCAAGCTGCGGTCGATGCTCGGCAACTGTCGCGACACCAGCAACGCATTCATTACCGACACGAGCAACAAGTCGTTCAGCGAGCTGTGCCACCGAAAAACGCAGCGCTCGTCCTTGGCCCGGGGCTTTGCCCTGAAACCTCAGCCGCCCGGGCTCGGCCTGTAATGCCTGGGCATGCCCGCCCCGCAGGCGAACCGATACCACCGGTTCGGACAAGGTCAGTTTTTCGAACCGTATACTCAGTAAATCAAACCAGCAGTCGGCCATGCGTTCTGCATTGGCACAACCAAGTCGAAGCTGTGTCGCAGAATTATGCAGATGGAAAAAGGTAAATAGAATGGACTGCACGCCAAGCTGCCGTGTCCGCAAAAACTGTTCGAGCGAGAACAATAACTCACGACAGATGGCGAGCAATAGCTCACGATCGCTTTGCTCTTCGGTCATTTCGTAATCAGCGCAAAAGCGTTCGGGTGCACGCCAACTGCTGCGCGGATCTGGCAAGCGACCTAATGCGCGATCAAGTTCGATGAGTCGCTGCGGTCCGAAACGTCGTGCAAAACCTTCTCTTGGCAGGCGCAGACAGTCGCCAATATTACGAACGCCCATGCCCGTTAATGATTCGCAGACAGCATTGGGCCAGTCGAGACAGGCAAGGGACAAAGTACGCAAAGCAGCCGCAAGATTTGCAGGCTCACGAATACAGGTGCGACGCCCACCTCTTGCAAGCCATGTCGCTGCAAGCGGTGTCGGTGCAATTGCCAACGAAGCACTAAAGCCTTGTTGCCCGAGGCCTGCTGCAATTTGTTGCCGCAGACTCAAAAGACCGCCATACAGCCGCAAACTGCCGGCAATTTCCACCAGCAATACATCCGGGCCGGCAAAACAAACCACCGATGTGAATTGTTCGAGCCAGAATGCAAGATTTTCCAACGTCTGCTGTTCCGCAATCTCACTACGTTCTTCAACACGAAGAGCCGGCAAGAGCGCAAGCGCTGCATTTGCCGACTGGCCGGGCAGGATGCCGGCAAACTCCGCTTTTGCTGAGGCCAGTAACACGCGATGAATACCGTGCTGTTCCTCAACAACGACTCTGGCTTCATCGCCGGGACCGCTCGTCTCTAACGCCAGATTTGGCAAATAAATACAAAACCAGAGCCGCTTAATAACAGGCGCCGTTAAGGTCTGCGGTCTTACTGCTGGAGTATCAAGCGCTAAGGAATGCTGACTGAACAGCCCCTGACTGGAACGATGGTGTCGTGCTGTCGACATGAGTCAGACGACATCATGCAATACAGCGGGCCGTCCGCCACGACTCTTTAAAATGGACAGACGCGTGCCCTCACCGCTGGCCTGCAACTCGATGCGCAATGCCGCAGCCGACGGTTCGGCGCGTGCCGCAGGGGGGCGAAATGCGATCGCCCAGCTGCTGCCCTTTTCGGCGGCAAGCTGCAAACGTCTACCAGCCTGATCATCGAGCACGTCGGGCCACAACAACACGGCTGCGCAGGTGCCCGACGACAATGCCTGTTCAGCCGACCAAAGCGTTTCGCTGTCGTCTTTCGGACGCACGATCAATATGCGTGACAGATTGATGCCCCATTGTTGCAAGGCCGGTGGGTACGGTTGAAACGGTGGCGCGACCCAGGCTATCCAGCCCGGTTCAGCGTAATCGCTACCGCTGTCTTCGGCACTTAGGTGCGCCAGCGCCGGCATCAGCAAGCGCAGTTCACCGATACCATAGTGTTCGACAAGAATTTCCGTCAGGGAACATTGCGGCCAGCCGCCTCCCGGCAGATGTCGGTCGAGCGCTTCGTAGCCGCTGGCAAGCCCGGCCGTAGCATGTGCCCGGTTATGGCCGCGCCAGACTCGCGGGTTCTCGAGCAGTTTGTCCAGAGGGGATGAATCGCGCCGCATCTCATGAACACTTAATGCAGCGGCATGCCGTCACGAATAACGCCAACGACAACACCTTCTATCACCATCGTCTGCTCGGAAAGATCGACGCGAATCGTTTGGAAGTCCTCATTTTCAGGTATCAACTCAACCACAGAACCGTTCTGGCGATAACGTTTAACCGTGACTTCATCATCGAGCCGGGCAACGACGATCTGCCGGCTTCGGACTTCGGGCGTGCGATGCACGGCAACGAGATCACCATCGAGAATGCCGGCATTTTTCATACTCATGCCATGCACCCTGAGCAGGTAGTGCGGTTTCGGACTGAATAATTGCGGATCGAGTCTGTAATGCGTTTCGATATGTTCTTCTGCCAGGATCGGGCTGCCGGCTGCGACCCGGCCAACCAGTGGCAGACCGATTTGCTCGCGTAAAGAATCCTTGAGCTGAATGCCGCGCGATGCGCCCGGCAGAAGTTCGAGGACACCCTTCTTCTGCAGTGCCCGCAAATGCTCTTCGGCGGCATTGGCCGACTTGAAGCCGAGTTCGCGAGCGATCTCGGCACGCGTCGGCGGCATGCCGGTTTCGGCAATAAAATCTTGAATCATTTCGAGAATTTGTGTTTGTCTGGGGGTCAGTGGGCGCATTTAAGCAGTCCTGTATAAATTCACAGTGTATGTGATTATATACAGTACTTGCGTCAGTGCAACCCCAACCGAACAAACACCCATAAACAACTGAAGTCCGGCAATAGTTCGAACAGGCGTGACCGCCGGCACTCTGTCGCCGGACGACGACAAACCGCAATAAAAACAGGGATTTTCATTGCGGGAGCGGCCGGATTGTTAAATAATGCGCCTGCAGTTTATCTCCCAACAGAGGAAATTTGGACAATGAAGAAGACCGCACTCAAAGTAAGCGCATTACTGCTCGTCGCCGCTCTCGCTACAGGCTGCGCCAGCACTGCAGAAATCGAAGCAACAGCGAACCGCGCTGCTGCCGACGCTGCTGCTGCTGCATCTGCCGCCGAGGCTGCTCGCGCAGCTGCTGATCGTGCAGCCCAAGCTGCCGCCAGCGCTCAGAGCACCGCTGACCAGGCACTGTCTGCTGCTACCGAAGCACAGTCATGCTGCAATGCAAACCGCGAAAGCATGGAGCGTATGTTCCAGAAGTCTATGTCAAAGTAACAAAGACTTAGAGCCTTTAGTGAAACGCCGCGCTTGCCGCGGCGTTTTTTATTTCCTCTCCGACCGGCGTCGGAATGCCATCGGAGCGGTCGACAATCTGCTCGACCAGATGCCAGTCAAGTTGCCCGGCGCGCTCGCCCGTCATGGCTATAAACTGCTCCGTCACATACGTTAACGGATCTTTGACGATTACATCGTCATCGACCGGGCTCACCGCGCCCTCTTCCGGCATTACATCCTCGTCCTTCCTGGCCACGGCCACTTCCAGCAAGGGATGTGCTTCGATGACCAGTTCGCTGCCGTCCCAGCCCATTTTGATCGGCTCGTTGATGATCCGCACCGGCGTACTCACATCGATATTGCCAAACAGGTACTCGATATCTTCGGGGAACATCCTGACGCAACCGTGCGTAACTCGCATGCCAACGCCGGCAGGACGGTTGGTTCCATGAATCAGATAGCCGGGTAGTCCGAGCCGCATCGCATACTCGCCAAGCGGATTGTCCGGTCCGGGAGGTACGATTTTGGGCAGTGGATTACCGTCTGCCTCATGCTCGTCGAGCACAGACTGTGGCACGTACCAGCTTGGTTTGCGCACCTTGGATATGACTTTGGTCAGCCCCAGCGGCGTTTCCCAGTCCATGCGGCCAATGCTGATCGGGTACGTCATCACGTAAGCCGTTTCACCGGCTTTCGACTCCGGGAAATAATACAAGCGATACTCAGCAAGATTCAGGACGACGCCGCGACGTGGAACGCCTGGCAACACGAATCGTGTCGGCAGAACAATCTCGGTGCCTTTGCCAGGCACCCAGATGTTGATGCCCGGATTCGCACGCACAATATCCTGGTAACCCAGGCCGTGACGTCGGGCGATATCGACCAGCGTATCTTCATCGCGTGCGGTAATCGTCGACACAGCACCGATGACGTCATAACCTTTTGGAGGTAGTTCGTATATCTCGGCTCTTGCTGCGTGCACAAGCAGTACACAGAAAACCGGAATTGAGAGCAGCTGCCGATTCATCGGCCCTTTTCTTCGCGTTCGATGACCTCGATCTCACACTCCGCAGCCGCAAGCCATTCCTGCATCGCCTCACTTTCGAGAACGCGATGCGGGTAGAAGCCCGCCGACTCCGGCAGATTGATGCCGTAGGTGCGAAATCGCA
>JAOTVR010000142.1 GCA_029863305.1 Gammaproteobacteria bacterium | reverse complement strand
AGCGCCAGGCGCGCCATATTCTGGTGCTGTTCAACGACGACGAGGACGCGGCCGAAGCGAAGGCGCAAGGACTCTACGATCGCGCGCTGGCCGGTGAGTCATTCGAATCGCTCGCGGAGGAAAACTCCGATGACGGCGGGACGGCGTCGCGTGGCGGTGATCTCGGTGTGTTGACCCGTTCGCAGCTGCCCGGTGAACTCGGCACGGCAATATTCGCGATGGACGAGGGCGATATCGAAGGCCCGGTCAAAAGTGACTTTGGCTTTCACGTCATCAGGCTCGACAGGATTCTCGAGCAGGGACCGTTGCCGATCGAGCAGGTACGTGGCGAGTTGCTGAGTGAATTACGCGAGCGCGAAGCCGAGGACGGCTTTCGTGAACTGGAGCGCCAGTTATCCGACGCGCTGTTCGACAGCGCCGATATGCAGGCGATTTCAGCCGCTGTGGGCATAGACGTGCAATCGGTAGAGGGTTTCACGCGTGCCGGTGGTGAACCATTCGGCGCGAATCAGGCCGCTATCGATGCGGTGTTTGACCGGAGCGTGCTGCTGGATGGTCAGGTTTCCGAAGTGATCGAGCTCGATGCCAGTCGTTCCGCCGTATTCAAGGTTATCGCGCATCATGAAGCATCGCGCCTGCCGCTGGAAGAGGTCCGCGATACGATCGCCGAGTCGATTCGTACCCGCGAAGCCGAAGCGATCGTTTTCAGGCGCGCCGAGCAAATGCTCGCCGCACTTGATGCCGGTGAGGAATTTGGCCCGGCGGCTGAAGCCGCGGGTGCGGTCGTATCAGCGCCCAGGTTGCTGGCTCGGCAGAGCGATGAGATAGACCAGGCGGTACTGTCAAAGGTCTTCACGGCGAAAAAGCCCACCCGGGATTCGCCGGTCACAGGCTATGTGGCCAATGTCGGTGGCGGCTACACGGTATTCAGTCTTGTCGCCGTGCTGCCCGGACGGCCGGAATCGATTCCGCTCGCGGATCGCGACGCCGGCAAACTGGAACTCGCGCAGCAGACGGGCGCCTCGGACTATTACGCCTTCATCCAGGCCCTTTACGACAAAGCGGATATCGTCATCAGTCAGGACGTGCTGGCCGCGCAAGACCTGTTGCAGTAAGGTATCCCCAGAATAATAAACGAGCCGCGCTAGCGGCTTTGTGGGGGAGCTATGCGTAAGCTTGCGCTGCACTGGCAGATTCTGATCGCAATCGTCCTGGCCGTTGTCGTCGGTCATTTCGTGAAGTCGTCTACCACCGAGGACTTCCTGCCCAACATTTTCGGCGTTTCATTCGTTGCGATTTTCGATTACGTCGGAACGATGTTTCTCAATGCCCTGAAAATGATCATCGTGCCGCTGATCACCTCGTCGATCATCGTCGGCGTCGCCGGAATCGGCTCGGGCGGCAATCTAGGGGCACTGGGTGGCAAGACACTGTTGTTCTACGCAACGACGACCCTGGCCGCGATTCTCGTTGGTCTGATCATCATCAACGCTGTAGCTCCCGGAATATCGAATGGCGTGCCGGCCGGCGAGATACTCGCACTTGACGCCGATACGACGGATATTTCGGCGGCCGTGGAAGGCAAGGGTGTCAGTGACGTAGCCGAAGTCTTCAAACGGATGATTCCTGCGAACATCGTGAAGGCTGCGGCGGACGGGCAGATGCTGGGACTGATCTTCTTCGCGATCCTGTTCGGCTATTTCATGACGCGTCTGGACAACGAGTATGCGGAGCCCATGTATCGGTTCTGGAACGCGGTGTTTCACGTCATGATGCGCATGACCGAGTGGATCATGCTGTTTGCGCCCATCGGTGTGTTCGCGCTGGTCGCGGAAGTTATGGCCACGGCCGGCTTCGATGCGGCGAAGCCGCTCGCGATATTTGCGTTGTCCGTATTGGCGGCACTGGCGATACATGCGTTCGTCACCTTGCCGCTCATGCTGCGCTACATCGGCAAGGTCAAGCCGCTAAAGACCCTGGCCGGGGCGTCGCCCGCCATGCTGACAGCTTTCTCGACAGCATCGTCGTCGGCGACACTGCCTGTCACGATGGACAGCCTCGAGGAAAACATAGGTGTGTCCAACAAGGTTTCCAGTTTCGTCCTGCCGCTAGGTGCAACAGTCAACATGAACGGCACAGCGCTGTACGAATGTGCCGCGGCGGTTTTTCTGGCGCAGGCCTACGGTCTCGAACTGAGTCTCGGCGTCCAGTTCTCGATCGTCGTCATTGCGCTGCTGACCTCGATCGGTGTTGCCGGCGTGCCGTCGGCGTCACTCGTGGCGATCGCCATCATCCTGGCAGCCGTGGGATTGCCCGTTGAGGCGATTGGGGTACTGATGGTGTTCGACAGAATTCTCGATATGTGTCGAACCAGCATCAATGTCTGGGGGGATGCGTGCTGCGCGACGATCGTGGCACGCCTCGAAGGTGAGAAGACGTTTGTCGCGATCGATGCGGAACCGGAGGCTGCCGGCGCAGCTTAGATCAGTCTTCGTCGAAGACCATGCCCATGATGTTCGCGCCGGCGTCGACGAATGTTGTCTCGCCCGTGATGCCACTGGCCAGGTCGGAACACAGGAACGCGGCTGTGTTGCCAACTTCCTCGATCGTCACCGTGCGCCGCAATGGTGATGCTTTTTCCGCGTAATTGAGCATCTTGCGAAAGCCGCTGATGCCGGCCGCAGCCAGTGTCTTCACAGCGCCTGCAGAGATCGCGTTTACGCGTATGCCCTTGGGACCCAGGTCCGCCGCCAGGAAGCGCACACAGGACTCGAGGCTGGCTTTCGCGAGCCCCATGACGTTGTAATTCGGTACGACCTGCGTCGCGGCGTTGTAAGTCAGCGTGAGGATGGCGCCGCTGCGGCCTTCCATCATCGGCAAGGCAGCCTTGGCCAGCGCGGCCAGACTGTAGGCCGAGATGTCGTGTGAGATCTGAAAGCCCTCGCGCGTGATCGACTCGACAAAGCCGCCGGCCAGTTGTTCACGTGGCGCGAAGCCGACCGAGTGCACGAGCACATCGAGCCCGTCCCACGTCTCCCCGAGCCCTGCGAACACGGCATCGATTTCCTCGTCACTGGATACATCGCACGGAAACAGCAAGTCCGTATTCTGGCCGAGACGCGCCGCAAGTTTTTCGACCCGGCTCTTCAGTTTGTCGTTTTGATACGTGAACGCGAGTTCAGCACCTTCGCGCGCGAACGCCTCCGCGATACCTGCAGCAATCGAACGATCACTCGCCACGCCGACGATGAGCGCGCGTTTACCGGCCATAAAGCCCATGTAACTTTCCCCCTAGCTTGACTGGCGGGTGACATCGACATACATCGTCAACGTCTGTCCCGGCCTTAGAATCTTGTTCTTGTCAATCTTGTTCCAACTTGCAATCTGGCTGATCGTGACGCGGAACCTGTTCGCGATCAAATACAGCGAGTCGCCATTACGCACCGTGTAACGCAGTTTGCGCGTCGTGTTGCCCAGCGCGGCGGTCGGCGAGGTGCGCGGCCCGACGTCCGCGTTGGTCCAGACGACGAGCTTGCGACCGACTGGCAAGGTGTCCCGTGGCGCCATGCCGTTCCAGGCGCTGAGTTGCCGCGTGGTCACATTGTACTTCTGGCTGATTGTCCAGAAGCTCTCGCCGGAGCGCACGACGTGCTCGATCTTGTTGGCGGCGCGCGGCTTGTTCTGCGTCTTCGCAAGACGTGCATCGGCACTCTTGCTATAGGCGCTAAGCGGTTTGGTCGCCACCGGGATCATCAGATGCTGGCCGGCACGGATCGTGTTGCCGCGCAGATTGTTGGCCGAGCGAATGGCGGCCACGGTGGTGTGATACTTCTGCGCGATCTGCGAGATTGCTTCGCCGTTGCGGATCTTGTGACGCTGCCAGCGCACGCGCTCGTTCGCCGGCACTGCCTCGAGCGCTGCAAGAAAGTCGTCCGCGACCTCGACGGGCAAGACCAGCCTGTGCGGACCCTTGGGATCGGTCGACCAGCGGTTGTAGCCCGGGTTAAAGGTGTAAACGGTGTCGACGTCGACGCCGGCGAGCTCCGCAGCCAGCGCAAGATCGATTTGTGAGCCGATTTCAGCGACGACGAACTGCGGTTCGTCGGCAACTCTCGGCAGCGTGACGTTGAACTTCTCCGGATTGCGCACGATCTCAACGAGCGCCAGCAGGCGCGGCACATAGGCGCTGGTTTCTTTCGACAGGCGCAGGTTCCAGAAGTCGACCGGCTTGTTCGCGGCACGATTGCGGCGCACCGCTTTGCGCACGTTGCCTTCGCCGGAATTGTACGAGGCGATTGCGTTGAGCCAGTCGCCCTCATTGAATTCGTACAGGTGTTCGAGGTAGTCGAGGGCCGCGCGGGTCGAGTCGACAACATCGCGGCGACCGTCGTACCACCAGTTCTGTTTGATGCCGAAGCGGGTGGCGGTGCCCGGGATCATTTGCCACAGGCCCGCGGCGCGTCCGTGCGAGTAGGCGAACGGGTCGTAAGCGCTCTCGACAATCGGCAGCAGCGCGAGCTCCAGCGGCAGCCCACGCCGATCAAGCTCGTTGGTGATATGCGGCAGGTAGCGCTGTGCGCGTGTGAACACCCGATTCAGGTAGTCGGGGTGGCTGACGAACCAGTCCCGTTCGGCGCGGATGCGGCGATTGTCCTCGGGATCGAGGTCAAAACCATAGCGCAAGCGGGTCAACAGGTCGCCCGAAGCCGGCTCCACGGTCTCCAATTGGTCCCAGAGGCCGTCCAGTGGCGAAATCAGATTCAGACTGGGCGCTTCCTGCCGTGCCGCCACAGGCGCGCCGTGGTCCGCCCGCGGATCGGCGGCGGCGCCGCTTAGCAGCAAAAAAGTGACGGCTGTGACGCCAAGAGCACGAAATGTCTGCGATAATTGCGTTTCAGTCGATGGCATCGGGCTATCGTACCGGCCAAACGCCACGGTGCAAGTGTCCTGACCGCAAATCGAGACGTAGAGCAGACTATTGGAACAAGCGACACATTATCCGGAGTCCGTGCAGCAATGGCTGACCACGCCATTGGGCGAGGCACTCGTGCAGCAGGAAAGCCGCGTCGTCGAAGAGGCTTTCGACGGCATTTTCGGCGAGCAATGCTTGCAGCTCGGTCTGTGGGGCGAGTCCAATACCTTTCTCAAACATGCGCGCACCCAGCGTGGCCTGCTCATTGATGAAGCGCAGACTGATGGCGGTCCGTCAGTCATCGGCCAGCTGCACCGGCTGCCGATCGCGAGCGACTCGGTGGATTGCGTGTTGCTGCCGCATGTACTCGACTACAGCGACCGGCCACATGCGATCCTGCGTGAGGTGGACAGGGTACTGACGGCGCACGGCCATCTCGCCATTCTCGGTTTCAAAACCGGCGGTCTGTGGGGCATCAGGCGCTTGATTCCGGGCGCGGGGCTGCCACCGGATGCGCAAAACCTGCTGCCTGAACGGCGCTTGCGCGACTGGTTGCAGCTGCTCGACCTGCGCATCCTGGGTGTCACACGATTCTTCTTTCGCTGGCCGCTGCCGGGCAATCGCGGCGCGAGCTCGCCGAAGTGGGAGCAGCGCGGTCAACGCTGGTGGCCGGAAGTGGCGGCTTGCTATATGCTCACCGCCCAGAAACGCGTTAGCACTTTGACACCGGTACGCCCCGTCTGGCGGCGCAAACCCAAGGTTGTTGCAGGGCTGGCGGAAACCACCAATCGAGTCTCGCGAATCCGCTTTGACCAAAAGAGTTGAGATCTATACCGACGGCGCCTGCAGAGGAAATCCGGGTCCGGGCGGCTGGGGTGCCTTGTTGATTGCCGGCAAACGCCGCAAGACGATGCATGGCGGCGATCCCGAGACGACCAATAATCGCATGGAGCTGACCGCTGCAATCGAGGCGTTGAATGCACTGAAAGGTTCACGCAGCGTGCTGCTGTACACGGATTCGAAGTACGTGATGGACGGTATCAACGAGTGGATGCCGAACTGGAAAAAACGCGGCTGGAAAACGGCCAACAGAAAGCCGGTCAAGAACAAGGACCTGTGGCAGGCGCTCGATGAGGCGCAGAGCCGGCATGACATCGAATGGCGGTGGGTCAGAGGGCACGACGGCAACCCGGGCAATGAGGAAGCCGACGAGCTGGCGAATCGCGGTATAGATGAACTATGAGACAAATCGTACTCGACACCGAAACCACCGGACTCTCCACAAGTCACGGCCATCGCATCATCGAGATCGGCTGCATCGAACTGGTCAACCGGCGCCTGACGGGGCGTGAATTTCACCGCTTCCTGAATCCCGACCGCGATATCGACGAGGGCGCGGAGGCCGTGCACGGCATCAGCCGGGCCGATCTCGAAACGGCGCCACGATTCCCCGAGGTCGTCGACGAGCTACTCGACTTTGTCAGGGACGCCGAACTCGTGATTCATAATGCCGATTTCGACGTGGGTTTCATCGAACACGAACTCAAGCTGATGCAGCATCCGGCGCCGCAGATCGAGCAGCACGCGACGGTGCTCGACACGCTCAAGGTTGCACGCAAATTGCACCCCGGACAGCGCAACAGCCTCGATGCATTGTGCAAACGCTACGCAGTCGACGCGTCGAAACGCGACGTTCATGGCGCGCTGATCGATGCCGAATTGCTGGCGCGTGTGTACCTGGCGATGACAGGCGGTCAGACGGCGCTGTCGCTGGACGAGGATATCGCGGCGGCTGCACAGAGCGCACAGGCCTCTGTCGCAGCGCGCCGGGCCGGCGACCTCGACCTTATCGTCATCAGAGCCACCGACGAGGAGTTGGCGGCACACGACGCGCTGGTCGAGAAATTGCGCCAAACCGTCTAAAATCGCCCGTTCGCCACCACAAGGAAGCCTTTATGGCGCATACGACAGCAGAAGCATTACGCGCGAATTTTCTCGGTAATTCGCCGATCTGGTACAAGCAGGCGATCATGGCCTTCCTGATCGTGAATCCGATTATCGCGGTCTACGATCCATTCATTGCGGGATGGGCGCTCGTAATCGAGTTCATTTTCACGCTGGCAATGGCGCTCAAGTGCTATCCGTTACAGCCGGGTGGACTGCTCGCGATCGAAGCCATCGTGCTGGGGCTGGCGTCGCCCGAAATGGTATTTCACGAGGCTGAGCTGAATTTTCCGGTAATCATGCTGTTGATGTTCATGGTTGCGGGCATCTACTTTCTGCGCGAGATGCTGCTGTTCACCTTCACCAAGATCCTGCTCGGAGTTCGTTCGAAGATCCTGTTGTCATTGATGTTCTCCTTTGCCGCAGCATTCCTGTCCGCGTTTCTCGACGCGCTCACCGTTACAGCCGTGATCATCACGGTGGCCGTGGGTTTCTACGGCGTGTATCACAAAGTCGCCTCGGGCAAGATGCCGCATCACGATCATGATCACGGTACCGATGAAGAGGTGATCGAGCTGCACCGGGATGACCTCGAACAGTTTCGCGCGTTTCTCAGGAACCTGATGATGCATGGCGCGATCGGCACGGCACTCGGTGGCGTGACGACGCTGGTCGGTGAGCCACAGAATCTGCTGATCGCCGAAATCATGGGCTGGGAGTTCATGGAGTTCTTCTGGAAGATGGCGCATATCTCGATGCCGGTGCTCGTCGTCGGCCTGCTCACCTGCTGTTTGCTCGAGGTGACGAAAACCTTCGGCTACGGCGCACAGCTGTCGCCCAAGGTGCGCGAGGTGCTCGAGGAATATGACGCGCTGATGACGAAGGAGCGGACCAGGTCCGACTCGACGATAATCGCGGTTCAGGCAGTTGTCGGCGTCATACTCGTGATCGTGCTGGGGCGCCATCTGGCCGAGCCGGGTGTTGTCGGCCTGCTTGTCATCATTCTTGCGACAGCGTTCAACGGCATAACCGAAGAGCATCGCATCGGCCATGCGTTTGAAGAGGCGCTGCCGTTTACAGCGTTGCTCGTGGTGTTTTTCGCGATCGTTGCGGTCATTGATCATCAGGGCCTGTTCACTCCCGTCATCGACTGGGTGAGAACTTACGAAGGCAAGTCGCAGGAGGCCCTGTTTTTCATCGCGAACGGCGTGCTGTCGATGATCAGCGACAACGTGTTCGTCGCGACGGTGTATATCAACGAGGTCAATGAGCTGTATCAGGCCGGCGAGTTCACTCGCGAGCAGTTCGATGCGCTCGCTATCGCGATCAACACCGGAACCAATATCCCGAGTGTTGCGACCCCGAACGGTCAGGCTGCGTTTCTGTTCCTGCTGACCTCGGCACTGGCGCCGCTGATTCGCCTGTCATACGGGCGCATGGTCATCATGGCGTTACCGTATACGATAACAATGAGCATCACCGGCCTGCTGGCCCTCTGGTACCTGGGATAGAACTCTCATGTCATTCGATATTGAT
>JAOTVR010000141.1 GCA_029863305.1 Gammaproteobacteria bacterium | reverse complement strand
AATACCTGGCCATCAGACCTGACATAGCTACGCTCGTTTGACACATGCTTACAGCATTCGCTGTATATAGCGAGGCCGGGTCTGCCTGAGGAACGGCGATCTTGATATTCTGTGTGGTGTGGATCAAAGTGGAATCTGCAAGGCAAGTCGGCGAGGGACTATCATGCCGCGAGGTCAGATGTCGCCGCCGCGGCCCCGTAAATGATTCGGCACATTCAGCAATGGCAGACCAATGAGCAACAAAGATATTCGACAACTACTAAGCGAACTTCAGGTCGAGATTCAGAAGACCGAATTGGACGCCGAAACACGTTCGGCAGTTCAAAAGCTGGACTCCGATATACACGATTTGCTGGACTCGGAAGCAGACCAGGCTGATACGGATTCCGTGCTGAAACGGGCGCGGCTTCTGGAGACCAACTTCGCGACAGAGCATCCCACCGTCGAGCGATTCATGAGGGAAGTCATAGACTTACTCGTTCGCATGGGAATCTGAGCCCGAAACAGCACTGCGGCAACCCTGTAGAGCGGCCACATGACAATACCGAATCTTTCGAGAAATTGGGGCCTGGCGTGGATTTTTCTGGTTGTCGCTATCGCCTTGCATGTTGCAGACGAGGCTCTGACCGGCTTTCTTCCGCTGTATAACTCGTATATCGAATCACTGCGCGACGCGAATTTCTGGCTGCCCTTTCCCACCTTTACCTTCCGGGCATGGCTTTCAGGGCTGGCATTGGGGGTATTGATCCTGCTTGGCCTGTCTCCGTTGATCTTCGCCGGTAAGCGCTTTCTGCGGCCACTCGCCTTTTTCCTCGGAATATTGATGGTCGCGAATGCTCTCGGACACATCGGAATCTCTGTCTACCTGGGTGAACTGGCACCCGGCGTGTATTCGTCCCCGGTTCTGTTGTTGGCAGCGCTGGCGCTCCTGGTTGCAACCTGGAGACACCGGTGTTTATCCGACACTACGCCTTAGCACCCGGCGTCAGGTCGTCTCCGGCAATCTGACCATGCCCGGCGGTTTGCAGCAATGATGCAGTCAGGGAAATCAAGCTACGCGTTGATGGTCGTATTGTTGCTTCTGTCAAGCAGCGCACACGCTCAATATATCCCGCCAATTCTCGTGGCTGCTGCGCTTTCGCCGCTGTTGCTTATCTCTTTCGCCATTATCCTGGGCGTCTTCGCCCGCAGTTGGCGCATCGGCATACGGCATACGCTGTTCGTCTTCTTATGGATTTTGTTATTCGGATTCGCGTCATATTTTATTGAGAACGATTATGTGATCTGGACACCACTGGTGTTGTATGCGGCACATTTCTTGCTCATGTTGGTCTTAATTCTGGTGAATTTTGCGAAACGAATCAGCACCACCCGTGGCAGCGACACACCGCCCGTGGATCCGCAATGAAAAATTCGATCAACTCACCGGCCTCGCTGATCGCCCGGCCCGTCGTGGTGACCAGGACAGGGGTTACGGACCGATCGCGCAGCCTGACCAGCATGGTTGCCTGTCTATTGTCTTTCGTGGCGATGGCCGCGCCAACTGAGCTGCAGGTTCTGAAAGAGGAATTGAAGGCGGCGGCTCCGCCGCAGCATTACCCCGACGCAGCCGAGTACAAGCTCTTTAAGGCCCTGTGCACGGACCTTCTCTGTTTCAAGATTGTCGCAGTACGATCGACATCATCTGGCGAAGAAAAGGTTCGTCTCGCCGTTTTCAGCGATAATAACCACTATATCGGCAGTTACGCCGGGCTTAAGACCATGCCGACCAGAGTTGTCGGGTCTGCATTGCGCTTCCCAATGGCTGCCGGCGGCGATCGAATTCAGTTCAGGCGCACTGGTCCGCCGGCCGAGATACTGATCAACAATGAAACTTACTCCTTCCAGAGATCGCGTTAGCAAGTATGCTGACAACATGCGGAGAGATACGATGAAAGCAGTCAATTATTGTGTTGTATCGGGCATTTTCTTTGCCCTGGTGTGTCTGTTGCACCTGGCTCGGATCGCAGGTGATTATTCGGTTCAGGTGGATGAGTACGCTGTGCCGATGGCCGCATCGTGGATAGCGGCAATCGCAACAGCATTGTTAGCCTTTTGGGCTTTTCATATCGCACGCACATCCGGCGATGGTCACGGATAGCCTGAAATAGACCATTGTGTTGATTCGAAAAACTGAATTATCTAACAGGAAGAATACCTTGCGTCTCAAAACCCTTTGTCTGCTCCTCATTGTCATGGGGAGTTTCGCTTGCTCCCAATCGAACGCACCCGCACCGGCGGCGCATGACTCGCGATCGCATGATTTCTTCTCCTTTGCCAATACGGATCAGTTTGTCGCCGAACATCTGCAGCTGGAATTGACGATCGACTTCGATACCGAGCAACTTTACGGCAGCGCGACCTTGGTTATGCGGCGCCTCGACCCTGCCGCTACAGAAATTATTCTCGACAGCCGGGACCTGATGATTCAGGGCGCCAGTTTCGAATCAGCGTCGGGCGAATTGGCCACAGCGGAATTTCGCTTCGGTAAAAGTCACGATGTCCTGGGCACGCCGGTCTTGATCACTGTGCCGCCGGACTTCGGGTCCGCGGCTCAGCTGAGCCTCAAAATTGACTATCGCACCAGTCCGACGGCAACGGCGCTACAGTGGCTTCCGCCTGAGCTGACGACCGGTGGCAAGCACCCCCTTCTGTTTTCCCAGTCCCAGGCCATTCACGCCCGCAGCTGGGTGCCATTGCAGGACACACCGGCCGTTCGAATTACCTACGATGCGAGCATTCAAACGCCGCCGGAACTGATGGCCGTTATGAGCGCGAACAACGATCCCGATACGGCTCGCGACGGCTCCTATGAATTCGAAATGCCGCAGCCTATTCCGCCATATCTGCTTGCCCTGTCGGTTGGCAATTATTACTTCGCGCCAATCGGCGAACAGACCGGCGTTTACGCGGAACCGGAATTGCTGGACGCCGCGGCATTCGAATTCGCCGACACCCAAGCGATGCTCGACACCGCCGAGGCAATGTTTGGCCCGTACGCATGGGAGCGCTATGACCTTTTAATCCTTCCGCCCAGCTTTCCTTATGGCGGTATGGAGAATCCGCGGCTTTCATTCCTGACACCGAGTCTGCTGGCCGGCGACCGCAGCCTCGTATCTGTCGTCGCGCACGAGCTGGCACACTCGTGGTCGGGAAATCTCGTCACAAACGCGACATGGCGTGATGGCTGGTTAAACGAAGGCTGGACAAGTTATCTCGAGCTGCGCCTGATGGAAGTGCTTTACAGCAAGGAGCGTGCTGCCGAGGAAAATGTCCTTGGCTATCGCGAGCTACTGCTCGATTTCGAGCAGGTTGCACCGGACTTTCAGGCACTCGCACCGCGATTCGAAACCGGCGATCCCGACGATTTCCAGGGCACCATTCATTACCACAAGGGCAACCTGTTTCTGCAGTACCTCGAGAACGCATTCGGCCGCGACCGGTTCGATGAATTTATCGCCGCTTACTTCGACGAGCACGCGTTCGGCACAATCACCTCGGAAGCATTCCTCGACTATCTCGATGATAAATTGCTGTCTGCCTATCCAGGCAAAGTGAGCCGCACCCAGGCTGAGCAGTGGTTGTACGAACCGGGACTGCCTGACGCTGCAGTGATTCCCGCCTCCGCGACGCTGGACGAAGCAGCCGAACTCGCCGCGCTATTCTCACAGGGTGAAATCGATATCGCAGATATTCCCGCTGCAGACTGGAGCCCGCAGGCGCTGGTCCACTTCATCAACAGTCTCGACGCGGACCTCGCCGGCGACAAATTGAAAGAATTGGACGCCACCCTCGGCCTTAGCGATACGCGCAATGCGGAAATCGGCAGGACATGGTTTATTCAGGTGGCAAAGCGTCAGTACCGTCCTGCGTACGCGAAACTCGAGGAGCACCTGAATCGGTTTGGCCGGGGGCGACTCGTGCAGCCGGTTTATCAGGCGCTGGTCGAAAATGGCGCCGATGCGGATCTTGCGCGGAACATGTTCGAGCGTGCGCGCAGACTCTATCACCCGGTAACCATCACGAGCATCCAACGCGTGTTGCAACCGGGCACCCCGGATTAAGAAATCGACGATATCCGCCCTGGCGGATTGTATAATGGCCCGCATGAGAACAGCCTCAGTGCGGGTCTGGGGGCCATGCAAAATAAGTTCGAAATTACATTCGAGGGGGACCTGGTAAAGGTAATCTCCGAAGGAGAGAAGGACTACCGCTTCCTGGAACGACTGTGGACCGAAGTTGTTGCGGTCTGTAACGAGTATGATTGCCACAAAGTACTGGGCATCGCGCGCACAACCAAACACGTGGAAGCGCTCGAGGGATTGGAGCTCGCGCAATTATTTCGCGAGTTAAACGTCACGCGCAAGTTTCGCCTGGCCTGGGTTGAGCACAACCAGGAAGCTCGACATATCGTCGACTTTATCGAGACCGTCTTGAGCAATCGTGGCCTTCCCGGACGTGCCTTTGATACCGAGGAAGAAGCCAGGGAATGGCTGGCGCGTGACTGATATGCCGGGCGGTCAGTGCATGACGCAAGCTGACCAGTGAACACAAGTACCCTTTATTTGCTGGCGGCCGATATTACGCTGTTCTTGCACGTATCATTTGTCGTATTCGTGGTCGTCGGTTTGATTCTCATCGTTACTGGCGGTGCGCTTTCCTGGAACTGGGTTAGAAATCCATGGTTCCGATGGGCGCATCTGGCCGCGATCGGCATCGTGGTGCTGCAAGCCTGGTTTGGCGTGATCTGCCCGCTAACGACGCTCGAGATGGCGCTGCGATCGAGGGCTGGAGAGTCGGTGTATCCCGGCTCGTTTGTTGCACACTGGCTGCAGACAATCTTGTACTATGAGGCACCCCCCTGGGTGTTTGCGATTTGCTACACCGCGTTCGCAGCGCTTGTGGTGGGTGGCTGGTTCTGGGTTCCACCGCGCCGTGCGGGCGAAAGAAATGCAAACACTGAATAAGCAGCCGACGAAGTCGCCGTTTTTCCTTTGGTGGATCAATGCCGGACAACCGGGGGCGACCTCATGATCTATTCCGGGCGCTGCTTTTGCGGTGACGTGACCTTCCGCGTAACCGGGCCAGTCAAATTTGCGTGTTTTTGCCACTGCGAAAGCTGTCGCCGCGCCTCGGGTGGCGTGTACGTTCCGTGGGCAACGTTCGCGAAAGACTCGTTGATTGTCACAAGCGGCAACATCCACGAACACCATTCATCTCCGCAAGTGACCCGTAGCTTTTGTTCGAAGTGTGGCACGTCGCTGACGTACGAGCACGAGAACCGGGTCGGGCAGATCGATATAAGCTTGAGCAGCTTCGCTGATCCGTCCGAGTTTTCGCCGAGCGCGCACATCTGGGTAAGTGACAAGCTGCCGTGGGTGACAATCGACGACGGACTGCCGCAGTACGCCGAATGGGTAACATCGGACTAGACGCGACCGATATCGCCTCACTATCGATGCGTGGTCAAAATTCCCACAAAACTCCGAATGCCGGTAGCAGCGGCATCCAGTAATCGACGTCACCTTCGAACACGTCTTCACCCGTCACTTCGTCTTCGTCAAAGTCCCAGTCGCGACAACAGACATTTTTCCGATTGGCCAGGTTGGAAACCTCGAAGAATGCCATGAATGATCCGCGCCGCAGTTTCCATTTTCGACTGACTCTGAAGTCCACGCTAGCGAATGATCCAAGACGCTCGACATTGCGTGGACCGATAATAGCGACGAATTCCGGCTCGCCTTCATCATCGACGCCATCCTCAACGAGCGTCAAGTCTGACGTCGGCCAGCCTGAGTGAATATTCGCAGCCAGTGCCACATCCCATTTGCCGTTCGTCCAGTTGATACCGCCCTGAAATGCATGCCGCTGGTCCCAACTGCGGAATTCATCGACTCCGTCGATGCGGTCTGTTGCTTCTGACAACGTGTACGAAGCCCACCAGGTCATCGGTCCATTTGAGCGATCAATCGAAAGTTCGACACCCTTCGATACTGCACTTACCGGGTCCAGGCGCACGCGATCCGGCTGGATTTCCGGGATCAGCCCCAATGGATCGAACATGTTCTCAAACCGCGGCCGCACCTGACGCATATTCTTCCGGAACAGTTCGATGCGCAGCGAGTATTTGTCGCGAAACATGTGACGTATGCCGGCGATCAGGTGATCGGCGCGCTGCGCCGGCCAGAAATTGGTAATGCCGTCTTCGATCTGCAGCTCATTGATTCCCTGCGACTGATGATAGCGGCCCCAGCTCAGGCGCAGCTCGGTTTTCGGTCCTATCGAGCGCATGATGTTCAGGCGCGGGCTTAGCTGAGCATCCGATGACAGCTCAGTGTAGGTCTGGTCGTCCCACCTGAGACCCCATTCAAGAATTGTTTTTGCCGAGATTCTCCAGCGGTCGGAAAAGTACAAGGCGTAGCTGCCCCCGCTTGGCGTCGCTGCCGCGACCAGGCTGACAGACTCCGGCTGATCCTCGTACATCGCCGGCAGGCCAAAGTACTCTGCACTGTTCGCGTAATCGTATTGCGCATCGGAATACATGACTTCGATGCCCCACTGCATGAGGTGCGAGTTCGATGAATTCCAGTTCCAGTCCTGCCGAAAGCTGAATTGATCGACCTCACGGTCGTCGTAGACTGCCGCAACAATTTTCTCTGCGTCATTCAGTGAACCTTCGCGGCGATTGTCGAACTTGATCGCCGAGAGCACGAGCTTGCTGGTCAGATCACCTGACCACCGATTATCGAGCTGAATCCACAACTGTGCGTTTCTCGTGCTACTCACGACCCGCTCGAGTTCTGCCGGTTCTGTCTCCAGCACAACCTCAACGCTATCGTCGGCAAAAAGCGCATTAACGGACAGTGTCACGTCCGGCGAAAAGTCATAACTGTACTCGCCGAACAAATCATAGTACGACGGACTTCCGAACTCTGGGGCGATGACGAGGTCCAGGTTGCCACGACGTGCCGACACCAGCCAACGCCGATCTGCCTCATTACCTGCCGTCAGAAAAGAGGAATTGAACACGCTCAATCCGATTTCCGTATGTCTCGGTTGCAGCGATTCGAGCGACTCCATCAGTACGAGCCCACTCATTCGATCGCCGAATCGCACTGGAAATCCACCCGTGTAAACTTCGACGCCCTCTATCGCGCGCGCATCGATCGCACTGAAAATACTCTGATAATCACGAATATGAAACGGATCGAAGAGCCCGTGTCCGTTCAGCATGATGCCGATTTCGTCATCCTCGCCGCCGCGAAAGTGGGTCTTGGCCGATGCGCCGCTGGCCGATGCGCCAGGCAGCCGCTGCGCGGCGCGCATCGGGTCCTCGCCGATGTCCGGCATATTTTGAATGGTTCGTTGGTCCAGAGAGAAACGCGACGCGGCGATATCTCTCAAAATCTCGTATCGGCTCGCCGAAACAGCGATCGTCTCGATCTCCGGCTTTGCCGCATCCATGCCAACGCTGACCAGGGTTGTATCACCCGACCAAACCTCGACGATACGTCTCGCAGGCTCGTAGCCGGGTGCTGTGATGTCAAAATAATAAACACCTGGCGAGACGCCCGAATACTCATAGATCCCGGGTCGCAGGCGAGTCGACAAAGACAGTTGCGGATCGGTCGCGACGCTCGTGGGGTCGACCGGCAGATCACCGCCCTTGATCGTAACGACCAGGAGAACATTGCCCGACGGGAGTCCCGCGCTATCGTAACGGACCACGAGATGGACGCCCGCCTCTGAGCGAATTGTCAGACCGTGAGGCCGAAGAATCTCACGTACGAGATCGACCGGATCTGTTGCCTCGGGCTCCGTGGTAACCAACAGCTCATCTGCCACGAGGTTGGTGCTGTAGGCAAACGGATAGCCCGCCGCTCGAAATTCATCGATGACTTCCGCAACCGGTCGACCTTTGTAAAGCGCGGTATCACTGTCTGCTGCCCAAACCGCTGCCGGCAACAGGAATACGATCATCATCATTGTTCGAAGCATATGCTGGTTCCTCCGCCCCTGGCCGGAGTGCTGAACGCTACTGGCGACTACCCGAATCTATTTCGCTCACGGTGATGGTTCCCCCATCGATACGATATTTCAGATCCTCACCCGACATCCGAAACGGCAATTCGTCGCTCGGGGCCATGTCGACGTTGCCTTTTAGAACTCCGTTGTGCGCCAGTTGTTCGGCTGTCGGCGATTCGTAGGCAACCTGCAAGCCCATCTCCCGAGCCACCCAATGCAGAAACTCGTCGACGCTGCGGCCATCTACATCGGCAGCGGGGGCGGTCGCCTCGATCCACTCCCATGCTTCGCCGTAGCCGTTAAAATTCACAACGATAGGGCGAGTACTGCCAGAGATCGT
>JAOTVR010000153.1 GCA_029863305.1 Gammaproteobacteria bacterium | reverse complement strand
GCCGAATGTCGCCAACATTGCCGCTGTAGAGGGTGTGGATTGCCTGTTCATAGGCCGCGCCGATCTGGCTGTCGCGATGCAAAAAAACGTTACCGATGATGACGTGGTAGCGGCGGTAAAGAAGATCTGCATCGATGCGAAAGACACGAATCCTGCAGTCGGCATGTTCACACCGACTGTCGATGAAGTACCGCATTGGCAAAAGCACGGTGCCAGTTTGTTCTTGCTGAGCTCAGATCAGTCGCTGCTATTGGCCGGCGCAAACGCGCTCGCGGATACTCTCCCTCGGAGCTGACTGGGCTCACAGGCCGGCTCTTACAAACCGTAGAAATGCCTTGCCGTATCACCGAATAGTTGCGCCAGTTGCTGCTCGCTCAAGCCTGCCGTGATCTCCTCAAAGGCTCGCCACACCTGGGTATAACTCCCATGGAGTTTATCGACCGGGAAGTTCGAGCCGAACATGCACCGATCGGCATCAAAGATTTCAATGCAGGATTCGACAATCGGCCGAATGCTGTCCACCGTCCAGTCGTGATCGAACATCCCGAGCCCCGAAATCTTGCAATAGACATTGGGCAGCTCGGCCAGGAGCCGCAACCCGTCTCGCCATGCCGCAAGCCCGGACTCGGTCTGATCCCAGGGTGAACCGCAGTGGCATAGCGCGACTTGTGTGTCTTTCGCAGTAGCCAGTGCTGCAACGACGCCGGGTACCTGCCCGGGCGTCAACTGCAGGTCGAATGACAGACCGAGTTCGCCAAGCAGCTCGAGGTTTTCGCGCCAAATCGGACTGTTGACCAGCTGACCGCTGCCGGTCACAGCATCTTCCGCATCAGAGCGACCGATGATTTGCCGCATGCCTCTGACCCGTGAATACGCCAGTTGTGCCGCGATCTGACCGGCGGCATCGGTTTTGTCCAGCTCGCAAAACGCAATGATGGCGCTCGGCAGGCCATGCTTGTCTCCAAGCTCTTGCAACCACCCGGTTTCCTCGAGCTCGGCCCCCTCGGCAACGCCAACTTGCACGTGCACCGACGCGTCCAGTTCGTAGTCACTGGCATCGTGACGCAGATCCTCGACGAGGTAGTTCTTCTGGATCGGTGCAGGATCGCCGAAAAAACGCACGATGCCACGTGCCATCAGCCAGGGATACTCGCAGACTCCAAGATCCCAGAGATGATGGTGCGCATCGACGATGTGGCGCTTTCCGGAATTGGACACGATCACACGAGTTGACTGAGTACGCCGAGGCCGTCGAATACCGTCCATTCGGTCGCGACGCGATCATTTTCGATGCGCCAGTGCGTTGCGCCGAGCACGAACACCGGACGTCCAGTCGCCGAAACAGCAAGGTAATCCGCCGAATGTGTTCCCGCCACTGTCCAGCGGACGGCAACATGCAGACCCTCGGAGTCAGCCGGCTGCACGCAAATGTGGTCGATCGTGACGCCCGAGACCCTGATCGCGTTGCGCAGTTCTGCGTAGTGGCTCGCGATGTCTTCCCGGCCCGAATACAACTCAATCGGTGAACGATGCATGACGGCATACGGTGCGTAAGCCGAAGCCAGCAATTCGCCATGGGCGTTGGCCCAGTTGTTTGCGATGACCTGCAGCGCGAACGCAGCCATTGAGGTCGATGGATCGGGCGGATCGCACCCGGGTTCCGGAATCCCCGACCGGGTCAGGCGTTCGATTTCTGCTGCGATCCAGCTGCGGCTTTCTTCATCGCGACGACCTGCGACCACTTTGGCCGCCGCCACCGGATCAAAGCCAAGCTGCTGCACGAGCGCATGGTTATCGCGGAGCAACCACTCGCGCGTGATGACGCCTTCCTCGACGACGCAATCCGCGATGGTCAGGATGCGCGCCCGTCGGCCCGTCGCGGGACCGAAAATCGTCGCACCCTGGTTGGTCATCGGACTGATGATGCGATGCGACGAGTAATAACCCTGTTCCCGGGATCCCGACCAGATCACGTCGTCGGCCAGCAGCAAGCGGTCCGGGTAAGCCTCGAGCATGGCCCGTGTCCCGTCGACCATGGCCCCGGCGCCACGGGTGATTCCGTCTAGCGCGAACACAACGCAGTCGGCGCCATAGTACCGGTGAATGAGTTCGATGCCGCGCTGCTCCCAGATCTCAAAAGTGATGCCGAGAATGTAATCGACGAGCCCGTCGTCTGCGCCGTAGGCGCCCTGTCGCAATTCACTCATGGCTGTTGATCAGCTCCTCGCTTCTGGACCGTCATGAAGCGCGCAGATTGTACTGCGAATGCAGTAAGGAAACCTACTAGATTATACGTTTTTTTGCGACGACCGCTCAGCTGCGATTAGTTTTCTTGAATTCACTTTGCATTCGAAGTACATTTGGCCACTGCATATTGCTCAGTACCCCCGGATAGGACGTCGACCTCATGGCTCAACCCGCAACCTCCGCAATCACCGCCCAGGTGCTGCTCGCCGAGCGACTGGTGCGGTACGACGACCTGCGCCCGTGTACGACAGCGTTCATCGATACGCGTACGCCGGGTAGTGCCGAAAAAGAAAATTTCACGATCATCGGACCCGGTGTTGCCGAGAGCCCCGATCAATACGTTCACATCGATATTCCTCATGGCTTCAACATTGGCGGGGCACGCCAGCCCCCGGGTTGCGTTAACTCGCAGCACAGCCATGAAACGGCCGAAGTATTCATGATTCACTCGGGACAATGGGCATTCTGCCTTGGGCCCAACAAGGAAGATGGTGAAGTCGTGCTGGGTCCAGGCGACACGATTTCCATACCGATCCATGTGTTCCGCGGCTTCAGGAACGTCGGTGATGACGTCGGTTTCATGTTTGCGGTACTTGGGGGCGACGACCCGGGACGCGTAACCTGGGCGCCGTACGTTTTTGACAACGCGCAGGAGTATGGCCTGGTCCTGCTCGACGACGGTAGCCTTGTCGATACAACGCGGGGTGAAAAGATTCCCGAAGGCAGATGCGCGATTTCGCCAACCACGGACAAGGATGTCGCCCGCCTGCGGCGGCTCACTGCGAAGGAAATGGCCGATTGCGTCGTCACGCATGACAAGCTGCGGCCGCTGCCCTGTCCCGGCCTGCCGGAACTGAGCGAGTTTCCGATCATAGGCGCTGCCAGCCCGGAGGAAGGCCTGCAGGCCGGCCAGATGGCCTGGCCGCACGGTTTTCATGTTCGCCACATGACCGTCTATCCCGACGTCGCAAGCAAGCAGCATTCCAGAGCGGAAGAAGAAGTCATCCTGATGCACAAGGGTATCCTGAGTGTCGACATTGCTGACGTCAGCATCGACCTCGGGCCCGGTGATGTCTTCTCCGTGCCCGTTGGTGCCGCCCGCAGATTTGCTAACGGCGGCACCGAAATGGTCGAAGCTTTTGTCGTACGCGGCGGAGATCACCCGCATGCGGCAACGCTCAGCGACTGACACACTGACCGATTCAGCATCACATTCCCCGAGGTAACATCGTGATCAAGGTAATAAAAGAAGGCATCAGCCAGCAGGCTGCCGCCGATATGGACGCCAAAGTCAAGGCAACGGTTGAAACCACGCTCAGCGACATAGACGCCCGGGGCGACGCCGCGGTGCGTGAATTATCGGAGAAATTCGATAAGTGGTCACCGGCGAGATTTCGCCTTGCCGATGAAGAAATTGCGGCTTGCCTGGCACGTCTGCCCGAACGGACTATTGACGATATCAAGTTCGCGCAAACGCAGATCCGCAAATTCGCAGAGATTCAAAAGGCCGCACTGCGGGACGTCGAGGAAGAAACGTTTCCCGGCGTCGTGCTGGGACACAAGAACATCCCGGTAAACAGCGTTGGCTGCTACATCCCGGGCGGCAAGTATCCGATGGTGGCAAGCGCTCACATGAGTGTTCTCACCGCCAAGGTCGCTGGCGTTAAGCGCGTTATCGCCTGTGCCCCACCACACAGCGGCGGACCGAACGACGCGATCGTTGCCGCAATGCACCTTGCAGGCGCCGACGAAATCTACTGCCTCGGTGGTATTCAGGCTGTTGGCGCGATGGCACTTGGCACTGAGACGGTTGACCCGGTCGACATGCTGGTAGGTCCAGGCAATGCCTTCGTTGCCGAAGCGAAACGCCAGTTGTATGGCCGCGTCGGTATCGATCTGTTTGCAGGCCCGACCGAAACCCTCGTCATTGCGGACGACACTTGCGATGGTGAGATGGCGGCGACTGACCTGCTGGGTCAGGCCGAGCACGGCACAAATTCGCCGGCGATCCTGCTGACGAATTCGGAACAACTCGTCGCCGATACGCAGCGCGAAATCGAGAAGCAGCTCAAGACACTCGAGACCGCTGCAACGGCTGGCGCAGCGTGGCGTGATTATGGCCAGATCATTCTGTGTGATACCGAGGAGGAAATGCTTGCCGAAGCAGACCGCATCGCGAGCGAGCACGTCCAGGTCATGACCCGCGATCCGAACTACTTCCTCGACAACATGACCAATTATGGCGCGCTGTTTCTTGGCCCTGAAACCAATGTCGCCTATGGCGACAAAGTGATCGGCACCAATCACACGCTGCCGACAAAACTCGCCGCCCGTTATACGGGCGGACTATGGGTCGGCAAGTTCATCAAAACGTGCACATACCAGCGGGTTACGCCCGAGGCCACTGCGATCATTGGTGAATATTGCTCGCGATTGTGTGCGCTGGAAGGCTTTGCCGGCCATAAAGCCCAGGCCGATTTGCGCGTCGCACGCTACAAGTCGAAAGCGGCCTGATCTCGATCGAAGCATCACAGCAATGAGACAACCGTAATGTCCGGAGCCAGACCCGAGCAAGCAGCATTAACAAAAGACAATCGACTCGAAAAGACCGCCGAAACGCAGGCGACGATCGAGGCCATGGTCGATGGGCTGAACGATCATGACATTGCCAATATGGGCCGCTTCTTTGCCGACGATTTTCGCTGGATCGGCAACGCCGGATGTGGTTTCAAGCAGGGCTTAAAGGAATTTCAGGACAACTGGCAGCGGCCGTTCCAGGCAGCATTCTCCGAAAAGATCTGCATTGACGAAGCAAGAATAACGCAGGGGCAATGGTGCGCAGCTTTTGGACGACAGGAAGCGGTGCACAGTGGTCCGTTCATGGGTATCGCAGCGACGGGCAAACGTGTCGAAATCCGCTACATGGATTTCTGGAAGGTCGTGGACGGCAAGATCGTCGATAATTGGGTGATGGTCGACTTTCCCTATGTCATGCAACAATTAGGCGTCGATCCTTTCGCCGGGCATGGCTGGGAAATGTTTGATTCTGCAAGCCTGCCACTGCGAAACGGCGAATAACAGGCGCGACAGGCGCGACAGGCGCTGCCATCAAACGACCGATTGCAGCTGTCTGAGTCTCTCCAGTATGTCGAGGCCCTGCATCGACAACCAGTGCGGCAGGTCGATGAAGACCCAGTTCTCGGCAAGCTTATCGCCATCGCGCCGATAGATATCGACGACGCGCATATCCGCACGCGTGTCATTTCCCGGCAAGCCCAAAAAGCCTCCCGTTGGTGTATTTGTCAGATTCGCCCAGCCGAAGAAGCCTGCGTAGTTGCCCTCTGCGAATCGGGCGACGTGGCCGTTGAAGACCTTGTCTTTGACTTGCTTGCGAAACGGATACTGATGCTGCTCCTGGTAGCGCCGGATCGTGAAGGTGGAACCGATTCCGGCGGGGCCGTACCAGACCATGTCGTCGTGCCAGGTCCTGGCCAGCAGGTCCGGCGGGCAATCGTCGTTGCCGCTCGTGTTCAGGACGCTCAGATCTGCAACCATGCGGTTGACCAGCTCCATGGTGCGCTTGCTTTCCTCAGCTGCCTGCGCATTCAGCAATATGCCGTCTTGCGTGCGCGGGCCCGGATGCAGAAATGCCGCGCCGGTTTGCGGAGGCAGCGGATAGCATCCGGCCTGCTGCATCATGTCGATGACATCGCAAAAGAAGGCCGACTCGGCGATCCTGTCGTTCGCAACCCGGTGAAATTCGGCGTAGCGCATAAAAGCCATCTTTCCCGTCGCGGGGATATTGAGCCAGCTCTTGTCGAAGAGTCCCATCATGTGGCCCATGCTGGCCACCCAGATACTCCTGCCATCGTCCACGTCGTTGAAACCGGCCATGAAAACGTCTTCACGCCGTTGCATCGAGGTCAGCGACCTGCGAAGTGGCAACCAGAAGACGTCGGCGACGGCCGTGGTACCGGTCTGCTCATAAAAAGGACGCATGCCGCGCCAGAAGTAATCCGCGCTGGTGTGTGCCGCCATCCTGGCCGCCAGTTCGGCATCGCTTGATGTATCAACCGTCGCATTGAACCTGCGCGCGGCCTGTTTCGCGGCCTGTAACGGGTCAGTGCTCAATTGGCGGTGTCTGAATTCGATGAAGCATCGCAGGATACTATTCTACTAGTCGTCGATTGCAATACACTTTGATCAAGCTTCGGTGGCGTCAAAGCTTAGTTCGATGCCATTGCCGGCCGGGTCTTTCAGGAACAGCTGTATCTGACCGGACTCGGGAACCTGCGCGACAGCGTAGTTCATGCCCAGTTCCTGCAAATGCTTTTCGGTAGCCGACCGACCCGTG
>JAOTVR010000036.1 GCA_029863305.1 Gammaproteobacteria bacterium | reverse complement strand
GCAACCCGCCAGTGCCAGGGCCGGGATGATGAACGTCAGGATGCGGAATTGGCGCATGATAGATTCTGCGTGCATGAGTTAGCTCTCTGCGTAAATATCTGATTTAGAAACGATTTCTATGATCGTTTTGGTACCGCGCGTGACAAGCATGACTTGTAACGCGTCCTTGGGTTAGTTGATCGTGAAGGTGACGTTGTCGAAGGAGGCATCCACACCACAACCACCGACAATTGCTCCACAAGCGGCCTTCAGTTGCAGCGTTACACCGCCACTCACATCCCATTGACTGCCGTCCACCGCCGTTCCAGCGGTTACAGTGCCACTGTGTGTCGTCCAGGTTTCTGACGGAAAATAGGGATCTGGCGGGCCGACAAAATTCCGGCCGCCCAGATCTTCTCCGGCAGCATTCAGGAATATGACTTCAACAAACACCACACCCCCTGCCCCAGTCAGGGATCCATACAAATCGAAGGAAACATCGATTGAATCGCCGGGCGCAACGGTGCCCGCCGCCAAAGCCACCTGGCTGATCAGGACATCATTTGTTCCGGCAGCATCTCCGGCTGCAACCAGCCTTGCCACGGTGCCTGCCCGACCACCCCGGCCGCTGGAATCGAGAGTAATGGATCCGCGATCATTCGGAATCCGGGTTAGCGTCCAGCCGGTGAAGTCTCCGGTTTCGAAGTTACCGTTGACGAAAGTGCCACCACCGCCGCCGGCGCAACTCGTCGTCTGCCGGATGTCGTCGAAGTAAAATGTCCAGTTGTCGGGGTCTCCAGCGGCGTCGCCGTTGACGCCGAGATCGAAAATAAACGTGATCGCGTTGGACGCGGCACCGGCCGTATCGGCGGTAAAGTCAAAACACAACTCTTCCCAGCCGCCGCTGCCGCTGTGATCGACTGAACGTTCCTTGTTGAGACCCTCGAATTTGAACAGCACCGGAACTGCCCGGCTGGCCCAGACTTTCACCTTGAAGACTTCACCAGCGGTGAAGTCGACATCGCCGGTTAGAGCCAGCGTGCTGCCGCCGAATACTTCGCCAGCAAACTTTTGCATCCGCGCCGTCTGCGCGCTGGTATTGATACCGCTCATGTCGGGGTTAGCGATCACATCCGAGGCGCCACCGCCGAAGCCGGCATCCATACCGAAGTCATAAGTGACAGGGTCATTTTCAAAATCGACTGGCAATGCTGGCGGTGGGGGCGGAGGTGGTTCGTCTTCGCCCGAATAGACGCGGACCCAGTCGACTTCCATTGTCGCCGGGAATATGTCGCCATCAATTGCGTTACCCGGGAAGTTGCCGCCGACGGCGAGGTTCAGGAGGACATGGAACGGCTGGTCAAATGGTGCCGGGTATGGCGCCGCCGTCGAGGACCAGTTGTTTTGCACCGCGTACAGGTCACCGTCGAAGTACCAGCGGATTTCCGTGGCATCCCACTCCATCGCGTACGTGTGGAAACCTTCGGTCACATCCGGGCCGGGTGTGTAAGTTACTGAACTGGATGCGTTCGCCGGAAATTCACCGCCGTAATGAATCGTTGCAAAAATCTCGTTGCCGCCGGTCCCGTCCAGATTGACGGCCTCCACGATGTCGATTTCACCGGTGGCTGCCCAGATGCCGTAAGGACTGTCCTGGGACAACATCCAGAACGCCGGCCACAAACCCTGGCCGGAGGGCAACTTGATGCTGGCCTCGATACGCCCATACTGGAACGCGAAGCGATCCCCCGTATTGATCCTTGCGGAGGTGTAATTCAGGCCGCCAATCGTCTCCCGGCGCGCGGTGATCTTGAGCACCCCACCCTCGAGTTGGGCACTATCCGGCAAGTAATACTGCAACTCGTTGTTGCCCCAGCCTCCGGGAAGCCCCACTTCAGAGCCGTCGCCCGTCGCAAAGAACCAGGTCTCGGGATCAAGCGCGGCGCCGTCGAACTCGTCGCTCCAGACGAGGGTCAAAGCGTCGCCCGGCGATACGCTAAATGTCGTCGGGATCGTCAGCGTCGGGTTATTGATGTTCTGGTTGGTCTGGGTGTCAGCATTGGCTGGCGGAACGGTTTCAACCTGTGACAACAGCTGCGCCCGGTCGTTGTCGGTACAGGCAGATACCAGCAGGACGGCGGTCAATGACACTGCCCAGCGCAGCGATGCTAGCGAACGAAACCTCATGGAACACCCCTCAACAACCCAGACGCGGCAAAATGACCGGCTATTCTTTTAGTTCAATCACCAATAACAGCGAATGACAGCGTTGTCAATTTCGGTGATTTGAAATGGTAGCAGCGCTGGAAAGTCGGCAATATAAGGCTGGCCGGGTCGCAAACAACGCGCTAACGAAAAGAGCCGGGGCTGGTGCCCGGCTCTTCGGTTTCCTTAAGGTACGCGGCAAAATTATGCGGCCCCGCGGCGCCGGGATAACCAGAAGCGCCCCCAGACGGTTTCAATGTCTTTAGCGGTGTCCGGCTGGTCTTCCTGAGTTTGGCTCAACTGTTCATCGAGAGCTTTATTCAGTCGATCGTGTGCGATAGCCGGCGCGGCGACGAATGAGGAAATCGTCGAAATGCCGCCCAAGCTAAACGTGAAAGCATCACGTGCGGGTTTGGCTTTGTTGGACATGGTGTTATCTCCCTGGCGAAGTAGATAATGGTTGTGGCCGGCCCGGCACCTGGGCCCGACAAGCGCACATTAGGCAGGCCTGGCAGAGCCTGCAAACGAAAAAAATTCAGTTTAGGGGTGAGGAAAAATCACCAGGATTCAGCGAGGTTTTGCAACCGGCAGCGGCGCAATCCTGTACGCCCGGACCTTACTGCCAGCGGTAGCTCGCCGGTGTCCTGGCAGACCGGCTGGGCCGGTATGTTCTTGCTGGCTGTCCCGGCCCTAGGCGGCCCAACAACGTCCTGGTGCGAAGTAGCGTGCGAGCACGTCTTCGATCACCCGGGCCGTATCCGGCTGTTTTTCCCGGGCGCGGCCGAGTCGCTCGTCCCAGGCCTTGTTCAGGCGGTCGTCTGCGATGGCTGTAGCAGCGGTGAACGATGCGATCGTCGTCATCCCGTGCAGGCTAAACGTGAAAGCATCTCGTCCTGATTTGGCTTTCTTGAACATGGTCTTTCTCCAGAGGGTGTTGATGTCTTGCCATTCGCCGGTACACAGCATGCGTCCGACAGTCGCAATTTAGGGCCTCTGAACGAAAGCTACAAACGAAAAAAAATCAGGTCTGAGGTGAAAAAAAGTCACCCGGCATCGGCGAAATTCTGCAATATCCAGTCCCACAGCGCTTCCACGCTCTCGTCCCTCGCTCCGTCTTCCTTACAGACCAGGTAGTAGCTGACGTCGGCCACGAGTTCCTCCTTGAAGAGCCGCACGATGCTCCCCTGCTTGAACCACTGGTCTGCAATCGGCACGGGAACCAGCGCGGCGCCGATGCCGCGTTCGGCACCACGGACCACGGCGATCATCGAGTCGAGGCGGGTCACTTTGCTGTTCTCGGGAAGACTGATGCCGGATGTCTTGGCCCAACGTTTCCAGGCATTCGGGCGTGTCTCGTGGACGATGAGCGGGAACTCGCTAATGATCTTCTTTTTCCTTACCGTCATCGCCTTCTTGAACTCGGGCGAACCGGCCGGCACCATCCGCAGCGGGAAAAGCAGATTCGACGGCATATTGTCCGGGGGCGACTTGAACAGCCGAATCGACAGGTCTGCATCAGCCGGATGTTTCTCTGCGCTCTCATCACTCGTGCCAACCTGGATATCGATGTCCGGATGCGCCGCAGTAAATTCGCTCAGGCGCGGCACGAAATACTCACTGGCAAAAAACGGTTGCACCGAGATCCGAATCAAGCTGCGTTGACCCCTCTTCTTGTAACTTGCGGCAACCGTGTTCAGCTGATCGATAAGCGGGCTGATTTCTTCGAACAGCGATTGACCGGTATCGGTAAGACTCAGCTCGCGGCTGTTGCGGTCGAACAGCTGCTCACCCAGTTCCTGTTCGAGGCTTTTTATCTGATGACTGACGGCAGACGGAGTGATAAACAGCAACTCGCTTGCTGTCCGAAAGCTCTGATGTTCCGCGGCGACGCAGAATGTCCGTAATCCACGGAGCGATATCTTGGGTGTGCTGATCATATTCGCTTAGCGCTGGAACACTCGTTTTGGTGTCCGGTCGACGTTGAACAGGCCCCAATGTTTTTCAGCCCCGTTCGGATTGTTCGGGTCGCCCTTCCACGGCTCGTCGAACGCCTCGAAAAAGAAGACGGTCGTGTTGGTTGCCGTCGCCCAGTCGTGCATCTCGCGATAATAGCGCTCCTGGTTCGCTTCGCTCGCACGGCCACCAAATTCGACGGCAGTGGTTGCCCAGCCCGCTTCCAGAATCGCCCACGGTACGCCCGGCAACGCGGCGCGTACACGCTCCATGTTCTCGATCGTGTACGCGAGCGCTTCATCAATCGTTTTGTCTTCCCAGGCGGGATACGTGTGGATGCCGAGGAAGTCGACCTCAGCCGCGAGCGGCGCACCATCCTTGATCCACCACTCATAATTGTCGGCAACCGTAACCGGTTGCCTAATAGCCGCCTTTACGCGTCTTACGTAGTCGATCACGTTGTCGAGCGACACCATGTGGTCGTTCCAGTCGACGAGCGCTTCGTTGCCGACATTGACGGCAACGACGATGTCGTGAAATTCATTGGCCAGATCGATGCCGCGTTTGATTTCGGCCAGGTTGAGCAAGACATTGGCCGCCAGTTCTTCGTCCGGAATCGGTTCATCGAGCCAGGCGCAGCCCTCATGGTTACTGATCTCCGCCCGCAGCCACATGCCCAGCAATACCTTGACGGGCAGCTTGTTTTCGCGAATGAGCTGCAGCGTGGCGAGCGTGTTCTCCCCCGTGTCGTAGAGACGAATCAGCGTCAAGTCGTGCTCAGCCAAGATCTTCAGGTCCTCGAGAATCTGAGCCTCGCTCGGATTCACCGCCCCGTCGCCGCGGTCGGGATGCTGGCCCTCCCGAAACCCCGAGTAGGCGACAGCCATAACTTCGCCGACCAGCAAGTCCTCCGGTGCCTGTCCGATGTTTGTTGGCCCGGTCTGCTCGCTGCAAGCGCCCGCGAGCAGCAACAACAGAAGCAACAGCTTGTGACGATTCATCGACGCATCACTCCGACGCAGAGCCGCCGGTAGCGCTGACCAGCGCCCAGGTTTCCGAGCGAACATTGTCGCGGAGCCCCAGTAATTCGTGCATCGCTTCGAGGTCACGGGTCGGGTGCGCGGACAGCATTGCCTCCGCCATCGGTACCGGGTTGAGATGATCTACAAAATCTACCGTACTGAAATTGTACGGGATCGTCGTTCCCAACGGCGACACCAATTCATACATCGCCCACCCGGAACGATGGCCACCATCAACCAGTGCCTGATGTCCTGGCTTGAAAACCTCGGTCTCCATGCGCTCATAGGCGTCGGGATCCTTTGCATGCATCATGTTGACGATGGCAAAACGATGTTGCTTGATTTGGGTTGCATCAACCGCCAACCAGAGTTCGGTAGCAACATGCTGACGCGAAGCCCAGGTCCGGGCCATCGCTCTCATGAAATCCTTGCCCTTGTGCACCACCGCGAACGCTTCGGCAAATGCCGCGGCGGCATTGAGTTGCTCATGCCCGAGATAAGTTGTCACCGTATAGAAGTCACATCTCGAACGATCCCCAAACTTCACCCAGTACAATGCCCAGCTATTTATCTTGCCCTGATCGACCAGCTCCTGATGCATGGGTCTCCATATGTCCGTTTCCACATCCCGATAATCTCCGGTCGTCGACTTCATGCAGTCGACCGCCACGTACAAGGGTGGCTGCTCTTCATCCTGCGCGAAAACCACTCCCGGAATTGCGAGCATGGCGGCCATAATGACCGCGTTGATCAGGGTTGTCATTTTCATCATCTTCTCCCGGGCGACCTGTTAACGATGTAACGCCGGATTTCAGTCACCGGCAATAATTCGGAATTCTGTTCTGAGTTCCGTCTCCGAGCTGCCGCCGATCCAGGCATGGAATTCGCCTGGCTCCGTCATCAGCTGCATGTTGCGGCCGTAGAAACCGAGATCGTCGGTGTGCAATTCGAAGTTGACCGTCGTGGACTCACCAGGGTCGAGGCGAACGCGCCTGAATCCCTTGAGTTCCTTAACGGGTCGCGTGACGTTGCCAACGAGATCACGAATGTAGAGTTGCACCACTTCATCGGCCGTAAACGCACCCGTGTTAGTCAGCTCGACACCGATGGTCACGGACTCCCCAAGTTCGATATCCGCGGCGCTCGTGGTGATTCGCTCATAATTGAATGTTGCGTAAGACAGCCCGTGTCCGAATGCAAACAGCGGCGTATAACCGGCGTCGAGATGAAACGCTGTCATCCCGAGGGACAGTTGTGGCGCGTGCGCGTCGATGTCGTCGATGTGCACGATCGTTTCCGGCGAGGGTGGTTTGCCGGTGTTCTTCTGGTTGTAATAGATCGGGATCTGACCAACCATCCGTGGAAACGTTGCGGGCAACTTGCCCGACGGCGACTCGACACCGAAGAGAAGGTCCGCAATAGCCGGCCCGCCCATGGTGCCCGGATGCCATGCAAACAGAATTGCGTCCACCTCGTCGACGATATTTGTCAGCGTCAGTGGGCGGCCTGCCAGAATGACCGCCACGACGGGCTTGCCGGTCGCGCGAATGCGCCGCACGAGTTCCGCCTGGGCGCCCGGCAGGCTGATGTCGGCGCGCGAATGCGCCTCTCCCGAGAGGATCGACTCCTCGCCGAGGAACAGAATGACGGCGTCGGAATCGCGCGCAATGTCTACGGCCTCGCCGAACGCCTCGGTCGACTGGCTGCGCGAGTTCTCCATCGCACGGACATACCGGACGTCGATGTCGTGGCCAACCAGGCTGTGAATCGCGTGCATCGGCGTAATGCTGAGTTCGGGATCGCCATCGAAGATCCAGGTGCCCAATTGCTCATACGGTGCGTCGGTCAATGGCCCGATCAGCGCGATCGAATCCAGCTTCTCAACGGACAGCGGCAGCGTGTCGTGGTCATTTTTCAGCATGACGACGCTCTGCAGCGCCGCCGTTCTCGCAGTCTCGATGGCATTCGTGTCTGCAATTTCGGGCAGTTCTTCGGGCCTGGCGTACGGATCCTCGAAGAGTCCCAGCCGAAACTTGGCGCGCAGGATGTTTGCCGCAGCCGTGTCGATCCTGTCGACGCTTATCCGGCCCGCCTCGATCAGTTCCTCGAGATGATTTCCGTAGGCATCGCCGTGCATTTCCATGTCGACGCCCGCCGTCGCGGCTTCGAACGCAGACTCCTTGTCATTCCCGGTCAGACCGTGGATTCGCAGCTGCCGAATCGAATCCCAGTCACTGACGACAAAGCCGTCAAATTGCCACTCGTCCCGCAGCACCTGGCGCATAAGGAATTCATTGCCTGTCGCCGGCACACCGTCGATGTCGCTGAATGACGCCATCAACGTCAAAACGCCGGCATCAACGGCCGCTTTGAACGGCCGCAGATAGACGTTGCGCAGTTCGTTTTCCGGGATGTTCGTGCTCGCGTAGTCACGGCCGCTTTCAGCGGCACCGTACCCGGCAAAATGCTTGGCACAGGCGGCGATCGTACCGACCGCGGCCAGATCGTCCCCCTGGAATCCCTCGACCATTGCCGCCCCGAGAGCGCTGGCGAGGTATGGATCCTCACCAAGACTTTCCGCGATGCGTCCCCAACGTGCATCGCGGGAAATATCGATCATGGGTGCAAACGTCCAATTGACACCCACCGTCGCAGCTTCGAGTGCCGCTACTCGCGCACCTTCGCGCACGATATCGGGATTCCAGGTCGCGGCCTGACCAAGCGGGATCGGCATCACCGTTTTGAAACCGTGAATCACATCGCGACCGACCAGCAGAGGAATGCCCAGTCGGCTCTCCTCCACGGCAATGCGCTGCAGCTCGTTGACCACGTCGACATTAACCTCGTTGATCACCGAGCCGACCCGACCGGCCCGCAATCCTTCCGCAAGGTAATCGTGGATGTAGCTGTCGCCCACATTGACCTGGCTCATCTGGCCGATCTTTTCGGCCAGCGTCATCTCATCGAGTAACGCACGCACGCGTTGCTCGATTATCTCAGTGTCAGTCGAAGGACTTGCGATTGAAGCGCTCATAGTCATAGCCAGTGGCAGACTGCAGCCATATGCAAGGGCTTGGGTAACCCGGAATTGCGCCCGATCTGGAGTTGGCGCAAGCCAATCAAACTCCCCGGCAACCATCGTGATTGCCGGTTTTTCCTGTAGTCTTACAGCGCTTTGGTTTTAGCAAGATTTGACAGCGCTGTCAATTTGATACACGATGGTGCATCAAGGCATTGATAATAATAAGAACCCAGGGGGATCTTTGGATGAGCGATGCCACGCACTTCGATACCGCAGCCGAAGACCGGATCCCGTTTGCCAAGAAGTTGATTTACGGTCTTGGCGCGTTCGTCAACAACATCCTTGCGGCGGCGATCGGCGGCATGATCATCGTTCTGAACCTCGGCCTCGGCATGAATCCGGCGCTGGTCGGCCTGCTTGGTGCACTCCCCCGCCTCACCGACGCGATAACCGATCCATTGATGGGTTACATCTCGGACAACACCCGATCACGCTGGGGTCGTCGCCGCCCCTACATGTTTGTCGGCGCACTCGCCGTTGGCGTCATATTTGCGCTGCTGTGGCAGCTGCCCGCTGACAAAAGCGAGGCATTCTATTTCTGGTATTTTCTTTCCGGCTCGCTGATCTTCTATCTTGCGTACACCGTCTTCGCAACGCCATGGGTGGCGTTGGGGTACGAACTCACGCCGGATTACCACGAACGCACCCGCCTGATGGGTGTGCAGAACTTCATTGGCAATATTGCCTACATGATTTCTCCTTACTTCCTGGCGATCATGTACAGCAAACGATTGTTCGTCGACGTCGTGGAGGGTGCGGCCAATCTGGCGATCATGATCGGGATGGTCGTCGCCGCTTTGGGAATTCTTCCGGCCATATTCCTGCGCGAGCGATTCAAGGAGGTTGCTGCTGCTGAAGTCGATCAACACAAGCAGGAGACCGGGGGATCCGGCAGCGCCATTTTGAACAGCATCAGGGATTTCCTGCGCGGCTTCGCACTAACGCTCAAGTTCAAGCCCTTTCTCAAACTCTGCGCAGCAACATTCCTGGTGTTCAACGGCTTCATCCTGATAGCCTCATTTCAGTCCTACGTCATTATCTATTACGTCTTTGCCGGCGACGCAGCTGTCGGGGCGGATTTCGTCGGCCACTCGGGACTGTTGCAGGCGCTCACGGCGCTTGCAGTCATCGCACTCATCACCTGGATGGCGACAAAGATCGGCAAACGAAGGGCATTCTATGTATCGACCGGAATCTCGATGATCGGGTACGCGCTCAAATGGTTCTGTTACACGCCCGATAACCCCTGGTTGATACTCATTCCCGCTCCGTTGATGGCCTTCGGTCTGGCTGGTCTTTTCACGCTGATGCCCTCGATGATCTGCGATGTTGTGGATGCGGACGAACTGAATACCCACGAACGGCGCGAGGGCATGTACGGCTCGATCTTCTGGTGGGTCGTGAAGCTCGGTCAGGCAGTGGCAATCGCCGGCGGCGGATTGCTGCTCAACTCGACAGGATTCAATGTCGATCTTGGCGGCGATCAATCGCCACAAACCATTACCTACATGCGGCTGTTCGACGCAATCGTGCCATGTGTTGCATCGGGCATCGCAATCTGGGCGATTTCAACGTATTCGATCACCGAGGAAAAAGCACACGAAGTTCGACAACAGTTGGAAGCACGCCGTGGCACCTGAACCGGAAGTACTCAAATTCAGGGAAAAACTGGGTTACGGACTCGGGGATACCGCGTCCAATTTCTTTTTCGCCACGTTCAACGTCTTTCTTCTTTATTATTACACCGACATTTTCGGGCTCTCAGCCGCGGCCGTCGGCACGATGTTCCTCGTCACCAAGATCGTCGACGCCGTCAGTGACCCGATTATGGGTTTGATTGCCGATCGTACTACTTCACGCTGGGGGAAATTCCGACCCTATTTACTCTGGGCGGCCATTCCATACGGACTTTGCGGCTATGCGATGTTCGCTAATCCCGATCTCTCATACACGGGCAAATTAATCTATGCCTACGTAACCTACTCGCTCATGATGCTCGCCTACACGGCGATCAACGTGCCCTACTCGGCACTGATGGGCGTGATATCACCTTCGTCGCTGGAACGAACCAGGGTTGCCAGCTATCGGTTTTTCTGCGCCTTCGCCGCGGGATGGCTGGTCGGCACGTTTGTGACGCCGCTCAAGAATATTCTGGGGCGGGGAGACGAGGGGCTCGGCTTCAAACTGACGATGCTCATCTTCGCGGTCGCTTCAGTTGCCTTGTTCTGGACCACGTTTGCGACAACCAAAGAGCGGGTCGTTCCGGTGCCGACCAAGCACAATATGAAACTGGACTTTCAAGTGCTGCTGGGCAACGGCCCATGGCGGGCGCTGTTCCTGGCGGGAATCTTCACTCTGATCAATATCGCTGTGCGCAACGGCACCTTACTGTATTACTTCAAGTATTACGTGGGTGACGATGGTACCCGGATCTTCCTCATTTTCGACAAGACCGCGGTATTTCTGTCGCTGGGGCTGCTCGCGATGATGGTCGGCGTGTCGCTGACAAAGATGCTGAGCTCACGCTTCGAAAAGCGTCGACTGATGATCATTCTGTCTTTGCTCAATGCAGCGTCGATGGCGGTCTTCTTTTTCACGCCTCCTGATCTGTATTGGTTAATGGTGGCAATTAATTGCGCGGGAATGTTGGCTGCCGGCCCAACCCCGGCACTGGTTTGGTCCATGTACGCCGATTGTGCAGACTACGGTGAATGGAAGACCGGCCGACGCACAACCGCCCTGGTGTTTTCCACCGTGCAGTTTTCCCACAAGATGGGGCTGGCTGTGGGTGCCGGGCTTGCCGGCATTGTTCTCGCGTGGTTCGGCTTCGTTGCCAATGAAACGCAAACGGCGACATCGATGCTCGGCATCCGTTTCATGTTCAGCGTTTTCCCTGCGGCCTTCGCAGTCATGGGAGTGGCCGCCATCTTCTTTTACCGCATCGATTCGAAGATGATCAGGACGATTGAGCAGGACCTGCTGGAGCGCCACAGCGCCGCACAGACACCAGCCTGACCCTGTCCGTGCCGCGCTAACTGTCTTCGATATCCTCGGCGCTCAACTTGTGCCCCCAGTCCTGCTTCGCCGCCAGGTAGCGTCTGTTCGCGTCGGTAACGCCAAAGACATGTTTGACGGGTGTTACATCCTGTAAGCCAGCCGCCACCAGGTCGTGGATCTTTTTCGGATTATTCGTCAGCAGACGAAACGGCCCGTTCTTGCGGAAGTACTTGAGCAGCGATGCAGCATCGCTGAAATCCCGTGAGTCATCGGGCAACCCCAGAGAACGATTCGCCTGATAGGTATCCTCGCCACCGTCTTGCAGCAGGTAGGTCGCTGCCTTGGCCCACAAACCGATACCGCGACCCTCGTGACCCGACATGTAGATCAGCATGCCGCCCTCTTCATCCTGGTCGATCAGATCGATTGCCGACCGAAACTGCGGCCCGCATTCGCAGCGCTGCGAGCCGAAGACATCGCCAGTCAGGCAACTCGAATGCACGCGCACCAGCGGATTCGTCCAGGCCGCAGGGTTGCCGATCAGCAGGACGCTGTTGACGGCCATCGACGAGGCCAGCTCGGCAAAGGACTGCTGTCCGTGCCTGGCGCGCAGCTCGGCCGCAAAGTCCTCGATTTTCGTCAGCTCGGTGTTACGCACCGTCGCGTACCACTGCACATCCACGTGCCGCTCGCCCAGCTGCAGCGGCAGCGGAATCGGCCCGAGAATACTGATCGTGCCGCCGCCAGCCGGGCGATCAGGCGGCACTTTTTCGCCGTCCCGGTCTATACGAAACAGCTTGCCCTGCTCGAGCAGGCGCTCACGAACAGTTGGGTCAATGTAAGTAAACATGGAGGCGCATTATGAACGAATCCGCCATTCGTGACCCGTTTCACTTGCTGACCCTGCGGTCATTAACTATACTTACTGACTCACTAGTCAGTAATGGATCGAGGTCATGCCGCCGCCGCGCTTTCGCCGTCGCAAAGAGAAGCGTCCGCAGGAGATTACCGAGGCCGCCCTCGCCGCCTTCGCCGAGAAGGGCTATGCAGCGACGCGTGTCGATGACGTCGCCAGGCGCGCCGGCGTCAGCAAAGGTTTGCTGTACCTCTATTTCAAGACCAAGGAAGAGCTGTTTAAAGCCGTCGTGCGCAGTTTTGTCGTGCCGCGGATTGACGAGCTAACGGCCATTGTCGATGCCTCCGAGTTGTCGAGCGAGGAAATTCTGCGCGGCCCGTTTTACGACTTCGTCAAAACCCTGCCGGGCTCCAACGTGAGCATTCTCATTCGCCTGATGATTGCCGAGGGACCGAAGTATCCCGACCTGCTGAAGTTTTATTGGGACAATGTCGTATCGCGCGGCTTGTCGTCCCTGAATGAACTGCTTCAGCGCGGCGTTCGAAGTGGCGAGTTTCGCCCGTCGAGTGTAAGCGAGCAACCGCACCTGTTCGTCGCACCGGTACTGTTTTCGATCGTATTCAAACTTGTTTTTGAAAAACAAAGTCTCGACACCGACAGGCTGATCGAGACGCAGCTCGATCTGCTGATTTCACACATGAAAGGATACAAAGCATGACTTCTCGATGGCACTGGGCTCTTCTCGCTTGCGCGCTGGCGATCGGCGGCTGCGATACATCCAGCGATGAGAACCGGATTGTTGGTGAACTCACCTCCGATCGCATCGAGTTGGCGGCCGATGTCGCCGAACCGATCACTGAGATTCCCGTGGCTGAGGGTGCAGAGGTTTCGGCAGGCGACGTGTTACTGCGCCAGGATGCGTCTCGAGCGCATGCTCGGCTCGCGGAAGCCGAGGCGGCGCTGGGTCAGGCACAGGCGCGACTCGACGAACTCGTGCGCGGTCCGCGCAGTGAACAGATCACTGCAGCACGCGCCACTGTCGCCGGAGCGGCCGACGAACTTGCGTTTCGGCAATCAGACTATGCGCGTGTGCAGCAGATCTACGCACAGCACCTGGCATCGGACGAACTCCTGGACCGCGCCAAGGCCGCACTTGATGCAGCCAAAGCAAACAACCAGCTGAGGCGCGCTCAATTGCAGGAACTGTTGAGCGGAACGACCATTGAGGAACTTGCTCAAGCCGGGCATGCGGTCGAGCAAGCCGTGGCCCGGAGAGACCTGGTGGCAGTCGATCTGCAGCGTCATGAAATCAGGGCGCCGGTCGACGGCATCGTCGATAGCCGCTTGTTCGAGATCGGCGAACGGCCCGCACCAGGCCAGCCCGTCATGATCATGCTGGGTGGCGAGCAACCTTACGCGCGCGTGTACGTGCCGGAGCGCCTGCGGGTACACGTGAAATCCGGGACGGCGACAAGAATTTATGTCGACGGACTCGATGAGGCTATTGCCGGGCGCGTGCGTTGGGTCGCGGCAGAAGCCGCGTACACTCCGTACTACGCGCTGACCGAAAAGGACAGGGGTCATCTGACGTATCTTGCAAAAGTCGACTTTACGGACGAGCGCGAGCGCCTGCCCGACGGTGTTCCCGTCGAAGTCGAACTGTTGTTGGACATCCCGGAATGAACAGCGAACTCGCTATCCGCGCACGCGGCCTGAGCAAGCATTTCGGAAGCCTGCGCGCCGTCGACAGACTCGACCTCGATGTGCCGCGCGCTTCGATCTACGGCTTTCTTGGCCCCAACGGATCAGGCAAGTCGACGACCATTCGCATGCTTTGCGGACTGTTGACTCCAACCGAAGGTAGCGCCGATGTCCTGGGCCTGGATGTCCCTGGGCGCGCCAACGAACTCAAGCCGAAGATCGGTTACATGACACAGAGATTCTCCTTGTTTGGCGACATGACGGTCGCCGAGAACCTCGAGTTCATCGCCGAAATCTACTCCTACCCTTCCGGCCAGCGCGACTCCCGGATCGACGAGCTACTCGGGAAATACGATCTCGTCGAGCAACGGAAGCAGTTCGCCGGCACGATGAGCGGCGGCCAGAGACAACGTCTGGCGCTGGCCTGCGCAGTTTTGCACCATCCGGAATTGCTCCTGCTCGACGAACCCACGAGCGCTGTCGACCCGCAGAGTCGTCGCGACTTCTGGGCCAACCTGTTTCGGCTGGCCGAAGCGGGTACGACAATCCTCGTGTCAACGCATTACATGGACGAGGCGGAACGCTGCCACCGTCTCGCAATCCTCGATCATGGGGTCAAGGTCGCCGACGGGGCACCACAGGAACTGCAGCTTAATACCGGCATGACGGTGGTCGAAGTACTGGCGGACGATCCATACCAGGCGCAGAGCGCACTGATCCGGATCCCGCTGGTCGCCAGCGTCACACAGCTCGGCGTGCGGCTGCGGGTCCTGATTCCGGAGTCGGTCGACGACGCGCTGGGCCTGACAAACACGAGCCTGCAGAAACACAAGGTGACTGCGCAGAGCCGCATCGTCCCCGCATCGCTGGAGGACGTGTTCGTCGCTGTCACAATGAAACCAGGGCAGCGTGCCGCATGAAGTCACTCTCACGTCTGATGGCTGTCATGCGCAAGGAAGTGCGTCAAATGCGCCGCGACCGTCTCACGGCCGCGATGATCGTCGGCATACCGGTTATGCAATTGCTGTTGTTTGGCTACGCGATCAATACTGACGTGCGCAACCTGGTGACAGCGATTGCCGACGAGGCCAACACCCACCTGTCACGCCAGTTCGTGGCGGAACTCGGTGCAACGCAGGTCACGAACATCCGGTATCGGGTGGGATCCACTGCCGAACTCGAACGCATGATGCAGTCCGGAGAAATCTCGATCGGCGTGGCGATACCGAGGGACTTCGACCGGCGCGTCACCGATAAGACTCGAGCTGCGGTCCATCTCCTGGTTGACGGCAGCGATCCGACCATTGGCGGCATCGCCAATCAGTTGCGCGAAATGTCAATCGCGTTCGCCACGGGCGCGACGCCTCCAAAACAGCGTTTGATCGAGGTGCGCCCCTACTACAACCCCGAACGCCGCACACCCATCAATATTATTCCGGGGCTGATGGGCGTCATCCTGACCATGACAATGCTGATGTTCACGGCGGTCGCGGTCGTCCGCGAGCGCGAGCGCGGCAATCTCGAGTTACTAATCAACACCCCTGTGACATCGGCCGAACTCATGATTGGCAAGGTCGTACCCTACATCGCAATCGGCCTCGTGCAGCTTGCGTTGATTCTCGTCGTGGGACGGCTCCTGTTCGACGTTCCCGTGCGTGGCAGTATCATCGACCTGTACCTCGCCGCCGGCCTGTTCATTGCTGCCAACCTGGCGCTGGGACTGTTCTTCTCGACAGCGGTAAAAACGCAATTTCAGGCGATGCAGGCGACGTTTTTCGTGCTCATGCCGTCGATACTGCTGTCTGGTTTCGTGTTCCCATTCGACGGCATGCCGATCATCGCTCAATACATCGGCGAGGCCTTGCCGATTACGCACTTCATTCGCATCACGCGCGGCATCATGTTGCGGGAGGCTTCGTTGGGCGATCTGACCGGCCCCCTGATCTACCTGGGCACATTCGCCGTCGTTGCCACCACCGCGGCCGCGTTGCGATTTTCAAAACGCCTGGACTGAGCAGCCAATAATTTGGGTCCGAACCGGGTCTCTCAGCGCAAACAGCCTCGGCTCGACGATAAAAGAGCGTCCGAGGCTCGCAAATTTGTGCCCATTCTGGTCCAATCAGCAGCACGGCAACCATACTCGAGTGATATGACCCAAATTCAGGACAAGCAGCCGACAGTTTTCATCGTCGATGACGACCCGGCGATTCGATTTGCCATGCAGGCCTTGATGGATTCGGTCAATATCGAGCATGAAATTTACGCGTCCGGTGACGAGTTTCTTGAGGGCGTTAACGATCATCGCGCCGGTTGCCTCGTTCTCGACATCCGCATGCCGGGACTTGGCGGACTCGAACTCCAGGATGAACTCGTAAAGCGCGGCAGCACGCTGCCGATCATCTTCATCACCGGGCACGGCGATGTACCGATGGCCGTTGATGCGATGCAAAAAGGCGCTGTGGATTTCATTCAGAAACCATTCCGCGATCAGGATCTTCTCGATCGCATTCGCGAAGCGCTAAAGACCGATCAGGAGCGACGCGAGGAGCAACAGAAACACGCTGAAGTCGCCGAGCGGCTGGCGCGTCTCACAAATCGCGAACGCGAGGTATTCGACCTCGTGGTCACAGGTAAGCCAAACAAAGTCATAGCTTATGAACTGGGCGTGAGCCAGCGGACCGTGGAAATTCACCGTGCCCGGGTCATGGAGAAGATGCAGGCAAGGTCCCTGGCTGACCTCGTCAAAATGCACATGACGGCCTGACAAGCAGGCCCGCACCCTGACTCAAAGAGCCAGAGTGCCGGTGCTTCGATCGTCACATATGAGCTCTTCGATGCTCTTCGAATCGCGCGCAATCGATGCACTTCCTGGCATACGGATGCGCCACCAGACGACCGGCATCGATTTCGGCGCCACACTCATTGCACAGCCCGTACTCACCGGCATCCATCCTGCGCAAGGCGGCCGTGATCTTCGCCATTTCTGAACGGGCTTCATTGCCCAGCGCATCAACCACTTCGCTGTCTTCGAGCTCTTTGGCCCGCTCTTTCGAGTCTGCGTGATAACCGCGACGCAAGTTGGCCGTGATGCGGTCAAGGCGCGCTCCCAGCTCCCGCTTCTTGCTCTCGAGTTGTTGACGCAGGGCGTCGTAAGAATCCTCTGGCATGGCTGATTCTCGTTAAAATACCTTCACCACTGTAAACGCAGACAAGGGTTCACAGAAATTAGTACATCCACCTATCCGGCTGTACGTAAAATCCACTAGTTCCTAAGCATCACGCCTTATGGAAATTGCCGTCACGAGGATCTACTCTTTTTGCGAGAAAGTCAGGGAAGCACTACTTCACCGGGAGCCAAAATGGAGACGATTTCCAAAGTCCTTTCGGTCGTCGATCCGACAGTGGACGAACAGCCGGCGCTCGGACGGGCCGCCTGGCTCGCCAGACAGGCCGATGCCGAACTCGAATTACTGGTCTGCTACTACAATGAATACCTGAGTGGCGATCGCTTGTTCGATTCGCCGTCGCTCGAAAAGGCCCGCAGCGAAGTCATTGCCAACCAGGAAAGACATCTTGAAGAATTGGCCGAGCCGATTCGGGAAAGCGGGGTTGTCGTCACGACAACCGCCGCGTGGGACCATCCGCTTTACGAGGGCATTGTGCGCCAGGCAATAGCAAGCGGCGCCGACATCGTATTCAAGGATACCCATCATCATTCTGCCGTCACGCGCGCATTATTGACTAATACGGACTGGAACCTGATTCGCACGTGCCCTGCTCCGCTGTGGCTGGTCAAGCCACATGAACTCGCCGAGACCCCTGTTATCGTCGCTGCAATCGACCCGATGAACCAGCACGATAAACCGGCTGCGCTCGACGATGAGATCCTGCAGTTAAGCAAGCTGCTTGGACAGACCGTCGCTGGTGAAGTACATGCGTTTCACTCCTATGATCCTCGCATTGCGGTCGCGACGGCAACCGCCAACGCTTATATACCGGTCTCCCTCCCCTTCGATGAGATCGAGCGGCAAATGCATGAGGACCACGAGAAGCGATTCAACGAAATCACGTCATTTCACGGCCTGGCCGACGACAAATCGCATCTGGTCGCGGGGCTGACTCACGAAGAGCTGCCCGCTATCGCAGCTACGCTCAACGCCGATGTCGTGGTCATGGGCGCAGTCGCACGCAATCGCTGGAAACGCCTGTTCATTGGCGCGACCGCAGAGCGTACGCTCGAACATCTGCCGTGTGACCTGCTGATCGTGAAACCCGACTGGTTCCAAACGCCGGTCGAATCGAGTCGGCACGACGCTGCTTAGCCGAGCGAGTCCAGGGTATCATCGAGGGCACGAAGCATATAGTCGGCGTCCTCGATTGACAGTACCAGCGGCGGTCTCAATTTCAGTATATTGCCGTGCGGGCCGATCGACCCGGTCAGCACGCCACGGTCACGCATATCGTTCACGACCCTGGCCACCAGCTCCGTTGCCGGCGTGCGCGCGTGTCTGTCCAGCACGAGTTCCAGCGCGAGAAACAGGCCAGTGCCCCTGACATCACCGATGCACGAGTGTTTCTTCGCAAGGCGCCGCAGCGCGTCGACGATGTGCTGGCCGACCTGCAGTGCATTTTGCTGCAGCCTGTCATCTTCGATGACGTCGAGAACGGCCAGGCCTGCAGCACAGGAAACCGGGTTGCCGCCGAAGGTATTGAAGTAACGCGCATGCCGGGCGAATTCGTCGACGAGTTCGCTGCGCGTCACAACAGCGGACAGCGGATGACCATTCCCCATCGGTTTACCCATCGTAACGATGTCGGGCGTGAAACTGTCGGCTTCGAAGCCCCAGAAATTTTCGCCGGTACGACCAAAGCCAGGCTGGACTTCATCGGCGACGAACAGGGCCCCCGCGCCGCGCATGATCTCGGCGGCCGTGCGCAGATAGTCTGGCGGCGGTGCAACGACGCCGCTACTCGAAATGATGGTATCGATGACGAACGCGGCCGGTTTGATGCCGCGGTGTTCCAGCAATTCGAGCGCACTGTGGATATGCGCGGCACATAGCTCGCCGGCATTGTCGGCACTGTAGAGTCCACGGTAGGTATCCGGCGCTGGCACAGTAACGACATAGTCCGGTACTTCGTCTGCCGGAATGCTGTCGGTCGAAATCTCGTAAATGGCCTGCGTGTTACCGTGATACGCGTAATCGGTAACGATGATGCCGGTGCCACCTGTGCAGGTTCTTGCGATTCGCAGCGCGAGCTCATTCGCCTCGCTACCTGTGCAACAGAACATCGCCGTGTCGAGCTCATCGGGGAGTTTCGCAGTCAAACGCTCCGCCAGGTTGACGACGTTTTCGTGCAGATACCTGGTATGGGTATTAAGTGTACGTGCCTGCTCGAATATCGCCTCTACGACACGGGGATGACAGTGTCCGACATGCGGCACATTGTTGTACATGTCGAGGTACTTGTTGCCGTCGGCATCGAAGAGCCACACACCCTCTCCGCGTACCAGGTGCAGGGGCCTGTCGTAAAACAGCCGATAGGCCGAGCCCATCAGCTGTTTTCTGCGTTTGAGTAGTTCTGCAGTATCCGCGGTCACGACCGGTAAGGTTACCGGAAATAGCCAGAGATCTCGATTCAGGCGGACAGTCCGTCTGCATTTTTCTGCGGCTGTCATCCCATCGTCGCAGTCACTGGATCGTCCGGTGCAGCCACAACCACGGTCAAGACAGCCTTCGAAAGCTTCACACATGACGCGAATCAGCTGTACCCGGATTGGCGACAGACGCTCAATCCGATCACGTCTGCCGCCGGTCAGGACTTACTGCCTGTCGATTCAGTAACTCGCCGTCAGCATGATCCAGAACTTGTTCGTGTCGAACTTCTCTAATGGCGACGAGGAATCGTGACTGAAGAATGCGCCTTTGAAGAGCACGCCATAACGCTCGCCGAGCTTGCGCCCCGCCGACAGGTCAAATTCCGTAGCGTAATCGCTGCTGCCGGTTTCTGACGAGAAGTCGTGATACACGCCGGTCAGATTCCACTTGCCTGCTGTGAATTTCACCGTTGCGTAAAGGTCATCGAGGCCGAGGCCGGGCGTTGCAAGGAATTGGTCTGCCCAGCCGTTGAATGCGTGCAAGGTCGCCAGCGGTGTACGAAAAGCCGTGCCGGACAAGGAGTCTGCGCCCAGCGACTCGAACCCGAGACCGAACGAAAGCCCGTTTTCCATCGCAAACATCGCATTCAGGTGCAGGTAGTCCGCATCGTAGTTGTTGGAGTTATCACCGGCATCGGACTGCGAGGCAAATTCGCCGAGCAGCGTCACCTTGCCGCCACCGACGTCGACGCTGCCGGCGAGCCTGACGCCAATCGTCGAGGTTGAATTGGCGAAGTTCGCAGTGTCCTTGTAGTCGAGCAGGTAATAATACGGTGTGACCGAAAAGCCATCACTGACGCTGAACCTGGCGTTCAACAGATGGCCATCCAACGCAGCTTTTCCGCCCGGCACGGTTTGTCCGAAGATGCGGCGCACCTGGTTGAGGTACGAGTACGACAACACTGTCTTGGAAATGGCTTTGGTATTCAGCGTAAACGCGTCGTACGTTTGCTCGTTCTGCCGCCAGCCGACACCGCCAATGAAACGCTGGTTATCGAGCAATATTCGTTGCCTGCCGAAGCGGAATTTCCAGTCATCACTCGAACTGTAATCGAGGTAGATCTGGTTCAGGTCCGACCCCTCGGGATCAGCGACGGTTGAATATTCGGTGCGATTCGGACTGGTACCTGCACCGGAGTTGAAGTCATCGAGCAGCACATGGAACACGTGATCGAATTCGGCAAATGCGGACCAGCCATTCCATTGGCCGGTCCGATAGTTGAGTCGCAATCGCAATGTCGACGCGTTGGCATCGTCCGTTGGCTCATCCGCAATATCGTCCGGAACATCATCATCGGCGACATGCTCATAACGATACCGTCCCGAGATCGTCGCCTTACCCGACGTTATCGCCGACGCAAAGTCCGTTCCGGCCTCTTCCGCGGCTGCCGTGATGGGAAGCGGCAAGATCAATCCCAGCAGCATGCCGGGAAGGACATTGTGAATGCGCATCATGGTTCTTTCCTTTTAATAAACGTCGTTCAGCGTGTTGTAGACATTGAACTTGCCCGTCGGCGTTATGAGCGCGGGATCCTTGATCACCGCCTTCAACTTACGCGTCTTGTCATCCACAACAACAATCGCTGACTCTTGCTCCTTGCCGCTCCAGACCGAGAACCACACTTCGTCACCAGCCTTGTTGTACTCCGGCTGTACCACGCGCTTCGGTCCTTCGCCCAGATCTGCCCATGCGCCAATCGGTAACGTTTCAAAACTCCCATCGAGATTATTGATGTCGTAAACGGCGATACTCTGGCTGATCGACTCATCCGGATTCAGCGGTGCGTCGACCCAGAGATTCGACGAGTTCGGGTGTGACTTCACAAACAATGAGCCACCGCCCATACCGTCGATGATTCGAACCGTATTCCACGCGTTGTCCGGATGTCCCTCCGGATCCGTGCCGAGGAAGGTAATGTTGGCGTTGCCCAATGCGCTTGTGATCCAGACCGGCCCGAATTCCGGATCCTCGATGTTTGCACCGCGTCCCGGGTGTGGTGTCTTTGTGACGTCAGCAAGAGCAACCAGCTTGCGTTCCTTCGAATCGACCACGGCAATCTTGTCGGACTGGTTCGCTGCTGTCAGAAAGTAGCGTTTACTCCTGTCCCAGCCGCCATCGTGCAGGAACCGGGCGGCGCCGATGTCGGTCACCGCCAGATCATCGATGTTGCTGTAGTCCACCAGCAGGATGTGGCCCGTTTCCTTGACGTTGATAATGAAGTCGGGATGTTCGTGCGAGGCGACGATAGCAGCTACACGAGGCTCCGGATGGTACTCCTGTGTATCCACGGTCATGCCGCGCGTCGAGACGATCTTCAGAGGCTCCAGCGTGTCGCCATCCATGATGACGTACTGCGGCGGCCAGTAAGAACCGGCGACCGCGTATTTGTCTTCATAGCCTTTGTATTTCGACGTCTCGACCGAACGTGCCTCGAGGCCAACCTTGATCTCGGCAACGCGTGCGGGCGGGTCCATCCACATGTCGATCATGTCGACTTTCGCGTCGCGTCCAATTGTAAATACGTAACGGCCCGAGGCGGACACGCGCGATATGTGTACCGCGTAACCGGTCTTCAGGCGCGTGACGATTTCCTTGGTGTCGCCGTCGATCAGGGCGACCTCGCCGCTGTCGCGCAGCGTGACCGAGAAGAAATTGTCGATGTTGCGGCCGTGCTGTGGTTTGCTTGGACGATCTTCCGGTGCAACCAGCACTTTCCAGCTCGCCCGCATCTCAGGCATACCGTACTCTGGCGGTGCCGGCGGTTCCTGCTGCAGGAAACGCGCCATGATATCGATCTGGGCCTCGGTCATTTCGCCCGATGTACCCCAATTCGGCATGCCGGCCGGTGAACCATAGGTAATCAGAGCTTTAAGGTACTCGGTTCCCTTTTCGAGCGTGATGTCCGGCGTAAGTGCCTTGCCGGTCGCACCTTTGCGCAGCACGCCGTGGCAGCCTGCGCAGCGCTCAAAATAGAGTTGCGTCGCCGTTCCGAATTCGGCTGCCGACAGTACAGGACCACCTGCTGACATGACCTGTCGTGTGTCCTCACCGGATATGGCTGACGGGGCACCCTGGTAGGTCAGTTCGCCCTCGGTCGCGCCCACGTGGCGCTCGCCGGCCGCGCGATCTTCCTTACCCAACTCGGCGCGTAGCGCGGCAACTTCCGCGACGCTGACTGCCGCGCCGTCATTTCCCCAGGAAGCGAACACGTAGCTCAACACCGCAGCGAGGTCCTCGTCGCGAAGATGTCCCATGCTCGGCATAACGCCGTTGTATTCGACACCATTGACCGTAATCGGGCCCGACAGGCCGAACAATGCCGCTGCCATCACCTTCTTTCGATCTCCCTTCAGAAAATCGGAGTCAGCCAGTGGCGGAAATGCACCTGCGAGTCCGACCCCGGTCGGCTGGTGGCAAGCGGCACAGTTCGCGAGATAGACGGCCCGGCCCTTCTCCATCAATTCGTCTGCTGTTGCCGCCGAGACCTCGGCCGTGTGCACGGCAGTGTCGCCCGAAGCGGTCGAGTCCGCGGGTTCATCTGCTTTCTGCGAGCAAGCCCCGATCGAAAGTCCCGCCAATGGGACGATCAATAGCAGGCCCAGTTTCTTGAGTAGCATGACTTTCTCTCCTGTCATTGCGATGGTTACCAGTTCACGTTCAGGCTGACGGACACACTGCGGCCAGCCTGAGCGAGATACGGGAGAATTGGATCGTTGGGAGACAGGCCGCGGATATCGGACCAGTTCCAATAGCTGCGGTCGGTCAGATTGTGCAGCCCGGCACGAATGACGGTGCGCGGGCCGAGCTCCTGAGTCAGGAACAGGTCAAAGATTGCGTGCCCGGCGGGCTTGAAGAGCTCGCCCGACGATTCATCCCGGTCGTCCCAGCCGTCGGTCAGGGTCGATTTCAACCTGACTTCACTGCGCTCACTCCGGGACAGCCAGGAGAAGCCGAGTACGGCCTGGCCGGGACCTACCGAATTCAGGTCTGCATTGGTTTCTTTGTTAACGCCACGCGCGAAATACACTGCGCCGTCAAACGCAAACGCGCCGCGACGAATGGACCAGGCGGCCTCGATTCCTTCGATGCGTGTCTCGTCCAGGTTTTGTGACTGGAAGAGCAAGCGACCACTGTCGGGATCGATACCCAGCCGTACTTTAGACTCGATAAAATCTTCGTAACGAGTGTGAAACACCGACAACCGAGCAGATGCAGCAGCACCCTGCCAACGCAAGCCAAGATCGAAGCCATCTGACGACTCAGACTTCAGATCCGGATTCGGTATCGCACGGAAATTGAACAGCGGAACGTCAAGGCTGATATTCGCATCCGCGTACGGTGGTGCACGAAATCCGTGCGAATACTGCAGGTAGATATCCGTCGCTGGCGTCAGTTTGTAGATCGCCCCCAGTTTTGGTGACAGATCCGACTCCGTGAGTGAGACGAGTTCGGCGAACGGATAGTCCTCGAGGTACATCGGATCCTGACCAGGAGAGAGTTCAAATTGATCGGCACGCAGCGCCGCGATGACCGTCCAGTCGCCGAAAGATATTGTGTCTTCGACATAAGCACCGATTTCCCTGGTTGTCGAAATCGGAAAATCCCGAAGCGGAAAGACCTCGCCGAGCAGCACGTTCGTCTGTTCGCCGCTGTCCATGTTGGTCGAGAGCCCGTCACGATACTCCTCGGTCCGCCGCTCCCGGTAATCGAGCCCCAGACCCAGGCGATGCGAGACGCGAGCGCTGCCGAGGTCTTTCCAGATATTGAGTTCGAGGCCACGAATCTCCTGGTCGAATGCGAACAATCGATCGATCGAGACCGGGGTAGCGGCGTTTCCGCGCTCATCGAGCGTTTGCTGCCTGATTTTGGCCACTTCGAAGTAGCCACGCGCACTGCCGCTGTCGACCCAGGCACCGGGTGAGCCGAATTCGTAAGCGAGGTTTATCAGGTCCATTTGATAGCGGTCATCGCCCTCGAGTGCGGTCGTCGAGCGATAGCGGCCCGAACCGAGCATCGAATTGAGGTCGGACAGCGTATCCGCATCCTGGTGGATGAGACCGGCGCGCCACGTGTTGCCGAAGCGATCGTCGCCGACGATCTTGACGAGGACCGTGCGACGATCCACCTTGCGCGTATCGAGATTGTCGGGCGCTGCGGCAGAATCGACCTCGTGACCGCTCCGCCGGCTGGCGCCTGCTGTGAGGCCCAGAGAGCTGTCGCCCACGCCAAACAATGCCTGGCTCTGGAAACTCTCGTCCAGCTCACGCCAGGTCAGCAACACATCGCCGCCTTGGTACCCTGCTCCCACAAGATTCACCGGGTCGGGCGTCTGGACGGCGACGACGCCACCAATGGCAGAGCTGCCATACAAAGCGGAGGCCGGGCCGTGCAACACTTCGATATTTTCGATCAGGCCCGCATCGATAAAGTCCCGCGTCGCATTAGAAAAACTGCCAACGCTGAAGTGATCTGACAGCGGCACGCCATCAACGATGATTGCGACACGATTACCACCAATACCGCGAATGCTGATCCCTTCGCTACCGAAGCGGTTGCCGGCCCCCTCGTAATCGATGCCGGGCACGTAACGAAATACGTCGTTGATCGAAATGGCGAGTTCATCGTTGAGTTCGGCACGTGACAGGACAGTGACACTGGCCGCAATTTCGCGGATAGAGCGTTCGTCTTTGTGTGCCACGACGACGATCTGCTCAAGCGTTTCGTCTGCCGGACCCGGTTCAGTCGCGAGCCCACTTTGCGATGCAAAAAGGCTCACCACGGCGACCGCGGCGAACACGGAAAGATGTCCAGGAATAATTCTCATACGTTCGGCGCGCGGCATCCTGAGCAGCTTCTGTAGAATTGAACCTTGCCATCAGGCGCGTATAAAGCCATAGGTACGTATCCCTACAGCAATGTCCCTGCAAATAAGGTACAGGTTCGAAAACTTATGTATCTGATTTTGAAGAATTTTCACATGACCTTCGCGGCACTGACCATTACTGGATTCCTGCTCCGCGGATTCTGGGTGATGAGCGGTTCCCGCTTGTACCAGAATCGCGCAAGCAGAATCGTCCCGCACGTGATCGACGCTTTATTTCTCGCCACGGGAATTGGCCTGGTCGTGACACTCGATCTGGCATGGATGCAGCAGCCGTGGCTGCTTGCCAAGTTTACCGCTCTGTTCTTCTATATCGGGCTGGGTATGGTCGCATTTCGCTTCGGCCGAACGCCGGAGATCAAAGCGGTGGCATTCGTCGCCGCGGTCGCAGCATTTGCCTACATTGTCGGCGTCGCTCTGAGCAAATCGCCTTTGAGTTGGATCGTCTTTCTCTAGTCCTCGGGTATTTCACCCGTGCGCGTAGCGAATTGGGCTGCCGCCAGCAAACGCGCGGTATTAACAGGCTTGCTCATCAACGTACTGTTGTCCACCGGACGCGCGTCCTTAACAACCTTGGAGGTATCACCACTTACAATAAACGCCGGAATGTTCATTCCGTAGTGCCCACGGATATCGGTTACGGCCTCGACGCCGGTTGAACCGTCGAGCAGATGAAAGTCCGAGATGATCAACGACGGCGCTTCGTCGAGATGCTTGACCAACGCCCGGGCCTCGGTCGCAGAAGCCGCCGTAGCCACCTTATACCCCTCCGCCTCGAGCAGGAGTCCCCAGGCATTTGCGACATTGACGTCGTCCTCGATCAGGATAATGACGCCACTTGCTGCTTCTGCAACGACAGCATGACTTTCGTCCGATTCACCGGCGCTCTTGCGGCTACCGCCAATGGCCGGCAGGCTAACCGTGAAACACGATCCCTTACCGGGGTCGGAATCGACGTTGACCGAATGCTCGAGCAAGTCGGTCAGCCTTTTCACGATCGCCAGACCGAGGCCGAAGCCCTCCTTGTTTCCGCCAGGCGACCTGATCTGATGAAACTCGGTGAATATCGCCTCTTGTTGGTCCTTGCTGATGCCCACGCCGGTATCCTCAACTTCGACGCAGCATTGACCGTCGCGTTCGGTGCATCGCAGCCACACTTTTCCCTTATCGGTGTAGCGAATCGCATTTCCCACCAGATTCTGAATGACCTCGCTCAGCAGATTGGGATCCGAGCGAACGATTGATTTACAGGCTATCGACTCGAATTCGAGGCCTTTGTGCTTTGCCTGACGCGCAAACTCGGCGGAGAGCCGGTCAATCAGGCGCTGCATCGGAAACTCCTCGATCTCCGGCGTAACGGCTCCCGCGTCCAGACGACTGATATCCAGCAGCGAATTCAGCAGATTGGTCATTGCCGTCAGCGAGTGCTCCTGACTCTCGATCATCTCGAGCGCACGCGCATCTTTAACCGTGCGACGTAATGCGCCATTCAGAAGGCTCAAGGCCTGCACCGGTTGTCGAAGGTCGTGGCTTGCAGCCGCCAGGAATGCACTGTTCGCCTTGGTGGCGCGCTCGGCCGCCTCTTGTGCCGCAATGATCTGCTGCTCCATTTGCCTGCGCCTGGTCACATCACGAATAACGCTCGATACGAAAGATGCTTTCGGCGTAGACACCGGACTCAGGCTGATTTCTACCGGGAACTCACTGCCGTCCTTGCGGCGACCAACCAGATTGAGACCCGGGCCCATCGGTCGCAGGCTGGGGCTGGCCGTGAATTCCTCGCGATGACCGACGTGCGATTCACGTATTCGCTCGGGCAGCAGCATCTCGATTTTGTGGCCAATAAGCTCGGCACGATCATAGCCAAACATTGTTTCTGCCTGTGCATTCACAATCGCGATCTCACCATGATCGTCCACGATGATCATCGCATCAGGCGCCGATTCGAGCAGAATGCGAAAATACGCTTCCGATTCGTCGGCCTGCAGTTTGTCTGAACCCATTAATCCGGCCATAAGCAATACTGGATATTGAGAGTATACCGTGGTGAGATACGCGCATTGTCGGCCTTTGGGGGGCGGATGGCGCATACGTAGGGTTACCTATACGGATCGCGTGATACCGCTGTTAGCCTGCCGGCTGTCCATTTAACGTCCAAAAGAAAAACAGGGGTTCGTCCATTGGACACAACAGCTTCGTACAATGACAAGGTGGTGCGCCAATTCACGATCATGACTGTGGTCTGGGGCATTGTGGGCATGCTTGTGGGTGTGCTGATTGCCGCGCAACTGATGTGGCCGCAGCTCAATTTTGACCTGCCATTTCTTACCTACAGCCGATTGCGGCCATTACATACCAACGCCGTAATATTCGCCTTCGGCGGCTCGGCGCTGTTTGCCACCTCTTACTACGTCGTACAACGCACCTGTCATGTACGGCTCGCCTTCAGCAAACTTGCGGCCTTCACATTCTGGGGCTGGCAGGCGATTATCGTGCTCGCCGCGGTTACGCTGCCGCTGGGGATCAGCCAGGCCAAAGAATATGCGGAGCTCGAGTGGCCAATCGACCTGCTGATTGCAGTAGTCTGGGTCGCCTACGCGATCGTGTTCTTCACAACGATCGGCCAGCGTCGAATCAAGCACATCTACGTCGCGAACTGGTTCTACGGCGCATTCATCATCACCGTCGCCGTGCTTCACATATTCAATAACCTCGCAGTACCGGTCACGCTGACCAAGTCCTACATTATTTATACAGGCGTGGTCGACGCGATGATGCAGTGGTGGTATGGCCATAATGCAGTCGGGTTTTTCCTGACGGCAGGCTTCCTCGGCATGATGTACTACTTTGTGCCGAAGCAGGCAGGCAGGCCTGTTTACTCATACCGCCTCTCCGTGGTGCATTTCTGGTCGCTCATCGCCGTGTACATGTGGGCGGGCCCCCATCATCTGCACTACACGTCCCTGCCCGATTGGGCACAGACGCTCGGCATGGTGTTTTCGGTGATTCTGCTCGCCCCGTCCTGGGGGGGCATGATCAACGGCATCATGACGCTGTCCGGAGCCTGGCATAAGTTGCGCTCAGACCCGATTCTCAAATTCATGATCGTCGCACTATCGTTCTACGGCATGTCGACTTTCGAAGGTCCGATGATGTCGATCAAGACCGTGAATGCCCTGTCGCATTACACCGAATGGACCATTGGCCATGTGCACTCCGGCGCGCTCGGCTGGGTTGGCATGATGACGATCGGTTCGATTTATTGCCTGCTGCCAAGACTCTATAACCGCGAGGGCATGTACAGCACCAAACTCATCGATGTGCATTTCTGGACCTCCACCATCGGCGTCGTGCTCTACGCCGTCGCGCTGTGGGTCGCTGGTATCGGCGAAGGACTGATGTCGCGTGCGGTCAACTCGGACGGCACGCTCACCTATGCGTTCATCGAGATCCTGGCGTCCAAGTATCCGTATTACGGCATGCGGCTGGTTGGCGGCCTGATCTACTTTGCAGGCATGATTATCATGGCCTACAACGTCTGGAAGACAATCGCAGACGAAGAACCGGCGCCTGTCGCCATCATGGACCCGGCGTAGAGGAGCGCAGCAATGCGTCATGAAACCATAGAAAAAAGCGTCAACCTGATGATGGTCCTGATCGTCGTTGCGATCAGTATCGGTGGGCTGGTCGAAATCATTCCGTTGATGCTGAGCAGCGATGCAACCCAGCCGGACGAGGGCATCGCGCCCTATGCAGCACTGAGACTCGAGGGCCGCGACATATACGTGCGCGAGGGCTGCGGCAATTGTCATTCGCAGATGATCCGGCCATTCCGTAGCGAGACGGAACGCTACGGGCCTTATACGACGGCAGGCGAAACGGTCTACGACCGGCCTTTCCTGTTTGGGTCCAAGCGGACGGGACCGGACCTCGCGAGAGTGGGCGGTCGTTACTCCGATGACTGGCAGAGACTGCACCTGAAGGATCCGCGCGCCCTGGTACCCGAATCCAATATGCCCGGTTATCCATGGCTGGCTGAAAACATTGTTGATCCCGAGTTGGTGACGGCAAAGCTCAGGACACTGCAATTCCTCGGCGACCCTTATACAGACCGACAGATCGCCGAGGCGGCCGGGCAGGTCGAGGGCAAGACCGAAATGGACGCGCTCATTGCGTATCTTCAGGAACTCGGCACGAATCGCAGAGCACGCAGGTAGCCGCGAATGGATATCAACGATCTTCGTGGACTGTTGACTGCCGTCACACTGTTTGCATTTATCGGGCTCTGCATATGGGCCTGGAGCAGCCGTCGCAAGGCAGAGTTTGACGCCAGCGCCGCACTGCCACTGGAAGAGGACTCTTACATGACCAACAGCGAACGGGAGAATATCTGATGGCTGCATTCTGGGCCTGGTTCGTTGCAGCGGGCACGATCGCCTTCGTAATCTGGTGTGTCTGGCTGATTAGCTGGGCCGGCAAACAGGGACCGCAAAACAAGCAAGACGAGGACCTCGTCGGTCACAAGTGGGATGGCGACCTCGAAGAATGGAACAATCCTGCGCCGAAGTGGTGGCTGTACCTGTACTTCATCACAATCGCATGGGCGGTTGGCTACATGATTGCCTATCCCGGGATCGGCGCGTTCGAGGGCATACTCGGTTGGTCACAACAAGGCCAGTACGAGCAGGAAATGCAGGCGGCCGAAGCACGTTATGCGCCAATCTACGAGCGTTTCGCGGCCATGGAATTCGGCGAACTGACGCGAGATGCCGAAGCGCAGGAGTTGGGTAGAAGCCTGTTCGCCGGTTACTGCACGACCTGTCACGGATCGGATGCACGCGGCGCGCCCGGTTATCCAAACCTGACGGACGATGACTGGATCTGGGGCGACGACGAGACCGCGATCATTGCGACAATAACGCACGGTCGTAACAACGTCATGCCGAATCTGTCACCGGCGCTCGGTGGCGATGCCGGTATCGACAACATGGTCAATTACGTGCGCAGCCTGAGTGGCGCGGTTGCGGCCGACGCGGCCGCGATGAGCGCACAACCGATGTTTGTGGCGTTATGCAGTGCGTGTCACCAGGCCGACGGCAGCGGCAATCAGGCACTGGGTGCGCCCAACCTGACTGACGACACCTGGTTGTACGGCCCATCGGCAGAGTCTGTTCGTGAGACGATTGTTCAGGGTCGCAATGGCGTGATGCCACCGCATGGTGGATTGCTCGGTGACAAACGTACGAAGATTCTCGCGGCCTACGTCGCCAGTCTGTCCGATAACGAATGACGAGGCGCCGTGGTCCACGAAGAATACCGAGGCGCAAGAAAGTGGAGTCGTAACCAGCAGGCTGTTGCGACCGTCATCTGGATATCATTTCTGACTGCCGCGGTCGCAACCATGCTGTTCTTCGCCATGATTGACCCCGTCGACCTGCTGGCTGCTTACGACCCCGAGCTCGAGATTGGACGACAGGCCGGCTATGCAGCAGGGTTCTTCTTTTTCTGGCTCATCGCGGCTGCTTGTTCCGCCGTCACGGCCTGGCTTGTTCGGACTGCCCCGAAACGGGACGCAAAGCGGCGATAATTCGGCGCGCCGATGAACACAAAGACTGACACCGACCGGCCGCAAGCCGCGGCGCTCTACGAAAGCGCGACAAAAATCTACCCGCGCGAGATCAAGGGCCGCTTTGCCTCGCTGTCAAAACTCGCTACAAATATCTTACTTGGCTTGTTCTACGTCATACCGTGGTTGATGTGGGACGATCGGCAGGCAGTCCTGTTCGACCTGCCAGCGCGCAAATTCTACCTGCTCGGCCTGACATTGTGGCCGCAGGACTTTATATACCTCGCACTGCTGCTGATGATCGCCGCTCTGTCACTGTTCTTTTTTACGGCGCTTGCCGGCCGGCTCTGGTGCGGATTTGCCTGCCCGCAGACCGTCTGGACCGAAGCCTTCATCTGGATGGAGCAAATAACCGAGGGCACACGCTCGCAGCGCATGAAACTGGACAAAGCGCCGTGGAGTTGGAACAAGTTACGCCGCAAGGGCGCAAAACAGCTCCTCTGGATTACTTTCTCGTTGTGGACCGGCTTTACGTTCGTCGCCTATTTCATGCCGATCCGCCAGCTGGCGCTCGATATTATCGCTCTGAACGTCGGCGGCTGGACGCTGTTCTGGGGCCTGTTCTATGGCTTCGCCACCTACGGCAACGCTGGTTACATGCGCGAGCAGGTGTGCAAGTACATGTGCCCGTATGCGCGTTTTCAGAGCGCGATGTTCGACAAGGACACATTGATCATTTCCTATGACGAGCAACGTGGCGAGCCACGCGGCGGACGCAAGCGATCAGTTGACCGCAAGCAAGAAGGGCTTGGAGACTGCATCGACTGTCAATTGTGTGTGCAGGTCTGTCCGACCGGAATTGATATTCGCGACGGCCTGCAATACGAGTGCATTGCCTGCGCCGCGTGTATCGATGCCTGTGACTCGATCATGGATAAAATGGAGTATCCGCGTGGCCTGGTTCGCTACACGACCGAGCACGCCCTGAAGGGAAAAACTGCGCATGTGCTTCGGCCGAGGATGTTCGTGTATGCGGCGGTAATTCTCCTGCTTGTGGGCGCCCTGGTGACCTCGATGATCACTCGCACGCCTATCATTCTCGACGTCATTCGGGATCGCAATACGCTCTACCGTGAAATACCCGGCGACATCATCGAGAACAGTTACACCATCAAAGTGATTAATCAGCGTGAAGAAGCACGCGACTTCAGGCTGTCGGTCGATGGCGTGCCCGGCCTGTCACTGGACGGTGTGGCGGACGCCATTACCGTAGACGGCGGCGGCGTATTGTCGCTGCCGGTGAGGGCGCGCACCCAACGTGACAACGCTTATGGCATTATGAACATCACCTTTGCTGTAACAGCCCTTGATGACGAGAGCGTTGTGATGATCGAAGACAGTCGGTTCATTGGTCCCGCTCCCTGATGGCTGAGCGCGACACACAACCCTGGTATCACCATTTCTGGCCGTGGTTCGTCATCGTCCTGCTGGGTTCGTCGGTCTCGGCAAGCCTGTACACCGTGTATCTGGCTATGAGCACGGCAGAACCCGTGATCAAGGAACCGCTCGACCAGCGATGAACGCTGGCGCCTGCTTTCACTGCGCGCTGCCAGTTGATCGTGACGACGAATATCAGGTCGAGATCGACGGTGAATTGCAGCCTGTCTGTTGCCCGGGGTGCAAAGCCGTTGCAGAACTCATTCGCGATACCGGCATGTCCAGCTACTATGCCATGCGTGAGACGCCGCAACCCGGCGCCGGCCGTCCTGCCGACGATGCCGCCGAGTGGACTGTCTTTGACCGTAGCGACATGCTTGCGGCATTTGCCGACACCGACAATGGCCGTGCCGAGGCGACGATTTATGTTGGCGGGATGTACTGTGCAGCCTGCAGCTGGTTGATCGAAACCACACTGGCGAAAATTGCAGGAATTGCCAGCGCCGACGTGAATCCCGTAACGCACCGGCTGCGGGTGCACTGGCATGCTGACAAGCTCGGTCTGGGCAGAATACTTGCCGCGCTGGCCGAACTGGGCTACGACCCGCAGCCACTGGCGCCAGAATCTGCCGCACGGC
>JAOTVR010000140.1 GCA_029863305.1 Gammaproteobacteria bacterium | reverse complement strand
GAGCTACGCCATCAAGGACGATCACATCCGGCTGAAGTCGAGCTGGACGAAAGGCGGGCGAGCGAGAACCGTGCCGATCCGGAACGACGCGCAGCGAAAGCTTCTCAATAAGCTCAGGACATTCGTCAGGGGCGGCTCACTGATCCCACCGGATCGCAATTACGTGCAACAACTGCATTGCTACGAGCGACAGCTCCGCAATGCCGGAATGACCAAGCTTCACGGCTTACGGCATGCCTATGCGCAGCGACGCTATGAAGAACTCACCGGCTGGAAAGCACCGGCCGCCGGTGGTCCAGCGGCGAAATCCCTCACCACAGACCAGCGCGCGCTCGACAGAGAAGCGCGCGCCGTGATCACGAGCGAACTCGGGCACAACCGCGCGTCGATTACTCGGGTTTACCTTGGAAAATAGACGCATGAACTACCTCACGACACTTGACAGGGGCTTCTATGGCAGAACCGCAAGCATCGCGCGAGCCTTTGGGCATCATGGCCGATCTCGATGACGCTGGATCTCTTTCCGGCATCCAGCCGCGCTGCCTTTCCCGCGAGCAGGCCGCCTGCTATCTCGGCATCGGCAGGACTTTGCTCGCCCGCATCGGGCCGCCACCGATTCGCCTGGGACGACGGCGTGTGTATGACCGAGTTGACCTCGACCGCTGGCTCGATGATTATAAGTCCCGAGGGCGGGCCATAAAGGAGGATTTATGGCCCGAGAAAAAGGACTCTACAGAAGGAAAGATTCGCCGTATTGGTGGGTCGACACAGTCCTCCCGGACGGACGCCGAGTATGCAAAAGTACTCGGCTTAAAATCCTAGGGGACGCTGAAGAGTTTTTAGTACGCCTAAAGGCAGATGCCTACGAGGCTGCCCGAACCGGGATACCAACAGAGCATAATTGGAAGGAAGCTGTACTTCGTTACATTGAAGATAATGCTGAAAAGCGAAGTCTTCGCGACGATAAAGACCATCTCCAGAAACTCGACCCGTATCTCAGGGACAAACGACTGGCGGACATCAATATGGATGTCCTGAGGGAGTTCGTCCGGCATCGTAAGCAGATTGATGGGGTGGCAAACTCAACCATTAATCGTGCACTCGAGATCGTTCGGCGCATTCTCTACCTGGCACGTGACGATTGGGGATGGATCACGCGGGTTCCAAAGATCCGTATGTTGAAAGAACCCAAGCGTCGCGTACGTTTTCTCAAGGACGAGGAAGCGGATCGGTTGATGACGGCATTGCCTGAGCATCTAGTACCGGTGGTGCGATTTGCTTTGGCGACCGGATGCAGGATGATGGAAATTCTGCGGATGGAGTGGGACCGCGTGGACTTTGAGCGGCGTGTTGCCTGGCTTGATCCAGGCACCACAAAGAACGGAGACGGTCGCGGGCTTCCCTTGAACCGGGATGCAATTTTGGCATTAAGAAGCGTCCAGGCTCAGCATAAACGGTGGTGCTTTACGTACAAAGGGGAGCGCATAGCAAGAATTGGCTCTGCATGGAAACGCTCATTGAAGCGTGCCGGGATTGAGGACTTTCGATTCCACGACCTCAGACACACCTGGGCGAGTTGGCACGTAATGAACGGAACCACGCTCCAAGAGCTGATGGAGTTAGGCGGTTGGAAGTCGTTCGAGATGGTTCTTCGGTACGCCCATTTGGCACCGGAGCATTTATCAACAGCGGCAGCACGGATCGAAAGGGGCATGGGAATCGTAGAAAACGACTCTACGATTTCTCTACACTTATAAAACGAAGGGCCTACCGAAGTCGGTAAACCTTTGATTTAATTGGCGCGCCCGGAGAGATTCGAACTCCCGACCACCTGGTTCGAAGCTCGAAGGTAAGTATAAGTAATTGATTTATATAGCCTAATAGACGGCGTTCGTTGCGATTTCGCCTAACAATGCACAACAATGCATAGCTGATGTCGGAAATTTGTCGGAATTCCCGGCTGATCCTGACATGCGATGAAGGTGCAAATTAACCGACCATTCTCCGACCTCCAGAACGCAATGACGTCGTAGAATGATGGGTTACCCCCTAACCTGCTGACATCACTTCACCGCGTGTCTTCCACTGTGACTAATCTATTGAGAAAATTGCGACTGGCGATTGCACTACTACTGCTCGCGGCCGGCTGTTCAAAGCAGCCCGTTGAGACATTAGAATCCACGGCAGATCCGACATTCGTCGGTAGCCAACAATGTGCCTCCTGTCATCAGAAAGAAACTGAACTTTGGCAAAACTCGCATCACGAATTGGCGATGCAGGTTGCGAGCGACGTAACTGTGCTTGGCGATTTCTCGGATGTGGAATTCGAGTACTTTGATACGACTACGTCGTTGTTCAAGAGAGACGGTGCATTCCTAGTGCGAACCGAAAATTCAATCGGTGAGCAGCAGGAGTTCGAAGTCACGTATACCTTCGGTGTCGAGCCGCTGCAGCAATACCTGGTTGAATTTCCGGACGGCCGAAAACAGTCGCTGCCCTTTACGTGGGACGCGCGCTCAAAAGAGGACGGCGGTCAGCGTTGGTATCACCTGTACCCCGATGAATACGTTGGCCCGGGCGACCCGCTCCACTGGACAGGCCAGTATTTCACCTGGAACACCGCATGCGCTGAGTGTCACTCCACGAATCTGCAGTCTGGATACGACATGGAGTCAGATACCTTTAATACATCCTTCGATGAAATCTCGGTCGGCTGTGAGGCCTGTCATGGACCTGGCTCGTTACACATTGCACAAGCCGATACGAAAAAGTTCGACGAGTCTTATGGTTTGTCCGTTGACCTCGATGACCGTGGCACATCCGCCTGGGTAATGAACCCGGCGACCGGCATCGCGCAACGAAGCGCACCGAATCTTCACAAACAACAAGCCGAGTCTTGCGGCCGCTGTCACTCGCGTCGCAGCGTACTCACAGAAAACTACGAGTACGGCAAACCACTCGCCGACACGCACATGGTTTCTTTGCTCGAAGAGAATCTCTACCACGCGGACGGTCGAATACTCGACGAGGTCTACGTCTACGGTTCATTTGTGCAAAGCAAAATGTACGCATCCGGTGTGACTTGCACTGATTGCCACAATCCACATTCAGGCGAGCTGCACGCAGGGCCAAGCCCGAATGACACGTGCGCGCAGTGTCACCTACCTGCCAAATTCGCGACCGCGGAACACAGCAATGTCGATGTCGGAAACTGCGTCGACTGCCACATGCCTGCGACGACTTATATGGGTGTCGATGATCGGCGCGACCACAGCTTTCGTATTCCGGGTACGGGAGAATCTGCGTCGCATTACGGAAACGCTATCGCCGCAGGCCGCTCGGCGAACGCAAACGATCAACTCCTTGGTGCCATTGCAAACAAGGATTACCCGGCCATAGCGCGAGCGACACTGCTTTCACTGATTTCGCCGCCCGCCGGCAGTGTTGAAATGGATGCGATCAAGAGCAGCTTTGCGGACCCGGACCCGCTGGTGCGCATTGGGGCACTTAGGGCGCTTGCCAGCATTCCCGTCGGAACTCGCGGTGTGTCCGGAGGCCATTTACTCAGGGACCCAGTCAGAGGTGTACGTGTTGAAGCCGCTCTGGCATTTCTTGATATGCGTGACTTGCTGCCCGTCGAGGATGCGCGGTCCTTTGCGAAAGCAGCGCAGGAATACCGAGACTCGATGCTATTTTCAGCTAGCTTGCCCGATGCCGCCATCAACCTCGCGGGATTTGAAAATCGACTGGGTAATGCTGCCACGGCCGCAAAACTGTTTGAACATGCGATACGCATTGGCGAGGACGTCGCCGCGGTGCAAAATGCTTACGGACTCTACAAAGTGCGAACCGGAGAACCCGAGGCGGCACTATCGCACTTGCAGCGCGCCACGGAAATCGACCCGGACACGCCCTGGTTCGCATATGTCTACGGCGTTGCGCTCAATTCGAGCGGTTCACCCGATGCGGCCATTCGCGTTCTGGGCGATGCCCGTGACAAATTCCCCGAGAACTTCGATATTGCCTGGGCGCTCGTCACGATGTACCGCGATGCCGGCAATCGCGCAACGGCCGAAAGCCTGCTCGTCGAATTGCAGAAGCAGTTTCCTGGGAACGATCAATTGGCAGCGCTGGCCAAGTCTCTGCGTCAGTGAAACCGATGCGACTGGCAATCACTGTTTTAGTCGGCTTACCGGCAATCCTATAAAGTTCGTCTGATACACGAACAGCCCGCCCGCCATCGGTTCGTCCGCAAGGCGCTTGTCGCTCAATCCTGCTCTCGCACTTGTTACGAATAACAGGTCCAGCTTCTCGCCGCCAAAAGCCACGCAGGTCGGCTGGCTGACAGGCAGGTCGATGACCAGACTCTTGTCGCCATCCTCGGAGTATCGGACGACCTGTCCACCGCCCCATTGGGCGTTCCACAGGCCGCCCGCTGAATCGACGGTCGATCCGTCCGGGTGCACGCCTTTCGCCGTCGCCGCGAAAACCCGCCGACCCGAAACGGTCCCGAGTACAGGATCAAACCGGTAAGCATGAATTTCCTTCTTTAGAGAGTCGGCGTGATACATCACGGAGCCGTCCGGGCTCCAGCAGAGCCCGTTGGAGATCCTGACGCCACCGATTTGCTCTGTCAGACCGAGCTGCAAATCGAGACTGTACAGAGCGCCGGATCCATGGGCTCTATCCGGATTCTCGATCATCGTTCCCGCCCAGAACCTGCCCACAGGATCAATCTTGCCGTCATTGAAGCGCAGCCCGTCGCCCAGCGCGTCGGGGCCAACGAGCCAATCGGTCGCACTGGTCGCGGGATCGTAAAGCGCAATCCCCCGGTCGAAGGCAACGATCAGACGGTCGTCTTCCTCGACAAACCCGAAACAGGCCACCCGGTGCGGCGTATCCCAGGATTCCAGCATGTCGGACACCGGATCGTATGCGAACAGCGTCGAACTCTCGATGTCGGTCCACCACACACTGCGCCGTTTCTCATTCCACAAGACGCCCTCGCCCAGCTCATTCGTGACACCGACTGTGTGGACAAGTTCGGGTACTGCTACCACCACGTCGCATACAGTCCAGCGAGCATCAGGATCACAACGAACGCCGCGATGTTGAATCCGCCCGTGGTGTGTGTATCGATATCCTTGTAGTCGATCGCGTCGGGATGGTCTTCAGCGCCCTGGATCTGCGATGTGATCACGCCCACGGCGATACACATCAGGAACACGATACCGACACGGTCGATGAACGGCAGCTCCGGCCATGCCAGCTTGAACGTAACGGAGAACACCGCCGAACCCAGCGCCGTCAGCAGGGCAGCAACCGACGTCGTCTTCGGCCAGAAGAAACCCAGCAGGAACAGCGCACAAACGCCAGGGGTGAAGAAGCCGGTAAATTCCTGGATGTACTGGAACGCCTGCGGGAAATTACCCAGCAAAGGTCTGGCCAGGATCATCGCAATAATGATCGCCGCGAGGCTGGCGATTCGGCCGACGCGAACCAGCTCGCCCTCCGATTCCTCGCCCGACTTGAAATTTCGGTACAGGTCCATCGTGAAGATCGTCGAAATCGAGTTCATCATCGAGGCCAGCGACGAGACGATCGCCGCAATCAGCGCAGCGAATACCAGCCCGAGGATTCCCGTCGGCAGCAGATTCATCACCGTCGGGTACGCCCTGTCCGGCGTTTCGAGGTCAGGCGCAAGTATCGCCGCCGCTACACCCGGCAGCACGATAATCAACGGCATGATCATTTTCAGAAACGCCGCAAACATGATGCCCTTCTGCGCTTCCCGCGTGTTCTTGGCCGCCAGTGCGCGCTGGATGATGTACTGGTTAAAGCCCCAGTACGAGAGGTTCATGATCCACATGCCGCCGACCAGCACGGAGATGCCCGGTAGCAGGGCGTAGTGCGGCGAGTCCTTGGCGAAGATCAGGTCGAAGCGTTCCGGTGTCTTCTCGAGCAACAACTGGAATCCGGCCACGACGCCCTGCCCGCCCGAGACTTCGTTCAGCGAAATAACAGCGATCAGGATGCCACCGAAAACCAGCAGCGTGACCTGAATGATGTCCGTCAATGCCACGGCCTTGAGCCCTCCGTACAGGGAGTAGGCAGTGGCAAAAGCGCCGAGCGCTACCAGCCCGACCGTCAGGTCGACGCCAGTGACCGTATTCACGGCCAGCGCACCCAGCCAAAGGATGGACGTCAGGTTGACGAACACGTAGATGCCGAGCCAGAACAGCGCCATGACGGTGCGCACGCGGTGGTCGTAACGCTGCTCGAGGAACTGCGGCATCGTGTAGATCTTGTGCTTCAGGAACACGGGCAGCAGCCACTTGGCAACGATGACCAACGTCAGCGCGGCCATCCACTCGTAGGCAGCGATCGCGATGCCCAGGACCCAGGCCGATCCGGACATGCCGATGATTTGTTCGGCGGAGATATTCGCCGCAATCAGCGAAGCACCGATCGCCCACCAGGGTAGCGAGCGGCCGGCGAGAAAGTAATCGCTCGAGTCTTTCTTGTGCCCTGCCTTTTCCCGCGACACCCATTGTGCGAGTACCAGGAGAACGACCGCATAAATCGCGACCACGCTCAGATCAAGTGTGCTCAGGTTCATTTCATATCCCCTTTTGTCGTTATCTGGTTGCCAGCGCTGATCGACGCGACCACGGCGGCGACATTACCGCGTACCTTGTTGACGTCATCGCCGGCCTGGTAAATCTCGGAGCCGATCCCGACACCGCTTACCCCCGCATGAAGCCACTCATTGATGTTGCCCGGTCCGACGCCGCCAACAGCAATCAGGCTAGCGTCGCCGGGTAGCACCGCGCTCAGTGCGCCGACGTGCGATGTCCCGTAAGAGCTGGCCGGGAACAGTTTGAGATAACGCGCACCCAGCGAGTAAGCGTAGAGGGCTTCGGTAGGCGTAGCGACACCCGGCACGACAACACAGCCTTTCTGCAGCGCCGCATCGATAACATTGGCGTCGGTATTCGGACTGACGATCAACCGGCCTCCTGCCGCAGCGACATCCTCTACCTCTGACGCCGCAAGCACGGTTCCAGCGCCAATGACGCAGGTATCGCCCAGGTGGTCAGCCAGCAAGCGCACGCTGACCAGTGTCTCCGGCGAGTTCAAAGGCACTTCGATGATACGAATCCCGGCGTAGCAAAGTGCATCGCCTATCGATACTACATCGGCGGGAGTAACGCCGCGTAAGATGGCGATAACAGGCATATCCGACAATGCGGCTGCAAAATGCGTCAAATTGTTCAAGCGGATGCCGACCGGTTCTGATCGGGCTGGTACATATCTCGATACACGACCGAGAATCCCTGCATTGCCGCAGTATTGCCATCCATGATTGAGCTATCCAAACCGAATGCTTGCAGCACGGTAGAGAAGCGTTCGCACAAGGCCGGCTCGCCGACTAAACATACGTGATCGGACAATGGTCTCAACAGTTCTACAGCGCCCATAACATCGGCGGCGATGAGCATCCCGGACAGGTAGGACACTGCGGCATGTGCACTTAATTCTTGTTTCAGCAAACGACTGCGCGCACTGAATAACACGTGCGACAAAACACCCTTCGCTTCTCGACAGGTTTCGATGCCGAGAGAAAAACCATCTTCTCTCTCGCTAATTGTGGGATCGGACGCTCCGTTTTGCGCCAGCAGAATGCTGTGTTCAAGCATCAGCGCATACATCTCGCCCGTTACGGCGGTCTGGAATTTCGAAATCCGGCCATCCTCGACCAGCACCCACTTCGTGTGGGTGCCCGGCAGACAAACGAGATGCATGCCCAAGAGCCGCGACGGCTCGGCCTTGAGCCAGCCAAGGACTTGCAGTTCCTCGCCACGCATGGTGTCGGTTACACCATAACAATTCGTGCATTCGACGCCGGGGACGATGACGATATCGCAACCGCGTGTGCTAAACGTCGTACAGTGGTGGGTAATTTCTGCAACCGCCAACGGGCATGCAAGGTATTTCGTCGCACGCCAGCCGATATTTGAGCCCACCCCACCGGACAGAAGAATAGGCAGCTCACCGTACTCACGAATCCATGGTGCAATGACCGTAAACAGGGTTTTTTCCACGGAGTGTCTTGCAGCCTTGATTCCCGGGCCGCGCAAGGTTTCGTGCGCGATGCTCTCGTTACCATCGAATTCGCAGAGAGCGGCGCGTAGCTGACTCGTGCCCCAATCGACGCAGACATAACGCGACATCTCAGCCACTAGGTGCGCCCGGCGTCAATGACCAGACACTGTCCGGTGATCATGTCGCTGTCATCGGCTGACAGGAAGACGGCGAGGTTGGCGACGTCAGCGGCAACCAGTCGACGTTTCAAGGCAACCTGCCTCTGCCAATCTGCTTCCTGTTCCGGCGTCAGCCAGCGCTCGAGCTGCCGTTCCGTTGCAACCCAGCCCGGCAGAATCGCATTGACGCG
>JAOTVR010000035.1 GCA_029863305.1 Gammaproteobacteria bacterium | reverse complement strand
CAACGAAGCCGGCTTGCGCCCTGGTTATGCCCGGGCATCTGCGACGAATCGCTGCTGCGAGAGCCGTGAAGCTCTCGCGGTGACTCGCAGCCACGCCGCGACGACCTCGTTCAATCCACTCCCGGTAGCGCGCTGGTGCCTGCTCCGGCCCCACATCCTTCAACCCAAAGCCCTCGAGATTTACGAGACGGGCGACACGTTCCGGCATGGCGCCAGCGTACAAGCCGGCAACGTTGCCGCCCATACTGTGCCCAATCAGCCACACCGGCGCGTCCGGGCTGTAATGCTGCAGCAGACAGTCGAGATCGGCCATGTAGTCAGGAAACCAAAAGGCCGGCGCATCGCTCGTGGTCTCGCCAAAGCCACGCCAGTCCGGCGCCACGACGAACCAGTTCTGCCGAAATTCATCGACGACAAACTGAAAGGTCGACCCGGCATCGGCGAATCCATGAAGATAGACGATCAGCGGGTCGTTCGGGCTGCCCCATTCGCTGATGGCGTAGCCCACACCACGAATCTCTAGTCGCACCGATCGACGCGCTCGCCGTGGCCTGTATATTTCCTTGTCGGGCATGACTGTGCATCATGCCCTATTCCGCGCGGCATGTAGCCTGTATAAAAGGACTCACGCATTTCTTTTGAGGCACTTCAGGTAGTTGAACTAAGCGAATGACGTTCGAGATTGCACTTGTACTCGGCATACTTGGTATCTCGCTGATCCTGTTTATCAGCGAGATCATTCGCATGGATCTCGTTGCCCTGCTTGTGCTCGGGGCGCTGGCGATGACCGGCCTGGTCAACACTGATCAGGCTTTCGACGGCTTTTCGAATGGCGCGGTGATCACCGTGTGGGCGATGTTCATTCTTTCCGAAGGTCTGACACGGACCGGCATCGCAGACATTATCGGCCGCCAGGTCATGAGACTGGGCGGGCGCCGCGAGTTCGCGATGATTCTTGTCATCATGATAACCGGGGCGGTTCTGTCAGCGTTCATGAACAACATCGGCGTTGCGGCGCTGATGTTGCCGGTCGTCGTCCAGGTGGCACGACGCACCCGCATTCCGGCCTCCCGACTGTTGATGCCGCTGGCCTATTCGACGCTGCTGGGCGGCCTGATGACCCTGATCGGCACTCCGCCGAACCTCCTGATCAGCGCATCGTTGTCACGATTCGGTTATGAGCCTTTCAAGCTGTTTGACTTCACGCCCCTCGGCGGTGCCGTCATGGTCACGGGTGTTTTATTTGTCGCGTTGTTCGGCAGGTTCCTGTTGCCGAAGAAAGCCGCAGAGCACGGCAAACATGTCAGCCAACGGACTCTTCGGTCTCGCTACAAACTGCATGAGCGCACATTCATGATGCGCGTACCGACGCACTCCGTGCTCGTCGGCAAAACGCTGGCCGAGAGCCGTATCGGCAGTTCCACGGGCCTGATCATTCTCGCACTGGTGCGTGGCGGACGCAGCGAAACGCTCCCGAGCCGTCAAACGGTACTGCGCGGCGGTGATGGCATACTCGTACAGGGTCGCGTCGACCAGTTTCGCGAACTACGCCGCTGGAGCGACCTTGTTATCGAGCGCGAAGCACCGGTCCTGAAATCGATGGTCGCTGCAAAGATCGCCTATGCCGAGGTTACGATCGCAGATACCTCGCCAATTGTCTCCGAACTCGTTCGACATGCCGAGTTTCGCTCGCGATTTGACGTGTCGGTAGTCGGAGTGGGCCGCGGAGATCAGTACCGCCTTACGAATCTGGCGTACGTGCCACTGCGCGAAGGCGAGCGCGTACTTGTGCAGGGCGAGGTCGAGGCCATAGCACAACTCGAGAAGTTCTCCGACTTTACGGATGTCAAGGTATTCTCGGATGAAACCATCGACACGCAATACCAGGCCGATGAGCGCATGTTCGTCGTACGCCTTCCCAAGGAGAGCGATCTGGCCGGCGCAACACTGGGCAAGAGCCGTCTTGCCGATGTATTCGACTTTCGTGTGGTCGCGATCTTCCGTGACGGCAGCCTGACAGTCATGCCGCGCGGTGACGAGGACCTTGTCGGCGGTGATTTGCTCTTGATCGAAGGACAGCCCAGCGATCTCGACGTACTGCGTGGATTACAGGAACTTGAAATCGAGACCGCCGTATCGGCCAATCTCGGCGCATTCGAGTCCGAACGCCTGACCTTGATGGACGCAACGCTTGACCCGCGCAGCAGCCTTGCGGGCCGTACCGTCGGAGAACTCAATTTTCGCGAGCGCTATGGAATCGAGCTTGCCGGCATCTGGCGCGAGGGTGACACGGTCGGCTCCGAACTGGTTGACGAGAAATTACAAATCGGCGACGCACTGTTGTTGCTCGGGCCACGCGATCGACTGCAGCTGCTTTCCTCGGATCCCGACTTTCTGATTCTGACGCCATTGGGTCAGGAACCTCCGGATACCAGACGCGCACCGCTGGCGGCCGCGATCATGTTTGCCGTGGTAGTTAGCGTCATGATGGGCAAGGCGCCGATCTCGATCGCCGCGGTTGTCGGCGGCAGCATCATGGTGCTAACCGGCTGCCTTAATATGGAACAAGCCTATCGGGCAATCGATTGGCGAGCGATATTCCTGATCGCGGGAATGCTGCCGCTCGGCACGGCCATGCAGGATACCGGTGCAGCGACATATCTCGCCGGGCAGGTGATGAATTTGCTCGGCGATGCGGGTCCGTGGCCGGTCATCATGGGTCTGTACGTACTCACGGCTATGGCGACCATGATCATTCCGACGGCTGCACTCGTCGTATTGATGTCACCGATTGTCTTGTCGGCAATGTCGGATATGGGACTGCAGCCCGAAACCGCGATGATGGCAATAGCGATGGCGGCTTCAGCCAGCTTTACGAGCCCGATATCTCATCCCGCAAACATCCTTGTTATGGGTCCGGGCGGTTATCGATTCATCGACTATCTCAAGGTGGGCGTACCGCTAACGATTGTAGTTTTCATCACCGTGATGGTCTTGCTTCCAATTCTTTGGCCGCTACAGGCGGTTTAGATACGGGAATAATCAACATGAAAAAAACCGTAGTCATCGCCGGCGCAGGACATTCAGCCGGACAAGTCATTGCAACGCTAAAACAGAAAAAATTCGCCGGCCGAATTGTACTTATTGGAGAGGAGCCATATCTTCCGTATCAAAGACCGCCGTTATCGAAGAAATTCCTGGCCGGAGAGATGCCAGCAGAACGTCTGCATCTCAAGCCGGAAAGTTTTTACAGTGATTCGAATATTGAGGTGCGACTCGAAACGCGCGTCACGGGCCTCGATCGCGATGCGCATCAATTGCAGACATCTGACGGTGACACGGTCACTTATGACAAGCTCGTTCTTGCGTTAGGGGCGCGCGTGCGGGAAATTGCCGTGCCAGGCATCGACCTGCCAGGTGTGCATTACCTTCGCAACATTAGCGATGTCGAAGGCATTCGCGATGGCCTGTCGAAAAGCAAACAGGTCGTCGTTGTCGGCGCCGGCTACATTGGCCTTGAAGTGGCGGCTGTTTGCCGCCAGCTAGGGCTCGACGTCACCATCATCGAAGTGGAAGACCGGGTAATGAGCCGTGTCGTATCCCCCCATGTGTCTGATTTCTATCAGCTCGAACATACCAATCACGGCGTAAGGTTGTTGCTCTCTGCGAGGGTTGTCGCCTTCGGCGGCAAACGCCGGGTCAAATCGGTGCTAACTGACGATGATCAGAAAATTCCGGCCGATCTGGTCGTAGTAGGCACTGGCATCCTGCCGAATACTGAACTTGCCCGAGCCGCAGGGCTCGATATCGACAATGGAATTGCCGTTGATGATCGCTGCCAGACAAGCGATACCGACATTTATGCCGTCGGCGACTGTACCTCGCATCCGAACAGTATCTATGGTCGGCGTTTGCGGCTGGAATCCGTGCATAACGCAGTTGAACAAGCGAAGACCGCGGCGAATAACATCTGTGGAATCGAAACGCGGTACTCGCAGGTACCATGGTTCTGGTCGGACCAGTACGATCTGAAACTACAGATTACCGGGCTGTCGGAGGGATACGATCAGGTCGTGCTGCGTGGCGACCCGGCCAGCCGGAGCTTCGCATGCCTGTATCTGAAAGACGGCTCACTCATCGCAGTCGACGCCATCAACGCGGCGAGAGACTTCATGCAATCGAAAGCACTGATTGCGAATCACGCAATCTGCGACCCGGAGAAGCTCGCCGATGTCGATATTGCGCTCAAAGATCAGGGTTAGATTCAGACTCAGGTCGGGGTAGTTCGATCATCACTTCGGCGGTCATCGCGACCGGACCCTGTTTAACGGAGAAAGCCTTCGCTGCGAGCGACTCGACGCCCTCGGTAACGAGTCCACTGAAACGGCCGCTGCCGCCAACGACCCTGGCGGTGCCGAGCGCACCGGGTCCGGACGTGATACTGCCGTTCCAGATACCGCGCCAGTTATCACCGGAATTCCAGTAGGCCGGTATGACGATCTCACGCAGGTAGGCCCAGTAATTTTCTTGCTGCTCGACGAACAGAGTGCCCTGCCCTGGCAGATAGATGTGCCAGACACTGTCGACAATCAACTCACTGTTCAACAGCTTCGTTTTTTCCGAGTCCGAGGAGAATTTAACGCCCAGGCCGACCACCTGACCACGGCTGTCAGTTAGCGTTGTTGCCACAACATCCGATTGACGTATCGGCCGTTCCCAGAGTTGCTGAACCTTGGACGGATGCGGCGCGACGCGGGATTCGCCATTATTAGTATAGATAAGAGCGTCCGCTGCAACAGCGGAATAATTCAAGGTAATCAGGTCATTGTCGGATACCGACAATGGCGACAACTTGTTATGCGAGGTCAGCGGGTTGTAATACAGCAGCGCGAAAAATGTCGCTACACCTACCAACATGCCAAGAAGCAGAGAGGCGAGGTATTTCATTCGTCGTCAAGCTCCGTGCTGACAAATGCCGTATTGATTTCGATGCGGCCAACGCCCGCCGCATCCGAGGCCGATTCATCGGCGACCCATCGCTCGGTTACAGGACCACGCAACTCGGCGAATTCGCGGGTACCGGACATCAGTTGGCCCGCTCGATAACCCCCTTGCAGCGCGTCTGGTTGCATACCGACATAGGCCGAGCCGCGCGCGGGCAAGTGCAGCACCCACTCGATAAGGTCACCTGACTCGGAATGGCTCGCGGAAATTCGGCTGGCAATGCCGATCACCGTATCTTTCCCGTTGCGGAGCTTGAAAAGCTCGACGCGGGCGTCTGCAAATTGCTCTTCGCGCGGCCAGGCCAGGCCCGTCGGGACCGGGTTGCTCAGCCCCTGCGCGCCGACCATGATGCGATCGATGGGCACATTCACGTGAAACGATTCGGAGTTACCCTGGTTAGCCTGAACCACGATAAGAGAGTGTTCCCGAAACTGATCGACCGCCGGAATAAAGTGCAAAGCGGCGCCGGCTGCCAGGAGGCCGAGGACAATTCCTGCTGTAAAGGTTTTGAACATGGGTTGAGTTTAGTTAAATTAGCCTCGGCATCACACTCCTCGGAGCCAATTTGTGACAGAGCGCACACAAGTTCAGACGCAATCCGCATGACGACTCCAATTTGCCTTTGGTCCGGACCGCGCAACGTTTCGACGGCATTGATGTACAGCTTCGCGCAGCGTAACGATATCCGCGTCATCGACGAGCCGCTTTACGGCCATTACCTCAGAGTATCGGGAGCGTTACACCCGGGGCGCGACGAGATTCTCGCCGCGATGAACTGCGATGGCGATGCGGTTATGAGGAAACTGATTCGGGAACAATCAAGACAAAGATCAACGCGATTTTTCGTCAAGCACATGGCGCACCACCTGGTGAACATTGATCTCGGTTTTCTGCAGCAGACCTGCAATGTCTTCCTGATTCGTGACCCACAGGAAATGTTGCCATCCCTGACCATACAGATACCGAATGCACGGCTTGCCGACACCGGTTTGAAAAAGCAGTACACTTTGTACACAGACCTGCTTGCGAAGGGACAACGACCCGCAATTCTCGATGCGCGTGAGCTGTTGCTGGATCCCGCCAGTGTCCTGCAGCAACTTTGTGAACACCTTGGTCTCGACTTCACAACCAGCATGTTGCATTGGACTGCCGGTCCGAGAGCCGAGGACGGCGTATGGGCTCCGCACTGGTATCAGTCGGTTCACAAAAGCACGGGATTTGCCCGATACGCGCCGAAGACAGAATTTCCTGGCCACCTCAACGCTTTGTTGGCTGAGTGCAAACCATGGTATGAGCGACTGTTCGAACGGTCGATTCGCGCCAGAACGAATGGAGAATGATGTGAATGTAGCGGATCCACGAAACCGGAATATCGTCGTTTTCGTCAACGGCGAGCTCGTGCCGCGCGATGACGCAAAGGTGTCGGTATTTGATAGCGTCGTCCAGGGCGGTGATGCCGTATGGGAAGGTCTCCGCGTTTACAAGGGTCGAATCGCCGCGCTCGACGGCCACCTCGAGCGCCTGCAGAACTCAGCCAAGGCGCTGGCCTTTGCCAGCGTGCCAACCAACGAGGAAATTCGCGCTGCCGTGTTCGGCACGCTTGCGGCAAACGGCATGCGGGATGACTCCCATATCAGGCTCACGCTGACTCGCGGCGAGAAGACAACCTCGGGCATGAACCCTCGCTTCAACCAGTCGGGATGTACGCTGATAGTCCTTGCCGAGTGGAAGCCTCCTGTTTACTCGGACAGCGGCATTCGCGTTGTTACCGCATCGACCCGCCGCAATACGCCACAATGCCTCGACTCGAAGATTCACCATAACAACCTTCTTAACAACATCCTCGCGTCAATCGAGGCAAACGTCGCCGGCGTCGATAGCGCGATCATGCTCGACATTCAGGGCTTCATTTCGGAGACCAACGACACAAACATTTTCATCGTTCGCAAAGGCCAGCTCAGCACCCCATTCGCTGACAGTTGCCTGCCGGGACTGACACGGCAAATGGTTCTGGATATTTGTCGCGCGCGCGATATTCCTGCAAAGGAGAGAAATATCTCGCTTAGCGAGTTGTACGCGGCGGACGAGGTGTTCACGACCGGAACGATGGGCGAATTGACGCCTGTCCTCGAAGCCGACGGCCGTCAGATTGCTGACGGCAACGCAGGCAAGCTGACAAAAGAACTGCAGCGGCTACACCGCGAATTTGCGTTCGAGCACGGGACGCCGTTGCCGTCCTGACTCAATCCGAATTGAAATAGTTTTCGAGGTATTGGTCGAGACTGATTTCGTCGCTTGCTTCAATTTCCCGCTGTTGTTGCAGTGAACGCGTGACCTCTCGCTCAAACTCTGCATTTCGATCGTCTGAAAGCGGCGTAATGGAAGCGAAATAATCCCGGTGGCTGCGCGCGACCGTCAGTGCGTAGTCAAAGAAGCTGCAGTTCGCGTTCGTCAGTTGCTCGAGTATTTTCGCAGACGGCGTGGTCGACGGATCACCCACCAGTTCGAGCAGAGCGCCAACCGCTTGTGCATAGCTTGCGCCACCTTCGGCGGAATCAATCAACTCTGCAATGGCAACGACCTTTTGCAATATCTCGCCAGCCCAGGTTGCGAGAGTCACGGCAGCGCCATCACGATACAGGCGGAACGCGGGGTCGCGCCCTTGCCTGGCCGTAAGTGTCTGATTTCGTGTAATTTCCGCCAGGGCCTTGTCGTCGTACGGCAAACTCTCTTCGACCATGCAGTAAATCAAGAACGATTCGATAAACCGCATGGTATTTTGATTTACACCTGCCGGATCATCGATATTGATGTCCAGCGAGCGAATCTCCACATACTCGATGCCGCCACGACGAAGTGCAGCCGTGGGCTTTTCGCCGGAACGCGCGACGCGCTTTGGCCGAATCGGGCTGTAGTACTCGTTTTCGATTTGCAGACTGTTGGTCGATAACTGCCGATATTGACCATCGACCTTGACACCGATCTTTGCGTAGTCCGGCTCCGGGTTTTGCATGGCGCCGCGCAAATCGTGAATGTAACTGTCGAGATCGTTCAACGAGATGTCGATGCCCGACTGATTCTGATTGCTGTAACCCAGGTCGCTCATGCGAAGAGACGTGGCAAATGGCTGGTACCAGGTCTCTGCATTCAGCGACGGCATATCGATATCCGCGCCGCCACCGAACGACTTGCACATAGCAGGCGATGCACCAAACAGGTAGAGCACAATCCAGCCGAATCGTCGGAAGTTGCGAATAAGGCTCAGGTACTGATCCGATCGAAATTCCTGCTCGTCAGCGTTATTCCCCAGAATGTGTTGATACTTCGACCAAAATTCTTCGGGAAGAGAGTAGTTGAAGTGCACGCCCGCGATTGTTTGCATGTGCCTGCCATAACGGTAGCCCAGCCCGCGCCTGTAAATGGTCTTCATCTGGCCGACGTTCGAATTGCCGTATCGCGCCAGCGGAATATCCTTATCCTGTGGAATTCGGCACGGCATGCTGGCAACCCACAATAATTCGTCGTCGAGGCGATCGTAAGTGAATTGATGAACGTCGCAGAGAAACTGCTGCGCTTCCCATGTGCTGGCGTAGGCCGGCGTTACGAATTCGAGCAGCGCCTCCGAGAAGTCGGTCGTAATGAAGCGATTGGTCAGCGCAGATCCCAGAGCGGCGGGGTGCGGTTTCTGCGACAGATAGCCATCCATGTCGAGGCGCAGCGATTCTTTCTCGATTCCCTTGAGACCGCCCGATAGTGACAGGTCGCTTGCTGCAGCAAGCGCGTTGATTCGCTTTTCAAATTTCTGGCTCAATACGTTCTTCTTTTTGGGCGCAGGTCTTATGGCCAGCGCGTTCCTCACTGTCCGGCCCGTTGTTTTACCATAAGCCCGCGCCTGGCGCGTGCAGGCCATTATGGTGCTTGCCGGTCTGGAGATCGACCATGAATGCACGGGAGGTTTCGCCCTATGCGGTGGCCCAACTGCCAGACATCATGCCGGCTATGCGCTGAGCACCGCCGACAGGGGTGACTGTTTCGCCGATCATCATTGCCTGACAAGATGCACGATCTGCAGGTAACATGCGATCTGACGCTCCCAATTCACGTATGGAATCTCTGGCATGACCGACTCCCGACTGCGGCGCTTACGCGACCGATCCTCGAACGCAGCCACCTTGATCAGCGAGGACTGCAAGCTATCCGGCTTGATCACCGGGTCCGGAAGCTACCTGATCAATGGCGAAATCGATGGCGATTGTGATGTGGCCGGCACAGTGACTCTTGCGAACAACGGTCTGTGGAAAGGCACGATCAAGGCCTCCAATGTCATTGTCGCCGGTCGTGTCGAGGGCGACATCATCGCAGCCGGCAAAGTCGAGATCACAGATACCGCACGAATCACCGGCACGGTTTCCGGTGAAGCCATTGCCGTTGCCGAAGGCGCGGTTGTCCAAGGCGTCATGAAGACCACAGGACCCGGCGAGCCGTTGGAGTTTGTGGAAAAACGCGGCCAGGATCAGGTAGATTGATCCGCAAATAGTCTTTTTTTCCCATTTATAGAAACTTGCCTGACCTGCAACAGCCCTGCAACACTCCTTTTCTGGAAACTTACGCGGGCGGCGATCCGCGATGCTAAACTGAAAGCCGGCGACACGCCTTAGACAAAAATAAGAAGAAGGGTTTGCCGGCCACGCAGCGCAGGTCGCGTCCGGTCAGGCCCGACGGTACTGTAACGAATGATCGGTAGCAGAATTCCACGGTATGTACTTGCCGTACTGACGGTCGGAACGATCGTGGCCGTCGTTTTATTGTCGATGTTTTATGGCCAGTACCGCTGGCTGGCGAGTGAAATTGCGGCGATCGGCGCGGCCGAACAAAATGTGATTTTGCGCGACAGCTATGCGGCCCGCGCTCAAGCGGAATTGCACACCATCGCAGACGCGCTTGCGGCCAGCACCGCCGATGCGGATGCGCTTTCAGTCTCGACCATTCTCAATAACGCGCTGGCCTTCAACGACTCACTTGCTGGCTTGCGATTCAACAGCAAAGACGTCGAATTGACGGAAGTTGGCCGTTTCCCGAAAGTCGATGCCACGGCACCGCTAATCTGGCTGGAAGAGGCTCTGCTGGTGACGCAGCCGGTCACGCGCGGGGCGCAGCAAATTGGAACACTCACCGGATCGTTCGAATTGCGGCTGTTACAGCTTGAATCCAAGATGCTTGCCGACGAGTTGTTTAGCAAGGAATCCCAGGTTCGGCGCGTGAGTTTCATCTGGATCGGGGCCGGGACGCTGCTCACGCTGCTGATTTGCGGCGGCCTCGTCTGGGTGATCATACGCAGACAGTCGGAAAGAATTCACGATCTCCGCGTACAGGCGGAAAAGCTGCGCGACGCAGACTTCGGCGAGCCGCTGCCGGTTACCCAGGGCGATGCTCTGGGCGAGCTTGCAGTCGTATTCAACGACATGCGCGACAAGCTGCGCTCTACCACGATTTCGCGCGATTATGTCGACAATATTCTCTCAGGTATGAACGAGGCAATTTTCGTTACCTCGGCGGAGGGAATCATCAAGCGCGTTAACAAGGCGACGACCTTGTTGCTGGGCTATGAAGAAGACGAACTCGTGGGATCGTCGATCAAGTCCATCGTTAACACGAAAAAGACCGGTTCTACGCTGGAAGGCGCAACGTCCGACGTGCCGATAGAAGCTTTTTTTGAAAGTAAATTCGGCGATTCGATCCCGGTTTCCTATACTTCTTCTGTTGTCGCCGACAAGCATTCCGACGAGGCTGAGGATCTGATATATGCTGCCCAGAACATTACTGAACGGCAGCGGGCAGAACGGCGCATACGTTACCTCGCGCGCATCGATGCGCTGACCAAAATTCCTAACCGAATGCAGTTTCAGCACCTGCTGCAACGCTCAATTGCTCGTGCGCGGCGCGCCGGCAGGCCACTGTGCCTTTTTTACGTCGACATTGACCACTTCAAAGAGATCAATGACACATTCGGCCATCTGGCCGGAGATTCAACACTCGAGACCGTTGCCGAGCGACTTGCCGAGGCGTTGCCCAGCCGTTCCATTATCGGGCGTCTTGCCGGAGATGAATTTGCGGTAATTGTCAAAGACCTTGGCCCCGATGACAATGGCCGCGATCTCACGGACACGCTGGCAAGACGAGTGCTCGATCGACTCGCCGACCCGTTCTTTGTGCAAGGGCACGAGGTCTTCATGACGGCGAGTATGGGCATTGCCTATTACCCGAAAGATGCGACGAATGTAATCGACCTGATCCGCAACGCTGATGCCGCGCTTTACAATGCCAAACACTCAGGCGGAAATGTCTTCTCCTACTACAAGCCACAGATGAACGAGGCAGCAGTCGAACGCCTGATGACGAAAAGCAAGCTGAAACGCGCTTTCGAACGCGATGAACTGTTGGTCCACTATCAACCCAAGTACAACCTTTTGACCGGAGAAGTATATGGGGCTGAGGCGCTGGTGAGGTGGGAGTTGCCCGATCGTGGATTGATTTTGCCGTCCGATTTCATTCCGATCGCAGAAGAAACAAATTTGATTATCGAGATTGGCGAATGGGTACTCGACAAGGTCTGTGAGGATTTCCGCTTTTGGCAACGATCAGTGTCTTCGCCGGGCCGCGTGTCAGTTAATCTGTCCTTGAAACAACTTCGACAGCCGAACTTTATCAGGAGAATCAGTTCGATTATGAGAGGCCACGAGGTTTCTCCAACCTCGCTCGAACTCGAAATAACCGAAACAACGTTGATGGAGAATCCTGATCGAACGATCAAACTTCTTGACCAGCTCTATGCGCTGGGCTTGCACCTGGCCATCGACGATTTCGGCACGGGCTACTCTTCACTTAGCGCTTTGCAGCAATTTCCGATTAGCACCTTGAAAATCGACAAGTCGTTTGTTCAGGATGTCGCTGTCAACCCCGATGATGCCACTATCGTGGGTACTATCGTGCAGATGGGCCGCAATCTCAATATGGACGTCGTGGCCGAAGGCGTCGAGAACGAAGATCAGCTTAATTTGCTGCAACGACTGGACTGTACTTATGTACAGGGCTTGCTTTTCGGAGACCCGATGAGTTCCGATAATTACCTGGAACTCCTCCTGGCGCAGCTCGAAGGTACGGATACACATCGGGCTTTGTTCGCCTGACGACTTCACTCAACGCATGCAAAATGATTAAATACGCCAACGTAATAACCCGGCTGATCGGAGCCCTGCGCCCTTGGCAGCCACAACCAAAGTCGAACTGATGACCAAAACTCCCAAGATAGCGCTTGCCGCAACGTTGTTTCTTACCGCCTCGATGGCTCTCGCCTGCGACTATCCGGATCGCCCCCGAATCCCGGATGGGGCCACTGCCTCAAAGGATGAGTTGCTCGCCGCCAAGGCTGAGGTTCAGGGATTTGTTGCGGCGGTTGACAAGTATCTGACGTGTATTGAAGGTGAAGAACAAGCAGCAATTGCCGAATTGGACAATCCCGGTCCCGAAGAACTTCAGCGCCGAGACGAAATGCTGAACAAGAAGTTCGAAGCCGCCAATGAAGAGAAGGCGCTCGTGGGTGAACAATTCAATCAGCAGATTCGAGCGTACAACCAGAAACTGAAGAGCGACGAGCAATAGATCATCTGGATTCAGAGACGATTGATCTCTCGTCGCAGATCGTGCTTGCTCTCGGTCACGATGCGCTCTAACACGCGGATTCGCTCTTCAAGCTGATCGAGCTTCGCCATCGCTTCATCCGTACCCAAATCGGATTCCTGTTTGGCGGCACGCGTCTTGTAAATTTTTTGAATGGTGTCCGCCGTAACGACGATCGCCACCAGACATATTACAAATAAGAATGTGTTCATTGCTGAATCCCTGGTCCCCTAGTCAATCATATCTCAAAGATTCCTGAATTCCCGGTCCAGGTCATAGCGCGCCGACGTCACATATTTCTCTATGCTCGCAAGCCGTTCATCGAGTGATCGACAACGTTGAACAATCTCGTCGGCCAACTCTCGTTCGGCCTCCTCGGCAGCCTGTCTTTTCTGCCGGCGTGACATGCGACGTCTCCCTCTGCGATCAGCCCTCCCGCAAACTCGTCCCTGCCTGCCGAGTCGCGACCCATTCGACTCGGCCGGCACCAGTAGCACGATCGCCATGTAAATCAACAGGGTTAGCAGTGGCGCGACGAAAAAGGCGATGACGACGAGCAATCTGGTAACCCGAAGGTTGAACCCGAAGTAATCAGCAAAGCCTGCGCAGACACCACCGAGGCACGCCTTATCCGCGTTGCGGGTAAACCGACGTCTAAACGTCGAGGCCTGAGCGATCATAATTGGCTCCAGTAATTGCGGTGATGGCGGCGCCAGAACTCGTACTCAGTCCGACGTCCCGAATAAACCAGAGGCTTTTCCCTGATCAGGAGCGTGGCACCGACATACAATGCCGCCGTTAGCCAGAAGAACAACACTAAACTTATCACCGCGATAATACGCACAGTCGACAGCCTGAAGTTGAATCTGTCGGCAATGCCCGCACAGACGCCGAATATCCAGGCGTTTTCCCTGTCTCGATACATTCCGCGCAAGGGACCGTCGTCTATATTCCAGCTGCGTTGATTCATTCTTTTATCCTTTCTCCTCTCAAACCGCACTCAGCCTTCCGCGGCATCTTTATCCTCTTTGTCATCGTATGCCGCCACGCGTTTCTTCAGGGCGTCCAGTTCTTCTCTGACCGATTCCTCGGCCTCGAGACTGGCAAATTCGTGGTTGAGGTCCTTCGGCAATCCCAGGTCGTACGCCTCAACACGGCCTTCTACATCGTCGATGCGCCTCGTGTACTGCTCGAATCGAATCATCGCGTCATCGATCTTGTAGTCATAGATTTTCTTCCTGGCAGCCAGCCGGCTGTTTGCTGTCTTGTGTCGGGCGAGGAGCGCCTTTTGGCGTGTTTTGGCGTCCTCCAGTTTGCCCTCCAGTCTCGCAATGTCCTCGTTCAGTTTGCTCAGCCCTTCGTCGACCGCAACATAATCCTGTTTCAGCACCTCTGCCGCCGCGGTAACCCGGGATTTCTCCACCAGAGCTGCTCTGGCGAGGTCCTCGCGTCCTTTTCGAATAGCCAATTCGGCCTTGTCGTCCCAATCCCTGGATTCTCGGTCAAGTGATTCGAGCTTGCGGTTCAGATCCTTCTTGTCGGCGATGGAACGAGCGGCTGCGGAGCGTACTTCGACCAGCGTATCTTCCATCTCCTGGATCATCAGTCGCACGATCTTCTCGGGATCTTCGGCCTTGTCGAGAATCGCGTTGATGTTCGAGTTCACAATGTCGCTGAATCTCGTGAATATGCCCATTAATCTGTCCTCGTATTTTGGTGAAACTCACAGTCAGTACTGCAGCATCCGTGCCAGCTTGCCGGGAGTTTTGTAAGTGATTGTTTCATAGGAATAAATTGTATATTTGCTCGTCAGAAAACGATGCGGGAATCTGGCGGATTACGCTAATCTATGGTGTTTTTGACGCAAGTTTGGTCAAATAAGCTAATGGCGGCACGCAGGCCCACACAACAGATCATTGGCGAGGCTCCGGCGTTTCTCGAGATGCTCGAGCACGTCTCGCGTGCTGCACCCCTGGACAAGCCCGTGCTCGTTGTCGGCGAGCGCGGTACCGGCAAGGAACTGATCGCGTCACGGCTGCACTTTCTCTCCGACCGTTGGGAACAGCGGGTGGTCAAGGTGAACTGCGCAGCGCTAACCGAATCGATACTGGAGTCCGAGTTGTTTGGCCATGAAGCCGGGGCATTCACCGGCGCATCCCGGACGCACATTGGTCACTTCGAGCGTGCGGATGGCGGCACCCTGATTCTCGACGAGCTGGCGACAATTACATTGCGCATGCAGGAGAAGATCCTGCGTGTCATTGAGTACGGCGAGATTCAACGCGTCGGCGGCAGCGAGACGCTGCGGGTGGATGTTCGAATCGTGGGCTCGACGAATTCGGACCTGCCGTCGCTGGCCGCGCGCGGGAAGTTTCGTCAGGATCTGCTGGACCGACTTGCGTTTGATGTCATCACTGTTCCGCCCTTGCGCGAGCGTCTCGACGACGTAATGACCCTCGCCCACGCGTTTGCTGTGAATATGGTGAGCGAACTGCGGCAGTCATATTTTCCCGGGTTCAGCCCGCGCGCCGCCGCAGCCTTGCTCAGGCACAGATGGCCAGGAAATGTCCGCGAGCTTAAAAACACGATCGAGCGTTCCGTGTATCGATCCGATGATCCGGAACGGCCTATCTCGAAGATCGCTTTTGATCCATTCGACTCACCGTTCAAGCTGATCGACTCAATTGACGAACCGGCAACGCCGCCTGCCAGGCAAGGCCGGGCACCGCTGCTCCCGACCAACCTCACTCAGAGGCTCATCGATACCGAAAGGGAATTGCTGCAGGCGGCCCTCGACAAGGCGCGCTATAACCAGCGACTTGCGGCAGATCTGCTCGGTCTCAGTTACCACCAGTTCCGCGGCAAATTGCGCAAGTACGACATTGCAGGTCGCGCAGACACTGGCTAGCGGCGCGATACCCTGGATTAACTCTCGTCACGGTAGCGCCGTACATAGATCGCGGCCGTGGTTAACAGACCGCATACGATTATGCCGGCCCATAATGACGGGCTCGCCAGAAATTGAACGATATCGAGATGTGCAAGCAGCCTGATGAGTTCTTCCTTCACGGCCATGTTATCTTCGTCGAAAAAATCGTGCATATCCATGCCGCGGAACAACGGCATCATGCCGCCACGGCCAAACACGGCCTCAGCGAAATATGACGATCTCAATATGATCAACTCGATCAGCGGAACAAGGATGAGTGGCATAAACGCCATGAGCAATGGCATGCGCTTGGTAAACGCAGAGACGAACAGGAACCAGCCGATGAACGGCGACATCCACGCCGCGCTGGCAAATGTGACAATCAGTGCGGCCATCCAGTTGTCCAGCAGTGCCACCGACCCCCAGATGAGATGACCGGCATCACCGCCTTTCATACTGATCCAGATGCTCGTGACGACAAGATTTATCAGGTGTGTCGCGATGATTGCGGCGACCGCAACCAACGGCAATACGACAACCGCTGTGAGCAGCTTGGATATTACGGTTTCTGCGTCGGTCACTGGCAGTGAGCGCCAGAACAAGATGCTTTTGTCCTTGCGCTCGGCATACAGCGAATCGAGCGAATAAAAAACCGTCAGGATTGCGAGCGTGAACAGGAAAATCCACGAGGTACCCAGGAAAAAGACCGTCATCGCCGCCTGACGCTCGGCGTCACCGACGATATTTGACGCGCCGAGAATTGCCATTCTTATTTCATTGTCAAATGCCGAGGCCGTTACCATTCCCGCGAGCGACACCAGTGACATGATGACCGCAATTGCGGCCGGGGCGACGTAGATCGATCGATGTTCCCAAAGTTCTCTCCGTATCAGCGCCATTTGATTCGTGATCATGCTGCTGCCCCCTTTACCTTGGCGACAAACAGGTCGGCCACTGATGGCGTATGTGCCTCTCCGAGCCCGGCCAGACGCTCCCGGTCGACGCCTTCAAACGTCATGACCTTTTTGCCGAATACATCACGCTCAAAGATCGGTCCGAGTTGGCGCGCCTTGTCCGCGTCCTCGCCCGACGTCATTAACTCGAAGTACTTATCCGGTAGCGATTCCATACTCGAATCCAGAAGAATGCGTCCGTCATTTATGAACATGATGTCTGTCATCAGGTGTTCGATTTCTTCGACCTGATGCGTTGTTATCAGAATAGTTCTCTCTCCGTCGAAGTAGTCATTCAGGAGGTTGCCGTAGAACTCCTTGCGAAAGATGATATCGAGGCCGAGTGTTGGCTCGTCGAGAACAAGAAGCCGGGCGTCAATTGCAGTGATGATTGACAAGTGCAGCTGAGTGACCATGCCCTTGGACAGCTCCCGGACTTTGGCTTCGCTCCGCACTTTCGTTTGTGACAGCAGTTCCTCTGCGCGTTTACGCGAAAAATTTGGATGAACAGACTCGATAAAGTCGAGCAATTGCGTGACTTTGATCCAGCGTGGCAACACCGCAACATCAGCAATGAAACAGATGTTCTTCATTAGCTCCTTGCGCTGCCGAAACGGATCAAGCCCTAATACGGATAGCTGTCCTTCACAATCGGTCAGGCCAAGTACGGCTTTCAGCAATGTCGTCTTGCCGGCACCGTTCGGCCCGAACAGTCCGAGGATCTTGCCTTTCTCGATCTCGAAACTGACGTTGTCGACTGCACGCAGGTCGCCAAACCGCTTCGTAACGTTGCTCGCAGTGACAAGACTAGTCATTCGTATCTCCCTCATCGGCTGACATCGTTATTTGATCCAGCAGCGATCCGGCATCGAGCCCCAGGCGCTGAATAGTCGCTACAACATCCGGCCATTCCTTGTCCAGGAAACGCTGGCGCTCGTCCTTGAGTAGCTGCTTACGCGCACCGTCATTCACGAACATGCCGCGACCGCGCTTCTTTTCCACCAGACCTTCATCGACGAGTTCCTGATATCCCTTGAGTACGGTAAGCGGATTCAGCCGGTATTCGGCGGCGACGTTGCGTACCGATGGCAATGCATCGCCATCGGTCAGGACGCCCTCGAGGATCATCGCCACGACCCGGTCTCGTAGCTGGCGGTAAATCGGCAGGTCTTCACTCCATTTAGGATCCATTCGTGGTGCCTTGTAAAAAGGCGCCGGCCCCTTGCGGGGGCCAGCGCAATAACTCCGTCGCTACTTTACTCGTTGCGGAGACGGAAACCGGATACGTCGCACTGGTCGGCATCAAGGCCCTCATCATTCGTCTATCGTCAATCGAATTTCGATCAGCGCACGACCCTGTTCGGCCGCGCCTGCCTGGGCCATGGCCTCCGCTTGCCCAGCGACAAGCGCCCACGCCATCATGGCCATGATTGTCAGGCCCACAATCTCGTTCAGATGTCGAATTAATGGCGATTTCATGGCTATGGCTCCAAAGACTCAGCTGTGCTAGGTGAACTAGTGTTATAGTTAACTATAACACTATGAACAGGGATTGCAAGCTTTTTCAGGATGATTCGAGACCCAGGCGGCCGGCGGCTGCGTTTACAGTGACATGCTGGCGAGTGCACAACGAGTGGCGGCCGGGGCCCCGCGTCTTTCCCCGACGACGGCGCTCGCCTATGCTCCGGGTATGGACGATGCACCCGAGGACAGCGCCCTGATGCTGCGATACCGCGATGGCGATGTGGGCGCTTTTGAGACCCTGTATAAACGCCACAACGACGCGGTCTACCGCTACCTGTTGCGGCTATGCCAGCATCGAGACGCCGCCGAGGATGTCTTTCAGGAGGTGTGGGGCAAGATCATCAAGGCACGCGAAAGCTATCGACCAACCGCCAAATTCACGACCTTTCTGTATCGCGTCGCCCACAATTGCTTCATTGACCATATTCGGCGCAACAGACGCCATGCGCAGACAATCGCTATCGAGCCGGACAGCCAGCCGGACCCCGGCGAATCGCCGGAAACGCAGACTGAGCGTCGCCTTGCCCGACGCCGTCTGCTCGATGCACTGCAACAACTTCCCTGCGAGCAGCGTGACGTGTTTTTGCTGCGCGAAGAGGCCGGCTTCAGCCTCGACCAGATTGCGTCGATCACGGGCACAAACAGGGAGACGGCAAAAAGTCGGCTCCGGTACGCGGTCAGGAAATTGCGGACCGCGATTGACGAACCAGCGGGGATGCCATGACTGACGAGCGAAAAAGATCGCAGACTGCTGCGGATTCTGAGGAACTCGTCTCGCGGACCTATCGCGAGATCGCGACCGACGGTGCCCCGGAGCATCTCAACCGGGCCATACTGAAAAAGGCTGCCCGCGCAGCCCGGCCTCGTTATGCACGTTTCAGAACGTGGACCCGCCCGTTGGCCTGGGCGGCGACGGTTGTGCTTTGTGCTGCTCTCGTGCTTGAGATAACGCAATTACCGGTGCCGGACGGTGTCGGCTTCGATGAAGACTTCAGCGCGGGCAAGGCGAAAACTCCCGCAGCCGAAGTGGCCGGTGATCAGGAAACCGGTGCATCAGAGGAATCGATACGTCCTGCTACGCCAGCTGGCGGCGCATCCGGCGTCGCTTTGGATTCCGTCCCGACAAAGTCGACGGTGACCGAGGCCGCGTCCGAAGCGAGCATCGAGCAACGGCAGCGCCTCGATTTGCAGAAAACCCGTGCTGACGCCATGCCGCCGACCCCACCAGAATCGAGCGCCGATGAATTCCGCCTGAGCGACAGAGCCATTCTGCAGCGCGCCGAAGACATGGTTCGTATGCAGAACGATAACGACAGGCCGACCGGGACGCACAGTGCCTCGGAAGATGCGCTGGCGAGTGATGTGGCTGCCCGTGGTGCCGCTGCGCCGGTCCGCGAGAACGAGGGCTGTGACGAATCCGCCAGGGACACTCCTGAATCCTGGCTCGAGTGCATCGCGATGCTCGAGAAAGCAGGTCGGGCAGACGAAGCTGATCGGCAACGGGAAATGTTGCGCCAGATTTTCCCCGACCTCGACAGTCGCTGAGTCTCGGTATCTCACAAGTGCCGCGTGAAGCGGGCGATGTTAAAATCATTATCCGCGCAATGCTAATTCGTTGTGATCACCCAGGAAAACTAAGATGAAGTCACCAGTTCGCGTCACAATCACTGGGGCTGCCGGCCAGATTGGCTATCAGCTCGCCTTTCGTATCGCCTCGGGCCAGATGCTTGGTCCTGATCAACCCGTCGTATTACAGCTTCTCGAAATTCCGCCGGCGTTGCCCGCGCTGGGTGGCGTTGTTATGGAGCTCGACGACTGCGCATTTACGACGCTCGCAGGTGTCGTCGCTACCGACGATCCCGACGTGGCGTTCAAAGACAGCGACTATGCCCTGCTCGTTGGCGCGCGCCCGCGTGGACCCGGCATGGAACGCAAGGACCTGCTCGAGGCCAACGCCGCGATTTTCTCGGTGCAGGGCAAGGCGATAAACTCGCACGCAAGTCGCGATATCCGTGTGCTGGTCGTCGGCAACCCGGCCAATACCAACGCACTGATCACGCAAAGCAATGCGCCGGACATAGATCCCGGTAATTTCACAGCAATGACGCGCCTCGACCATAACCGGGCAATTGCTCAGCTTGCGACCAAGACCGCCAGCCATGTCAGCGACATTCGCCGCATGACGATCTGGGGCAACCACTCAGCAACCCAGTACCCGGATATTCATCACGCGTCGGTTAAGGGCCAGAATGCCGCCGGCCTTGTCGATCAGGCCTGGTTGACGAATGATTTCATCCCGCTGGTGCAGCAACGTGGCGCGGCAATCATCGCCGCTCGCGGCGCTTCCTCAGCAGCGTCCGCAGCGTCTGCCGCAATCGATCACATGCACGACTGGATATTGGGAACTCCCGCTGACGACTGGGTCAGCATGGCGATTCCTGCTGATGGCAGCTATGGAATCGAGCCCGGCGTTGTTTACTCCTGTCCAGTACGTTGTGATGGCGGCAACTATGAAATCGTACAGGGTCTCGAGATCAGCGATTTCAGTCGTGAACGCATGGATGCAACCGAGGCCGAACTCCGTGAGGAGCGAGCTGCGATTGCGGAATTGCTCTGATGTGACATCGCGCATGGCAGACCCTGCATTGCGGTGATAGGGTCTGCCATGGCAGTCCACCTGCCCTGAGGTAAAGTCGTGTCTAGTTTTCTCATAAGTTTTGGTTGGCTGCTGCTTTTCATCGGCGGCGGCATCTATCTTGCGTATCAGCGCATCGATTTGCGCACATCGACGATCGCGGCCGGCCTGGCACTGCTTGCCTACACTGTATTCGGTAATGCGTGGTGGCTCTGGCTGATCGTCCTGTGGGCCATGTTTGGTCTGATGATCATCCCGAATCTCATCGAGCTGCGCCGCGAGAAGATTACCAGGCCCTTACTGAACATCTATCGCAAGATGTTGCCGTCGATGTCGAATACCGAGCGCGAAGCACTCGAAGCGGGCAGCGTATGGTGGGACGGTGAGCTGTTTTCGGGAATGCCCGAATGGGATCGCCTGATGTCGTTCCCGGCGCCGCAGTTGTCCGAAGAAGAGCAGGCGTTTTTTGACGGCCCCTGCGAAGAACTGTGCAGGATGCTCGACGACTGGGATATTTGTCACGAGCGGGCTGACATGCCTAAGGCGGTCTGGGACTTCATCATCGAGCACCGCTTTTTCGCCATGATTATACCGAAGCGATATGGCGGACTGGAGTTCTCTGCGTATGCCAATGCGATGGTGATCGCCAAGCTTGCCGGACGCAGCGCGACAGCATCGTCGACGATCGGCGTGCCAAATTCACTGGGACCCGCTGAGCTCCTGTTGCATTACGGTACTGAAGAGCAGAAAGACCACTACCTGCCGGGGCTGGCGGCAGGCACCGAGATTCCGTGCTTTGCGCTGACATCGCCAGAGGCCGGTTCGGACGCGGCCGCACTGATCGATAACGGTGTGGTCTGCAAGGGCGAGTGGAATGGCAAGACCATAGTCGGCATCCGACTGAATTGGAGCAAGCGCTACATCACACTCGCGCCCGTCGCAACGGTGCTCGGTCTTGCATTCAAACTGTACGACCCGGACCACCTGATTGGGGACAAGGACGAGTACGGCATCACGGCGGCGTTGATTCCGACGAATATCCCGGGCGTCGAGGTCGGGAGACGTCACCATCCGTTATCGATCCCGTTTCTGAATGGCCCTACCATCGGCAAAGATGTCTTCGTGCCACTTGACGTCATCATCGGCGGCCAGGAGATGGCCGGAAAAGGCTGGAAGATGCTCGTCGAGCTGCTGTCAGTCGGCCGGGCTATCACCCTGCCGTCGACGGCGTGCGGTGGCGGCCAGTCCGCCAGTTACGCAACCGGGGCATACGCCAGAATTCGAAAGCAATTCAATATGCCGATCGCCAATTTTGAAGGCGTGGGAGAAGCATTGACGCGTATCGGCGGCAGCACCTACATAATGAATGCCGCGGTATCTGTAACGGCAGGCGCGATTGATCAGGGCGAGAAACCCGCGGTGCCATCCGCGATCCTCAAGTATCACTGCACCGAACTCGGCCGCAAGGTGGCCAATGACGCAATGGATGTTCACGGCGGCAAGGCGGTCATGATGGGGCCAAATAATTATATTGGCCGAAGCTTCATGGCGACGCCCATCGCTATTACGGTCGAAGGCGCCAATATCCTGACACGCAGCCTGATTATTTATGGCCAGGGTGCGATTCGCTGTCACCCATTCGTCCTGCCCGAGATGCAGGCCGCTGCCGACGAGGATACCGACAGGGGGCTCATCGAGTTCGACAAGGCACTGTTTGGCCATATCGGCTATGCCATCAGCAATCTGGCGCGATCTTTTTTCCTTGCACTGACACATGCCAAGTTCAGTCGGGTGCCACTGAACACACCGACGCGACGTTATTATCAAAACATCAACCGCTACAGCGCAGCATTTGCGCTTGCGTCCGACTTCGCGATGCTGACGCTGGGCGGAGGCCTGAAAAAACGCGAGCTGCTGTCAGCCCGCCTCGGCGATGTGCTCAGCTCGATGTACCTCGCATCGACCGTTCTGAAACATTTTGAAAACCAGGGACGTCGTGCTACGGACTTACCGTTAGTCGAGTGGTCGGTCCGCACCTTGATGTATCAGGCGCAGGAATCACTGCACGCATTCCTGCGTAATTTCCCGAATCGTTGGGTTGCCGCTTTCTTGCGCGTGTTCATATTCCCGCGCGGCCGAACCTACTCGGCACCATCGGATGATCTCAGCCAGAAGGTTGTTGAGCTGATGACTCGTTCTGGTGAGGCGCGTGAGCGACTGAGTCACGAGGCCTATACCACGCTCGAACCCGGCAACCCGATGGGACAGCTGCAGGAGGCCCTCGAGCTGGCCGAGAAATTTGCACCGATGGAACGGCGGCTCAAGCAGGCCTTGCGAGAGGGGCTGATCCAGTCGGATTATCTGGGCCTGCAGATCGAGGAAGCGGAACGCGCCGGGGTGATTGTGAAGAAAGAGGCCGAGGAGTTGCGCGTCTATCATGATAAGGTGGCCGCAATTCTTGCTGTCGATGACTTCGCACCCGAAGAATTGCGCAGGACCGGCGCCGTCGAAACGACCGGACCAATCCCGGCAGCGGACAAGACGAAGAAAAAGGCGAGCAAGAGAGCAGCCAGCAAAAAGAAATCAGCACGCAAGAAAACATCGAATAAAGCCAAATAGCCCATGACAAGCGAATCCGGACCGATCTATGAAGTGACATTCTTCGTAGACCCGGAAGTCGCTGGTGACTGTGATGCCTGGCTGGAAGAACATGTCCGCAGCATGCTGCGAGAACCCGGCATTGTCGATTGCAGTGTATTTGCGCTGCCGAACGACCCGCAAGGACGGGTCCGACGCGTCTGCCTGCACGTCCTGGCGAGTGATGAGGCTCTCGATCAGTTCCTGGAGGGCGCGGGCACCGACATCGAGGCGGAACTGCAATTGCAGCTGGGTGAGCAAATCTCTGTCAGCGGCCGCTTGCTGCGCGAAGATCACGCGCCTTTCCTCGCGCCCGAGTCGTCACCCGACTGTTTGAACTGCGGCGCCCGGCTAAGAGGGCAGTACTGCGGCACTTGCGGGCAACGCTCCCGCAGCCGTCTGATCAGCTTGTGGGAACTCATTTCCGATGCGTTCGGCGATCTTTTCGAACTCGACTCCCGCCTCTGGCAGACACTGATACCGCTGATGTTTCGGCCGGGCAGGCTGACCCATGATTATTTGCAGGGACGCCGCGCACGCTACATGCCGCCGTTTCGCATGTACCTGGTTCTCAGCCTGTTCTTTTTTGTGGTCGCGTTCTTCGATCCACGCGAGGAACTGAGCCTGTTATTCGAGTCGGACCCGCCCACAAGCCATGACGAGGTCGGCAGCGTCGCCGGGGAGCAGGCTCAGGAGATTCTCAACGACATCATTGAGCACGGCGGCGAGGATGCATTACCTGCGCAGGTCGACGATCATGAGGAGGGCCTGCGGCTTGTTTTCGAGGATAATGAGATCGGGTCGGCGGATGAATGCAACGTCGACGAATCCGATGTCGCGGACATGCCGGCGTGGCTGGCACGGCGCCTGTCACCCGAGCGCCTGAATCATATCTGCGAACGCATTTTCGACGACGACGGTCGCGCGCTGGCCGACAATCTGCTCGACAATGTGCCGGCCGCATTGATCATTCTGCTGCCGCTGATGGCCTTCGTGCTCAAAGCCCTTTATCCCTTGTCGAAACGTTACTACGTCGAGCATTTGTTGTTCTTCGTGCATTTTCACGCATTTTTCTTCCTGATTCTCACATTGCAGATTCTGTTCCTGCGCATTACGGCACTCCTGCATGTTCCCGAAGCCATACGGGCACTGGCCGTCGTTGTCGCCGCATTCTATGTACCCGTGTACCTGTTTGTTGCCATGCGCCGGGTCTATGGTCAGGGCCGCCTCATTACCTTCCTGAAATATGTCGTGCTCGTCATCGCCTATGCGATGGGCTTCACGGCGACGATGCTCGGTGCGCTCGCAATCGCAGCATTTTCGATCTGATCTGCCCGAAAAGGGTATGATTCGGCTTGTGCACAACCACCAGTTAGCCTGCCCGGCAGGCCGGAATTCCGTACATGAAACCAAAACACCTGCATTCGATAATTACGGGCATCGCGGCGATTATTGTGACAGCCGCGTGCAACCCCAACGATGCGGCCGATGACGCGACCGTCGTTGCCGACGGGTCGACCGCGGCCGTGCAGCCCGCGAGCAGCCAGCCTGTAAGCCTGCCGCGTACGCCTTCTCCTGCAGGCGCCCGCGTATTTTTCATAACGCCGGGCGACGGCGACACGGTGCCAAATCCGATCACCCTCGAGTTTGGCATCGAGGGCATGAGCGTGGTTGCGGCTGGCATCAGCGCGGCGCATTCGGGTCACCACCACCTGCTCGTGGACACGGACATGCCGGATTTGAACCTGCCGATACCGGCGGATGCAAATCATATTCATTTCGGCGACGCCAGCACCTCGACCGAGCTGACTTTGGCGCCGGGGCCGCACACTTTGCGATTATTGCTTGCCGACCACCTGCATATGCCCCACGATCCGCCCGTAGTTTCGGATCCGATCACGATTACGGTTCAATAGATGGTTGAGTGGGCGGCCTTGTGGCACTAGAATTCCGAGGCTACTGACGATCCTGACCATGAATCAATACAACGACAAAAAGAGCATCGGTATAAGCGGCCTCGCCGCTTACGTCCCGCCGTACCGGGTCTGGCTGGAGGACTGGTGTGACTGGACCGATAACCAGTGGCCCAAGATCCGCGAAGTGGTCGGCAGGAGTTTCCGCGTGCGCGGACCGGATCAAAGTGTCTATACGATGGCGGCGACAGCGGTTATGCGCCTTATCGAGCAATACGACGTCGATCCGACTCGAATCAAGTTCCTCGGCCTCGGCACAGAATCAAGCACCGATAACTCGGCCGGTGCGATCATCGTCAAAGGCATGGTGGACCGCGCGCTCGAGGCGCGCGGCAAACCACCGATTGCCAGGAGCTGTGAAGTCCCGGAGTTCAAGCACGCTTGTCTTGGCGGCGTTTACGGCATGAAAGGCGCCATTCGCCATCTCGCGCTTGACGGTGCAGGCGGACAGGCGATTGTTGTTTGTGCCGACATCGCCGAATACGCGCGCGGTTCCAGCGGCGAGCCCACCCAGGGCGCCGGCGCGGTTGCGATGCTACTCGAAGAAAATCCGACACTCGCGATTGTTGATTTGCCGGCATCGGGATCCGCATCAGATTACCGCATCATGGATTTTCGCAAACCGATGTCACGCTTTTGCGGCCAGGATCGCTCACAGACGCATCAGGTTCAGGACTTTCCCGTATTCAACGGCAAGTACTCAACAACCTGCTACATCGACGAGACCTTGCACGCCTTGCATGACATGTATGAGAAGCGAAATTTGAATCCGGCTGACTACATGCGCTCGCTGAAGACCGTGTTTCTGCATCGTCCTTATCGACGCATGCCCGAGACGGGTTGGGCCGTCTCGTACCTGTTCGCCATGAGCCACGGCAATGCCGAGGACCGGGCCGAACTGGCATCGTATTGCTATGAAGCGAACATCGAACCCGAAAAACTCGCGGCGGAGATGCTCAGCAAGCCACAGGTATCCGCACTGGCTGATCCGGAGCGTGTGCAGTTTGAGGCATTTCCGCTGACTATGGCGGTACTTCGGGTGTTTCGCGAGTCACGCCACTATCGACGCGAAATTCTCGACAAGCTCGCCCTGGGCAGCGACTCCATGCTTGACCTTGGGAATCTTTACACGGCCGCCTTGCCTGCATGGATGGCTGCCGGTTTTGAGCAGGCCCTCGATGAAGGATCATTGTCAGTCGGCGAAGAAGTTCTGACACTGGGCTATGGCAGCGGTGACGCAGCTGAGGTCATTCCCTTCTTCATGGCAGAGGGCTGGCGCGAGGCTACCGCCGCAATCGGCTTTGGCGATGTCATGCAGTTTGCGGTGGATCTTGATCGGGATCAGTACGTCGCATTGCACGACGGCCGCCGCGCGAACAATCTGGACTACGTACCACAGAATGAATTTGTGATCGATTATGTCGGCAAGCACGCAGAGCGGCACTTCAGCGACCTCGGAATCGAGTATTACCGTTACGTAGGCTAGGACCGGCAGTATTTCCCAAGCTGCTGCCGATAATCAGCCGACAGAGCCTGCCACTCCATCCTCAGCCACGGAGTGAAAGTCGCCGGTGACGCGGCAAGCTCCTTGACCAACTCGTCTGGCCGCACAAACCGGACCGCCGCAATCTCGTTCGCATTCGGCGTGAAATCATCACCGACCCTTCCCAGGTACACATGACATAGTTCGTTTTCGGAACCTGCGTCGCCAAATTCGGCCTCGTAGGCGAACTTGTAGACGAACTGCAACGAGGTTTCGATGTTCAGCTCATCGCGTAATCGCCGCCGCGTCGCGATGGCCATTGATTCGCCTCGCCGCGGATGGCTGCAGCAACTGTTTGACCAGAAACCCGGCCAGAGACGCTTTGATGTGCTGCGTTGCTGTAACAGCAAATCGCCCTCTGTATTGAACAGAAACAGCGAAAACGCCCGATGCAAAACGCCGCCGCCGTCGTGACACATGGCTTTCGAAAGGAATCCCGTTTCCCGATCATCGGCATCAACGAGGATCAACTCTTCCGCTTCCGACGACACGATTCTGTGTTCACTGTCCAATTCTGTTTTCCCTTCGCTAAACAAGAGTAATGGTCTCAAATCCGGCTGCCCTGAATGCGCGGCTGACCTTGCCAGGCGATTCAGGACACAGCGCGACGACCGAACCGCCGCCACCACCGCCTGTCACTTTGGCGCCGACAGCTCCCGCCGCCCGCGCAATGGCAACCATGCTGTCCAGCTCGGCTGTCGACACCTCAATGGCATGCAGCAGGCCATGACACATATTCATGTGCATGCCGAGTGCGGCATAGTCGCACCTGGCCAATGCCTCCGCGCCAGCCTGGCTCAGGGAGTCGATCTCATCAAATATGGCGTCGTAGTGCACGGAACACCGCATGTATCGCTCCCGAACGCCCGCAACCTGCTCCCTGGTCAGCCCGGGACGGCTGCTGCAGGCAACGATGATCGGCGGAGCTTCTGCGAGCTTCAGTGTCTCAAACTCCAGTGAACCGGCATTACGAAACAGCATGGGTTCACCAAACGTCGCGATCGTGTTGTCGATTCCAGACGGAGTGCCATGCGCGAGCTTCTCGCATTCGAAAGCGACGGCATTGATCTTCACATCGTCAAGACCGAGCGCGAGTTCAGTGTTGAATGCTCGCGTAATTGCGACTGCGAATGCCGCGGAGGAACCGAGACCCATTGCACGCGGCAACCTCGAATGGACGCGTATGGAGTAGCGCGAATCGGCAATCCCGAGCTCATCTTGAATCAGGGCAATGACAGCCCCGATGCTCGTGTCATCTTCAGCCGATATCTTCCGCCTGACCCCCCACGCAGGAATGCTGATGGTCGAATCCGAAACGCTGGCTGAAAGATCGACCGCCACGGCGTCAGCGATCGGCAAGGCGAGCGCGTGTTTGCCGTATACGACCGCGTGTTCCCCCAGCAATATGACCTTGCCGGCGGCCGTTCCTGCCTGTGCCTCCGCCACGGTCTGTGACTGCTTATCCGCCAGTATCTCGGCTGCTTTCCATACCTTGATGTCGCCCGACTCGACGAGTTCGCTCACAACATCATCGAATAATTCGTCGGGAACCTTGGCGCTTGACGCGACACTGCGTGCATGCAGCTTCATATGGCCCCGCTGAATACCGCTGGTCGCCAGAGCCCGCAGCGCTGCGAAATTCTGCGCCAGGCCAACCGCGGCCATCAGTTCCGCGAGCTCACGTGCGGCGGTTACGCCCGTTACACGCAGGCCGAACGAGGCGCCGGGATTTGCGTCGAGGTTTCCGCCAACCGTGCCTACCTTGAGCGGCATCGTGAGCGTGCCGATGAGATCACCGTTATCGTCCGCCGACCAGGTGGCGAGTGGCCTGTAACGTCCCGTAGACGCAGCGAAAGCGTGTGCGCCAGCCTCGATCGCCCGCCAGTCATTGCCCGTTGCAATCGCCAGTGGATCGATGCCGTTCATGATGCCCTTGTTATGCGTTGCCGCTCTGTGGGCATCGACGGTTGCTATGTCGCTCGCCATCACGATTCGATCGCGCACCGTTGCCGCATCGAACTTGCCACTCGCCAGGTCGTCGAGCGCATATCGCACACGCGATGTGACGAGCGCGCGATCCGCGAGATTAGACAGTATTCGCAGCGCAATATTGCCGTCGCACAAAGCGGCAAGCCGCGGCGCCACGGCCTCGCAGATCGTATTGACGAGATTGGCACCCATTGCATCGCAGGTATCTGCCAGAAGGTGCACGGCAATGACGTCGACCCCGCGCGGCAATTCGATACGGTGCAACTCAATGTCACGCACGCCTCCGCCACGCCGGGCCAGGCGCGGATGCACCGCATTGCACAAACTGAGCAGTTCGTCCCTGGCTGCCGTTATTCGCCCGAGCGCCGCCGCGACATCATTCACATCGCACACGTGAATCTGGCCAACGAGCAGCGACTCTGACGCGTGTGACGTGAAACCGCCGGTCGCACGCGCCATTCGGGCCGCATTGCTCGTTGCGGCAACGATAGACGGCTCTTCTACGACCATGGGCACAATGTAATCGCGGCCATTGACGACGAAGTTCGGTGCGATCGCGAGCGGCATCGCAAATACGCCGATGACGTTTTCGATCATCCTGTCCGCGCACGCCGGCAACAACACGTGGCGTCCCTGATGCAGCAGTTCCGCATCGATATCCGACAACCAGCCAAGTCGCTGCAACTCGGCGATGCGTTCGGCAACACCCAGTCGGTAAAGACCCGTAATTCGCGAATCGGTCACTGTTTCTCTCTGACGACCTGCACACCGCTCGGGTCCAGGTTCATATTCAAGGCTCGGAAGCCGTGCGTTGCCGCTGTTTCGACAAAGGCCGCTACACTGGCTGCGTTATCGGCGAACACGACGCCAACATCGCCGCCGCCGGCACCACAGGGCTTGTAGACCAGGCCCGCTGCATCGGCAGAATCGGCTAATTCCGCATGGCCAGCATCGAATATGCCAAGCTCGTGGTCAATGCTGAATTCGCGCAATACCTTCGTGTAGTCCCGGAATTCGTGGAGAATGGCCTGTGCCGGACCCCGGCGCCAAACCTCTGCCATTCGCCGTGACGCATACATGAGCGCGGCACGCGACGCTAACGGCGTACGTGTGTCGAGATGTTCGAGTTTTTTGCCAGTGTCCGCCGCAACGCCACTCCACAACACTGCGTGCAACAGTCCGCCTGGCCAGCTCAGGCGCGGGCTGTTCACCGCACCTGTGCGGTAGTCAATCAGTCCTCCGGCGCTGCTGCAGGCAATGTCGATGCCGCTGCCGTAACCGCCTTGAAATTGCCCGTGCGCCGCGAATGCGATACTGCGCGCATCCGCATCTATCTGTGCGAATTCGACGAGTGCCGCTGCCAGCGCGACCGCCAAAGCCGCGCTCGATCCGATGCCAAGCTTGATGCCGCTGTCCGCGTCGACGAAACCGCCGGTATCGAGCAGCATCGCCGTGCCGCGGAGATCTGCCGGTTTCGCCGTTCGCCATACGCTGTCGACGAGCAGGAAATCGCTCCGTTTCGACAGCCACTCGAGTTCACCATCGACGTACCGGAAGCTGCCGCATTCAGCGGAAACTCCGGGCGCCGAAACCGCGTGATGGTCTGCGCCAGTTGCCGTAATCGTCACAACCGCGCGCCGGTCAACGGCCATGCAAATGGCCGGCGCACCATCGAGAACCGCATACTCGCCGCAGAGAACGAGCTTTCCGGGCGCGCTTGCCGATATCGTCATGGCCGAATTCGCGTCAGTCATCGTCAATCAGCGAGGCACCGCCGCCGAGTCCGCTTGCGAGGATGTCTGCGACGCCGCCGATCGCGCCAAAAGCACTTCGAACCTTCGACTCGTCGGCTACTTCACATATCGCTTTGACCTGCGGTCCGGCATCGATCGTAAAAAAAACCGCGACTCCCTGAGATTGCAGTTCGCGAACCGCCTGCATGCACTCCAATGTCACGCTGTTCCAGTAGACGATCGGTGGTCGTGAGCCCCACATGACGGAGTGCATCTTCAAACAATTGTGCTCTGCAACGGACGCGAGTTTCGCGAAATCACGCGCAGCGATCGCATTTCTTGCTTCCGTCAGGTCCTGTGGCTGTTGCTCGATCCAGCGTGAGTAGAATGGCGACGTCTTGCGGCTGATCTCCATCGCCGCAGTGGAGCCAAGCGGCTTGGGCCCGGTCGCAGTGATTGCAACCACAACTCTGAGTGGCCAGTCTGCCGCGTTGCACAGGCAGTTGACCTTGATTTCATCGCCGGAATTTTCGAGCTCCGCGAATCCGCCATACAGCGAACGCGCCGCCGAACCGGATGCGCTCCCGGCGAGACTGGCCAGGCGCGCCGTATCCCGCCCCATGCCTGCCGCCGCGTCGGCAGCGACAACCAGGGCGGCGAAAGCGGAAGCCGACGATGCCAGACCCGCCGCGATTGGAAAGTTACTTTCACTGTCGATACGCGCCGGATGCCGCCGCGCGCCAGCGACGTTGTCGAGGCAGCGTTGGATGCGGGGCAGCATATCCTCATTCACACAGGCATTGACGATCAGGAGGTCGTCGCTCAAGGCGTCGTCAAACTCGACGCGCATTGTCGTGAACAAGTCGGCCAACGTAACTGATATCGAGCCGACCGCAGGGAGATTGCGATGTGAATCGCGTTTCCCCCAGTATTTGATCAGTGCGATGTTCGGCTGGGCTCTGGCGATTGCCGGCATGGGCTCAATTGACGCGTAAAAGGGACGCGAATTATAGCCTAGCCCGGCATAATTACGTGTACGCTAGATGCCCTTATTCAATGCAGCGGAGTCGTTGTTGTCAGTAGCGTTTGAAAAACGTATTGCGTATTACACCGAGCGAGTGGCTGAAAAGCTCGATTCGGTTTTGCCATCAGCCAGCCAACCCCCGAAACGCCTGCATGATGCAATGCGCTACGCCGTATTCAATGGCGGCAAACGCGTGCGACCATTATTGGTCTACGCGGCCGGTGAGTGCCTCGGTCTGGCGGAGTCGATTCTCGACGCTCCGGCAGCGGCCATCGAACTCATCCACGCTTTTTCGCTCGTGCACGATGACTTGCCGGCGATGGATGATGACGACCTGCGACGGGGCAAACCGACAGTGCATCGACAGTTCGACGAGGCAACGGCAATTCTCGCGGCAGATGCTTTGCAGCCGCTCGCTTTTAGCGTGTTGGCGGATATGCAGGATGTCGCTGCCACGACCAGGACCAAACTCGTCAAACTGGTTGCTGATGCGTGCGGATCGACAGGCATGACGGGCGGCCAGTCAATGGACCTTGCCGCCGAGGGAACCGCGATCAGCACCGATGAAATAGAGACAATGTACTCTCTCAAGACCGGCGCCTTGATCCACGCCTCGGTCGTCTCGGCCTCAATATTGTGCGAAAAGCTGTCGCCGGACCGCGCATCGGCCATTGACGCGTTCGGCCGCACGATTGGCGTCGCGTTTCAGATCAAGGACGACATCCTCGATGTAGAGGGCGAAACCCACGTCATCGGCAAGCGGACTGGTGCCGACCAACGGCTGGGTAAGGCGACTTACCCGGGCCTGATGGGTATCGACCACGCGCGCAGCCGCTGCGACAGCTTGTTGCGCAATGCACTTGAGCAACTGGACGACTTCGGCGCAGCAGCAGACTCATTGCGTTGGCTCGCCCGCTATATCGTCGAGCGCGGTAACTAGGATGACCCGCGCAGCACGCACGATCCTGCACGTCGACATGGATGCTTTTTACGCTTCCGTAGAACAACGGGACAATCCGGAATTGCGCGGTAAACCTGTTGTTGTAGGTGGTGGCAGCAATCGCGGCGTCGTTGCAGCCGCGAGCTACGAAGTGCGCAAATACGGCGTGCGCTCGGCGATGCCGATGGCCGATGCCCGGCGACGATGCCCGGACCTGATTCGCGTTACACCGCGGATGTCCCACTACCACTCTGTATCGAAACAGATATTTACCATCTTCAATGAGTTCACGCCAATCGTTGAGGGACTGTCGCTCGACGAAGCATTTCTTGACGTCACTGCGAGCACCAGTTTGCACGGCGCCGGCTCAAAGATCGCAGCTAACATAAAAAACATGATTCGTGACAGGACTGGCTTGACCGCTTCGGTCGGCGTCGCCGAGAACAAGCTCGTTGCCAAAATCGCATCAGATCTCGATAAACCGGATGGCCTGGTAATCATCACGGCGGCAAATTGCCGCGAACGGCTCGATCCACTGCCTGTTGCTGTGATCCCGGGCA